>NZ_JBSGXZ010000056.1:0-47194 GCF_053610285.1 Lentzea sp. NPDC054927
CGTTGCGTAGGTGGTTGCGTTGGCGGGGTGGTCCCGTCACAAGCCGTACCAGGAGCGACGCAGCAAGAGCTGTGGCACGACTCGTGACGGGACCACCCCGCCGGAAACGCTTGCTCAATGCGTTAGCGGGGCTGCCACTCCGAGTTCGCTCCGCAGAGGATTACGCAGGGGAGCTCGCTTTGCTTGTCTCCCTTGAGGAACGACGCGAACGCTGCTGCTCCCGCTGGCTCTACTGCCAGGCGGAAGTCTGCCCACAGGCGGTCTCGGGCCGCGAGGATCTCCTCGTCGGACACCAGGGTTGAGGTGACGTTGTGCTGCTGAAGGATTTTCAGCGAGAGGTCGCCTGCTCGGGTGGCGCCCAGGGCGTCGGCCGCTACTGACTTCACCTCGGAGTCGACTGGGTGACCGGCGACGAGGGCGTTGTGCATGGCGCAGCAGGTTTCTGGTTCCACGGCGATGATGTGGCGGCCGCCTGAGGCCAGTGCGGCGCCGGCGATCAGGCCTCCGCCGCCCACGGCTACGTAGATGGTGTCGACTTCGGGGGCGTCTTCGACGATTTCTTGGGTGACCGTGGACTGGCCCTCGATCACCGTTCGGTCGTTGTAGGCCTCGATGTAGGTCGGGCCGAGGTCGCGGGCGGCCAGGGCGGCCTCTGCGTAGGTGGTGCCGTGGCGGATCAGCTTGGCGCCCAGGGCTTCGATGCGGGCGGTTTTGGTTTCTGGGGCGGTCACGGGGACGAAGACGGTGGCGTGGGCGCCGAGTAGCTGGGCGGCTTGGGCTACTGCGATGCCGTGGTTGCCGCCGGACGCGGTGACGACTTCGGAGACGTTCAGGGAGAGGAGTTTGTTGACGGCTCCGCGGATCTTGAACGAGCCGGTCAGCTGGAGGTGTTCGAGTTTGAGCACCAGGGGTCGGCCGTCGACAGTGGCGTGCATGAGCGGGGTGCGGCGGACGTACTGCGACAGCGTTCTCATGTGACCAGCTTCCACAAGAACTGGACGAGAGTCACGATGCCCAGGATGAAACACACGAGGACGAAGGTGCCGCCGACCATGACGATCAGGCAGGCGCCCCAGGACGTTTCCTCGTTCGGGGTGGCGTCCAGGTCGTGCTGGAGCTCTATGCGGGCTTCCAGGTAGAGGGAGGCCAGGCGGGTTCGTGCGGCTTCGGTGGGGGCCTCGTCCACGCGGCCCTGCCAGCTGAGGGCCACCAGGCGGGACTCGGCTTTGCGGTAGGCGCGTTCGAAGGCGAGGGTTTCTTCCGGGTCGCGTTCGTCGGAGAGGTACGTCCAGCGGCCGGCTTGGGCCGGTTGGCCGAGGGTTCGGTAGACCTCGGCGAGGCGCTCGCGGAGATCGAGGCGGTGCGGGTAGGTGCCTACCAGCCCGGCGACGCGCTGACGTGCGCGAAGCACGCTCGCGAGGTCGCCTCGTCGCAACTCCTCGGCCGCTTTGTGGAGCGTCAGCTCTACCGGCATGAAGATTAGTTTTGCAGGTAGGGCTAGCTTTGACCCGTGTTTGGCCTATCGCTGCTGGTCTCCGGCCTCGCCTGGTGGCTCGGGCTGTACCTGCTCGCGCGCGATCCGCGCAAGCCGCTGCTGTGGTTCGCGGGCGCGGGGATGATCGGCTATTCGGCGGCGGTCGTCGTGCCGCATCCCGTGCTGCTCGGGGTACCTGCGCTGGCCTGGACGGGTGCGATCGTGTTGCTCGCGCGGCCCGAGTTGATCAGGTGGTGGCTGGTCGCGCTCCCACTGATCTTGGTGGCTTCGTGGTGGGTGCCGTGGATCGTGTTGGTTCCTTTGGCCGTGTCGACAGTCCTTGCCATAAGGAAACGCGTCTACTTTTCACTCGTTGGAGTGATGTTCGGGCTGTCGGCTGCCGCCTTCCTGCTGCAACTTCTGCCAGACGCGGTGACGCTGCCGATGATCGGCTTCGACCTCGTGGTGTTCGGGGTGCTGGTGGCCGTCACGGACGCAGTCGAGGAGGGCGAGGCGATCCGGGCGGACATGCTGCGGTCGTTCGTGATCGCGGGCTTCACGGCGGTGCTGTTCGGGTCGCAGGTGGTGTTGTTCGGCGGGCCGGACCTGCTCGCCTACACGACCGTGGCGGCGGCGATCGCGGTTCAGGTGCTGGCGAACCCGCTGGCCGCCGTCGTCGACCGGCTCGCGGTGCCCGCGGTGGCCGCTGAGCGTGCCGAGCTGCGGGAAGCCGCCGAGTCGTTGCCCAAGCGGCGGGCGCTGGTCACGGAGGACGAGGCGGAGTTCGCCCGGCTGACGCGCAAGGCGTTGAGTCACTACGGGGATCTCGGGAAGTTGGTGGCCAGTCCGTTGATCGCGCTCACGGACGAGGCTCCGCCGCTTGATCGCGCCGCGCAGTTGAAAAGCATGTTGCTCGTCAGCATTCAGCGGCTGAAGCCTGTCGACGGCGATTTCGGCACCAGCGACGAATGGCGTTACTACAACGCGCTGTACTTCTATTACGTCAAGGGAATCCGGCCGTACTCGGTGCGAACCAAGCGAGAGGGTCTCGACGCCGAGGATCGCCGCGCGCTGCAGTGGTTCGTGACACAGGTGCCGGAGCGGACGCTGCACAACTGGCAGAACGCCGCCGCACGGCTGGTCGCGGCGGACCTGATGGCAGGAGTTGGCAGCGCTTGACGTGGTTCTGGCAGCGTTGACCGGGCGATGGTCGGGCCATGTTGAAATTCGCCTTGAAACTCGACGGTGTCGCTTCGTTCACGATGGGCGTGCTCGCCCTGCTGATCCGCCCGGAAATCGGTATGCCGACGGGATGGCTGATCGGGATCGGTGTTTTCTTCCTCGTCTACGGCGCGGGCGTGTTCTCGCTCGGGATGCGTCCTGTTCCGGATCGCCGAATGGTGCTGCTTGTTGTCATCGGCAACACGGTGTGGGGCGTGGACAGCATTCTCACGGCCGAGCTGAAGTGGTTCCCGCTCACCGACGCGGGCGTCGGCCTGGTGTTGATGCAGGCGCTGGCCGTGTTCGTCTTCGCCGCGCTGCAGTTCATCGGCCTCAGGCGCGCAGGGTCCGCGAGCGACCGCGGAACTCAGCCACGATCTCGGTCCCTCGCCTGACCGTGATGTCGTAGATCCCGCTGCGGCCGAACCGGGTCCGTTCCACCGCCTCCGCCACCAGCTCGTCGCCCTCGTGCACGGGCTTGATGAAGTCGATCTCGGCCGTGGCGGCGACGGTGACGGACCCGGCCCTGTTGCAGGCGCACGCGAACGCCGTGTCCGCCAGCAAGAAGACGTAACCGCCGTGCGCGATGCCGTGGCCGTTGATCATGTTTTCCGCGACCGTCATCCGCAGCAACGCGTAGCCGTCGCGCAGCTCGATCGGCGCGATGCCGAGCGCGGTGGAGGCCTTGTCGGCGGCCAACATCTCAGCAGGACCATTCATTCGTCACTCCAAGCGCGACGTGTCGAGCGTCCCGTCGCAGCAGGCTCTGCATCACCTGCACAGCGCCTTCGGGAACTTCTTCGCCAACCGTGCACAGCATCTCCGTTTCAAGTCGCGCAAGAAGGCTCGCGCATCAGCGGAGTACACCAGATCGGCGTTCCGATGGCGTGATGGTCGGCTCCAGCCGGCCAAGACGACCGAGCCGTTGGCGGAGGACAAGCCAATCGTGGCAGCGTAATCACCCTGAAGGTGGTGTCACGCCGAGTTGAGCGCGCCTTACTGTCCGAGAGCTTGATCGCTCAAAATCGGAGGTGGTCACCATGGCTGGATGCTCTTGCTGCGGCTCGTGCACGGGTCCGGGCTGCGGGTGCTGCAGCGGCTGTTAGAAGCCTCGGACGAACGAACAAAGGCCGGTGCGGGGACGGAAGATCCCGGACCGGCCTTTGCTCTGCAGGGTGAATCAGCCCGTGTAGGTCTTGAACAGGTTCGTGAATTCCCAGTTGGCCTGGGAGATTCCACTGCACGTGGGTGAAACTCCGCCGCCGGGGCATGAACCGTTGTCACGGCCCGCGGACCAGAACGCGATCCGCCCGACGTGGTTGGCCTTCGCGTAGTCGACGACCTTGCGTGCGTCGGCCTGGGTGGTGGTCGGGCCCGTGTCGTTGCGTCCGATCATCGGCGTGAGGCCGAGCGAGGCCTTCAGTTGTGCGTCGGACTTCGACGGCCAGATGGCGCGCATCTGCCCGAGGGTGGCGTTCGAGGCGGCGACCATCGCGTCGCCCCAGTTGCCCGTGTAGCCGAAGTTCATCAGCATCGGGTTCACCAGCACGTCGACGCCCTTGGCGGCCGCGTCCTTCAGCACGTCGACCGAGTACGGGTCCATGCCGTAGTCCTGGCCCTGGATGCGCATCGTGTAGCTGACGGTGGTGCCGCGGGTGGTCTGCAGCCTCTTCAGCGCCGTGTTCACGATCGCCTGCGGGATCGTTGCTTCCACGTCCACATCGATGCTGTTCGACCCCACGGCGTCCAGCACGGCGACGTAGGCGTTGTACAGGGAGTCAGCCGTTGAGCAGACGTGCTCCAGGTACGGGCCCATCGCGCCGCCGGTCGCCACGATGACGCTGCCGCCCTGTGCTTTCAGCGCTTTGGCGTCGTTCACGATGCGGCTGTCGTTCAGCGGGACCGTGCCGCCCCACGCGGGTGCGCAGCCGGCGGAAGAGCCCAGGGCGAACGCGAGGGTGAAGTGCTTCTGGCCGGTCGCGTTGGCGACGTCGATCAGTGACGGCTTCGGCATCGTGATGTCGATGTACGGCGCGACGCGTGCGCTACCGGGCGTTGGTGGCACGTCGGACGTCGTAGTGGTGGTGGGCGTTGTTGTGGTGGTCGACGTTGGTGTCGAGCCGCCGCCGCACGGGACGCCGTTGAGCTTGCAGTTCGTAGGTACCGCGGAGCCGCTCACCAGGAAGCCGAAGCTCGTCGAGGCGCCCGCGGAGACGTTGCCGTTGTACTCGCGGTTGGTGAACGTGTGGTGGGTGCCGCTGCTGGTCAGCGTGGCGTCCCAAAAGGAGCCCATGGTGGCTCCCGGGAGGTCGAACTCGAGCTTCCAGCCGGCCAGCGCGGTGGTGCCGGCGGTGATCGTGTACTTGCCCTGGTAGCCGGAGCCCCAGGCCGAGTCCTGGCTGAACACCGCGGATTCGCCGGCGGCGGAGGCCGGGGCGATGGCGACGAGTCCGGCCACCAGTGCGGTGGCGGCCCCGGCGGCGAAAAGGGCGAAGCGGGCCATCGGGTGGTCCTTCCGGCAGGGGGGAAGGGGTGGTGTGGGAACACGGGGCGCGTCGCGTTCCCACACCACGACTGTGGGCGCTTCGTACTGAGAGCGCCTGCTCAATCACGGTAAGTGGCCTAGACCACAGCGTCAATGGGTCTAGACCTCTTCTGTCTGGCGGACAGTGGAACAATTCGGTGGGTGCATGGAGCTACTGGAATCGGATCGCTGCCCGGAACCGACATCGACGAGGCGGCGAAGATCGTCGTCGGCGAGCTGCCGGACCTGCCGCACGTACCGGAGCTGCCTGCCCGGGGAGTTGGCGCGGACATGATCGGCCGCACCGCCGGCCTGCTCGTCGACCTCGCGATCGAGGTCATCACCTCCGGCTACCGCGTGAACCCGCGTCCCGGTCGTGACCACCGCCTGGCCGTCGATCTGCTGCGGGGCGACCTGGACGCGTTCGACGAGGCGTTGGAACGTGCGGGTGCGCAGCCGGAGACGGTCAAGGTGCAGGCCGTCGGACCGTGGACGTTGATGTCGAACATCGAGCTGATGCGCGGCCACCGGGTGCTCACGGACCGCGGCGCGGTGAAGGAGTTCTCCGAGTCGCTCGCCGAGGGCCTCAAGCTGCACGCCGCCGAGGTCGCCAAGCGCACCAAGGCGAAGGTCGTCGTGCAGCTCGACGAACCGGGCCTGCCCGCCGTGCTGCAGGGCCTGCTGCCGACGCCGTCGAAGCTCGGCACCGTGGCCGCCGTGCCCGAACCGGACGCCCGCACCGTGCTGGCCGTCGTGATCGAGGCGTTGAAGGACCACGAGGTGATCGTCCACTGCTGCGCGCCGCACCCGCCGTTGACGTTGCTCAGGGAGGCGGGCGCGGCCGCGATCGCGTTCGACGCGACGCTGATCAAGGGGGCAGCGGCGCTCGACGAGATCGGCGAGACGTGGGAGGCGGGCACGACGCTGGCGCTGGGTCTGGTGCCCAGCACCGATCCCGGCACGCCCGTGACGTTGAAGGACGTGGGGCAGCGGGCGTTCAGCCTGGTCGACCGCCTCGGCTTCCCGCGGTCGATTCTGGCCGAGAGGGCGATGGCCACGCCGACGTGCGGACTAGCGGGTGCGACGTCCGGTTGGGTGAAGCGCTCGCTGTCGTTGACCCGTGATCTCTCCTCGTCCTTTTTGGAACCGCCCGAGGGCTGGTGATGTCCGGTTTGGGCGGCTAGTCTGCTGCGAACTATTAGGAAACTTTCTTAACCGTAGGCTTCCGCCGGGCCTGGATCGGGAGTTCCCCCTCATGCGCATCAGACGTGCAGTCCTAGTCGCCGCAGTGCTTTCCGGTGTGGTCGTGGCGCCCGCTCAGGCGGCCCCCACCGGGCAGATCAGGCTGGATCAGGTCGGTTTCGGCACCACCGAGGCGAAGCACGCCTACGTGCTCGGCGGGGCCGCGAACACCAAGTTCACGGTGGTCGACAGCCGCGGCAACACCGTGCTGACCGGGAAGACGGGCGCCTCGACGGGCTCGTGGAGCGACACGTTCCCCGCGGTGCACCCGATCGACTTCTCCGCACTGAAGAAGTCCGGCACGTACCGGATCAAGGTCGGCTCGACGACCTCGACGGCGTTCAAGGTCGACTCGCTGAACAAGCTGTTCCAGCCGGTCGCGAACAACACCGTGGAGTTCTTCCAGGCGCAGCGGGATGGCGCGAACGTCATTCCCGGCCGCCTGAACCGCAAGCCCGCGCACCTCACCGACCGCTCGGCCGCGGTCTACGAGACGCCGGTGTTCAAGGGCGAGGGCGGCGACGAGATCGCGGCGCCGCTGAAGCCGACGGGTGTGAAGGTCGACCTCGAAGGCGGCTGGTTCGACGCCGGTGACTTCGTGAAGTTCACCCACGCCTCGTCCTACTCGACCGCCTCGATGCTGCTGGCGTTGCGCAACAAGCACAACGACGCGCTGTACGAGGAGGCCAAGTTCGGCCTCAAGTGGCTCGACAAGGCGTGGGACGAGAAGACCGGGGTGCTGTACGCCCAGGTCGGCATCGGCACCGGCTCCGAGGAGTTCGGCTTCGTCGGCGACCACGACGTGTGGCGCCTGCCCGAGGCTGACGACAAGCTCGACGTCAAGCCGGGCGACAGCGAGTACTACATCAAGTACCGGCCGGTGTTCAGCGCGAACAAGGCTGGCGAGAAGATCAGCCCGAACCTGGTCGGCCGCGTCGCGGGCTCGTTCGCACTGGCCGCGCAGATCGAGGCTCGTCGCAACCCGCGTCTCGCGTGCGAGTACCTGAACAAGGCCGCTCAGCTGTTCGCGGCGGCCAAGACCGAGAACCCCGGCGAGCTCGTGACGGCGTTCCCGCACGCGTACTACCCGGAAGAGTCGTGGACCGACGACATGGAGTTCGGCGCCACCCAGCTCGCGCTGGCCGCGAAGGCGTTGAACGACAAGCGCTACAACCAGTTCGCTCGTGCCGCCGCGCACTGGGCCAAGGAGTTCCTGGCCACCGGTGACCCCGACACGTTGAACGTCTACAACATCTCCGCGCTCGGCCACGCCGATCTCGCTCCGTTGCTGAAGAAGGGCGTCCCCGGCGCCGAGGTGACCGAGAAGCAGGTCGTCGGCGACATCCAGCGCCAGCTCGAGAAGGGCGCGGTCGCTGCCCAGGCTTCGCCGTTCCGCACCGCCGCCAACGTCGAGACCTGGGACGTCGGCTCGCGCACGTTCGGCTTCATCACCACCGCCGCGCTGTACCAGAAGCTGACCGGCGACAAGAAGTACGAAACCTTCGGCACGCAGCAGCGCGGCTTCGCTCTCGGCACGAACGCCTGGGGCACCTCGCTGATCGTCGGCGTCGGCGCGAGGTTCCCCGAGTGCCCGCACCACCAGGCCGCGAACCTCTCCGGCTCGCCGAACGGTGGCTCGAAGGTGCTGGTCGGTGCCGTGATCAACGGCCCGAACGACGCCTCCCTGTTCGGCGACCTCGGCGAGATGCCGCCGGGCGCGGTGGACTGCACCAAGCCGTACACCAAGGAGTTCGACTCCGCGAAGTCCGTGTTCGCCGACGACCTCCGGTCGTGGCCGAGCTCCGAGCCCGCCATCGACTTCACGGCGACGGGCGTGCTGGGCTTCTCGCTGATCGCCAACTCCTGAGTGGCGCCAGTGCGAGCCGGGGTGTCCAATTCGGACTTGTGCTCAGGCTCGCGCTGGTCTTCTCGCTGCTTGTTTCGGCTGGTACGGCTGGTGTCGCTCACGCGCTGCCGCTGAACGTGGCCTGCCGAGTTCCCGGCGTGCACGACGCGGACGTGATCCGTGTCGTGCACGCCGTTGGTCTGTCCCTGAAGGTCAGCGAGAAGGTGATGCTCGCCGGGTTCGAGGCCGGGTGGGTCGAGTCGCACATGAACAACCTGGACTGCGGCGACGCGGACTCCCTGGGCGTGTTCCAGCAGCGGCCGTCGATGGGGTGGGGCACGCCCGCCGAGATCATGGACGTCTCGTACGCCGCGCGCCGGTTCTTCGAGTACGCGGTGAAGGTGGACCGGCCGGATCTCTCCGCGGGGATGCTCGCTGACGCGGTGCAGCGATCCTGCTGTCCGGAGCGCTACGACCAGGCGTTGGATCGGGCCTCGTCCATGCTGCGCCAGGCTTGGCAAGGCGGGCCCGAGGTGGTGGCCGGTGGCGTGTACGTCGTGGAGGACGGCGATGTCCGGGTTGATCGCACGCGCTTGAGCACTTCTGGTGACTTCGTCGGACGTCCTTCTGTGGCCGGCCGGTTCGTCTATGCGCGGACTGTTCGCGGTGACGTCAGGGTGCTGGCCGACGGAGTTTGGCGGCAAGTGGCCTCCGGTGTGGCGGGCGATCCTGAGGCGGTGTTGCGTCCTGATGGGACGGTCGTGCTGTACGGCGTGCTGGCCGACGGCAGCGTGGCGAAATTGTCAGACCCCTCTGAGATGATCGGAGCGGAGGCCTCGGGTGCCCTGCAGTGCTCCAACGAAGTCGCTCCTGCTGATCGGCGTGTGCAAGTACCGCCAACTCATGATCAAAGCGCCGCCAACTACACCCGACCTGTGAGCCCGCTCGATCGCGCAGGTCACGTTGGTAGTGGAAAAACGCCAGTTGATGTTGAGTTGGCGGTACTTGCAGACGCCATCGGCCGGCTCTGCGGGAACCCCGCAGAGCCCTTCCAGCCGAATGCCGAAACCGAAACGATTCCGAGTTGGCAGGTGCTCAGCCCGCCTGGGTTCGCCACCGGCAAGCCGTCCGCGGTCACCCTCCCGGACGGGTCCGTCGTCCTGTACCTCCGCTCCGGCACCACGCTCGTGGCAGGCGGCGCGGGTGCGTGGCGCGAGATCGCCCAGGGACTGGAAGCCTCGCCCGAGGCGGTCCTCCGTCCTGATGGGACGGTCAGCGTGCACACCCTGATCGGCGGACGCGTGCACCGCCTCGGCACGGCCTGGGAACCGTTGAGCGAGGCCAGGTTCATCGACACCGTGTCAGCTCAGCCAGACGGCACGGTCCACGCGCGCACGGCCGACGGTGAGGTGCTCAAAGTCGGTTGAACGGCTCCGCGTACCGGAACGCCCCGCCCGGCACGTCACCGAACAGCCGAGCCTGGAAGTGCGGCGCCCACTCCGGAACAGGCGGCGTGATCCCGAACTCCGCCGCGAGCCGGAAACCGTACCGCGAGTAGTAGTTCGGGTCGCCCAACAGGATGACGGCGCGCTCGCCACGAGCCTCCGCCGCGCCCAGAACGGCGTGCATCAGCGCCTTGCCGACGCCACTGCGCTGGTGGTCGGGGTGCACGCTGAGCGGCCCGATCCCCAAAGCGGGGAAGTCGTCGCCGATGTACCCGCGAGTGCCGACGACGTGCCCGATGACGCCGTCCGCGACGAGTGAGAACTCCGGAATCCAGCCCTCGTCCTCCCGCAACCAGTCGACCAGCGGTGCCTCGGGTCCGTTCTTGAACGCGAGGTTCGTGACGGTGCGGATGGCGTCGATGTCTGCGGGCGTCTCCCGCCGGATCAGCATGACGCGCACTGTGTCCCGGTAAGTCGTCGCGCGCCACCGAGTTTTCGCCGCCATAATCCGCTGCGTGGTCGTCAGACAGACCGTGATGGTGTGCGTACTCGCCGTGTTGGCCTACCTCGGACTGTGGTGGGCGTTCAGCGAAGCGGACGAACCAGCGCCAGCGGCACCGGAATCCCTGTTCCTCACGGACTATTCGAAGGCGGCGAAAGGCAGCTGCGTCAAGTTCACCGGCCCCGGCGAGAACGACCTGGGCCTGACGGTGATCGACTGCAAGGGCGAGCGGGCCGCGTTGAAGATCGGGACCGTGCTCACCGAAACGAGTGCCCAATGCCCGCGCGGTGAGTACAAGGTGTTGCGCGACACCAGGCACAACGCCGCGCTGTGCCTGCTGCCCAACGCCGAGCGCGGCGACTGCTTCGAGCTCGACACCGAGGATCTCCAACGGTCCGTGGTGGCCAAGTTCGACTGCGCTGCGCCACGCGTGAACGTGCAAGTTGTCGGCGTTGTGCGAGAAAGTTGCCCCGAAGAGGCCGAACTCGGTGTTCCCTATGAGGACATGACGCTCTGCCTGAGGAGGGTGCGTTGATCGTCTTCGAGGAACCCGCGCAGTTCGACGCCTGGCTGCACGAGCACGGTGCGCAGGAGACCGAGCTCTGGATCAAGTACGCCAAGAAGGGCTCGGGGCTCAAGTCGATCACTTACGCCGAGGCGCTGGACATCGCGTTGTGCCACGGATGGATTGATGGGCTCACACGGTCTGTGGACGACTCCTACTACTCGCAACGGTGGACGCCTCGGCGCCCCCGCAGCAAGTGGTCCAAGCGCAACTGCGCCAAGGTCGAGGAGCTGATCGCACAGGGCAAGATGCTGCCGGCGGGGCTCGCCGAGATCGAGAAGGCCAAGGCGGACGGACGCTGGGAGGCGGCGTACGCGGGCCCGGCGACGATCGAGGTGCCGGACGACCTCGTCGAGGCGCTCAAGGCGAACCCCAAGGCTGCCGCGTTCTTTGAGACGCTGAACAGCCAGAACAGGTACGCGATCCTGCTGCGCATCCACGACGCGAAGCGCGCGGAGACGCGGCAGAAGCGCATCGCCCAGTTCGTCGAAATGCTGGCCGACGGACGCAAGCTCTACGCTTGAACATCATGAAGTGGTTCCGCCGCCGCAAAGCCGAAGACGTCACGCCCGCTCACCTGCCGAACGCCGAGGAGGCCGCGCAGCGCTTCTGGGAGCGGTGGTTCGAGCTGGTACCGGTGGTGAGCGCGGCGCTTGGTGACGGGGAACCGCATCGGGTCGAGGACGAGCTGAAGGACCTCGTCCGGGAGTTGCACCCGGACCTGATGTTCTCGCTCGAGCAGGGCCACATGGCGATCTACGCGCTCGTGATCACCGGTCAGGAAGACCCGCGGCTGCGGCCGTACACCGACGCGTGGATCAACGCCGCCCCGCCGTCGGACATGGTGTGGGAGTTCCACGACTCGGTGCCGCCGGTGCCGGACCCGACCGAGGTGATCGTCAACCTCGGCGAGGTGCGCATGCGGCTCGGCGACTACCGCGTGGTGGCCCAGGTGGACGGTGACGTGGTGGACGTCGCGGTCTACCACCCGGCGCTCGCGGAGCTGAGCGACCAGCAGCGGCAGACGATGACGTTCCTGCCGCTGGACGTCACTCTCGGCGAGCGGCTGGCGGGGGAGCGGTTGCGGCGCGTGGAGACCGCGCAGCTGGAACCGGAGGGCACGATCAGCCTGCTGGAGCTGCGTTCACTAGTCAGGGAACTCGCCGGGGTTTCGGACGGCTGAAAACTGTCAGACCTGGTCACTAAGCTTAGTGACGTGACCAGCGAAGGCCTTGAAGACGTTCCCGCAGAGGTCCGCGAGCGGCATGCCGTGCTCGCGGAGGAGTTGCGCTCGCACCAGTTCCGCTACTACGTGCTGGACGACCCGATCGTCACCGATGGTGAGTTCGACGCGTTGCTCAAGTCGCTGGAGGCGCTCGAGGCCGAGCATCCGGGTCTGGCCACACCGGACTCGCCGACGCAGCTCGTCGGCGGCACGTTCTCGACCGAGTTCAGGGCGGTCGACCACCTGGAGCGCATGCTCAGCCTGGACAACGTCTTCGCCCAGGACGAGCTGACGGTGTGGTTCGAGCGCGTCCAGAAGGAGATCGGCGCGGGCACGCACTTCCTGTGCGAGCTGAAGATCGACGGCCTGGCGATCAACCTGCTGTACGAGAAGGGCAGGCTCACGCGGGCGTTGACCCGTGGCGACGGCCGCACGGGCGAGGACGTGACGTTGAACGTCCGCACGATCGCGGACGTGCCGGAGATCCTGAAGGGGTCCGACGAGTACCCGGTGCCGGATCTGGTCGAGGTGCGCGGCGAGGTCTTCTTCGCGGTTGAGGACTTCCTGGCGCTGAACGCTTCGCTGGTCGAGCAGGGCAAACCGCCGTTCGCGAACCCGCGCAACACCGCCGCGGGCTCGTTGCGGCAGAAGGACCCGAAGGTCACCGCCGCGCGCAAGCTGCGGATGATCTGCCACGGCATCGGCAAGACGGTGGGGTTCGAGGTCGCGCGCCAGTCACTGGCCTATGAGGCGTTGAAGTCGTGGGGCCTCCCGACTTCCCCGCACACCGCCGTGCTGACCGACCCGGTGGAGATCCGCGAGAAGGTCGAGTACTGGGGCGAACACCGGCACGACGCGGTCCACGAGATCGACGGCCTGGTCATCAAGGTCGACGAGGTGTCCCTGCAACGCCGGCTCGGCACCACGTCGCGCGCCCCGCGGTGGGCGATCGCGTACAAGTACCCGCCGGAGGAAGCCACCACCACGCTGCTGGACATCCAGGTCCAGGTGGGCCGCACGGGCCGCGTGACACCGTTCGCCCTGATGGAACCGGTGAAGGTGGCCGGCTCGACGGTCGCACGGGCCACGCTGCACAACGGGTCCGAGGTCAAGCGCAAGGGCGTGCTGATCGGCGATCGCATCGTGATCCGCAAGGCGGGCGACGTGATCCCCGAGGTGCTCGGCCCGGTGCTGGCCGCGCGCCCGGCCGACGCGCGTGAGTTCGTCATGCCGACCCGTTGCCCGGAGTGCAACGCCGAGCTGCGTGCCATGAAGGAAGGCGACGTCGACATCCGCTGCCCCAACGCGGAGACGTGCCCCGGCCAGCTGCGTGAACGCCTGGCGTACCTGGCTTCCCGTTCCGCGCTCGACATCGAGGTGCTCGGCTACGAGGCCGCCGCCGCGATCACCGAGTCCACGGTGTACACGAACGAGGCCGACCTGTTCGACCTCGACGCCGACGACCTGCAGCAGATCGAGCGCTTCAAGACCAAGAACGGCGAGCTGTCCGCGAACGCCTTGAAGCTGCTGGACAACCTGGAAGCGGCCAAGTCACGTCCTCTGTGGAGGGTGCTGGTCGCGCTGTCGATCCGCCACGTGGGCCCGACCGCCGCCCGCGCGCTGGCGCTCCAGTTCGGTTCGATGGACGCGATCATCGCCGCTGAGGAGGACGTCCTGGCCAGCGCCGAGGGCGTCGGCCCGACCATCGCGACGGCGGTGGTCGAATGGCGGGAAACGGAGTGGCGTCAAGGAGTCGTGGAGCGCTGGCGGGCCGCGGGCGTGCGGATGGAGGACGAGCGCGACGAGTCCATCACCCGCAACCTCGAAGGCCTGTCCATCGTGGTCACCGGCTCGCTGACCGAGTACTCCCGCGACTCGGCCAAGGAGTCGATCCTGGCCCGCGGTGGCAAGGCGGCCGGTTCGGTCTCCAAGAAAACCGCTTTCGTGGTGGTCGGCGACTCGCCAGGATCCAAGTACGACAAGGCCATCTCCCTGAAGGTCCCGGTTCTCGACGAGGCGGGCTTCCGCGTCCTGCTGGAACAGGGCCCGGACGCGGCGAGGGAGGTGGCCCTCCCAGGGGAAGAAGGCTCAGATGGCTGACCTGATCATCCGCCCGGCTCGCGAGGCCGACCTGCCGGTGGTCGGAGCGATCACGGTCGAGGCGTACAGCGTCGACGGCTTCGTGGACGCTCACGACGACTACGCCAAGACCCTCGCCGACGCCGCGTCCCGCTTTCGCGACGCCGAACTCCTGGTCGCGGCCGACAGCGGCTCCGGCGAAGTCCTCGGCTCCGTCACGGTCGTGCATCCCGCGACGCCCTACGCGGAGATCTCACAGCCGGGCGAGCTGGAGTTCCGCATGCTCTCGGTCGCGTCCTCGGCGCGCGGCCGAGGCGTGGGCGAGGCACTGGTGCGCACGGTGATCGACCGCGCCCGCGCCGCCGGTGCGGGCCAGGTGGTGCTGTCGTCGTCGGAGAAGATGCTGGCGGCGCACCGGTTGTACGAGCGGCTCGGCTTCACTCGTCTGCCGGACCGCGACTGGATGCCGTTGCCTGGCATCAAGCTGGTGGCCTACGCCTACGGAATGCCGCTCTGAGCAACCCCGTCGTGAGCCGCGCGTCCACCGGACAGCCGGCGAATGGGGGTTCGCGAGATGAGATGGGCCGTTGTCCTGCTGGCGCCGCTGCTGCTGGGCGCCTCGGCGACCCCTGGGACCCTCAGCGAGCCGGACCGGAGCCAGATCGCCGGAATCGCCCAGCGCTACCTGGAGAACCGGGCGCAGAAGGTCACCACCGGCCCTCAGACTCCAGGCTTCGGCGTACCGGTCACGCCGGCTCTGGCCGCGAAACTCGACGTCCACGAAGCGAAGCTCGACGCCGCCAGGAGGTTGCCGGCCCGCACGCGCTACCGGTCCGCGGAGATCAGGACGCGCGTGGACAGGTTCGACGTCGACCAGAACGGCAAGGCGGTCGTGGTGCGCGTCCACGAGCACGGCGAGCTGTACTTCGTCGACGCCGGCACAGTCCAGTACACCGGCTACGGCCTGCCGCACCTGCTGACCTTCAGCCGCGGCAACGAGGGCTGGGTGCTCGCCGACGTCGCGTTGGGGCACTACAAACACTGCGCCTTGCTGCCGGAAACCCAGCAACCGTCAGAGTGCTGAGATGATCCGCGCCCGCAGCTTGGAATCACCCGCCGCCTGCTCGTACAGCAGGTCACGCAGGACCTCCGCGGGCAACGATCTCAGCGTGTCCTTGAGCTCGAGGTCCTCCGCGTCCGGCGGCGGCACCGTCTCACCCCGGTCCAGCAACACCAGCCCGACGGCCACGCAGTGCTTGCAGAAGAACCCCTCCGACCCGTGCGGACAACTGCAAGCGCCCACCAAATGCGTGCCCGACCACGAAAGCTCCACCACGTACGCCGCGTCGTCACCGCCCCGCACCCGCGCCGCCACGTGCCTGCTGTGCACCCGCAAGGACTGCACGGAGTCGCGGTAGGTGAGCCCGCGCCAGTACGACTTGGTGCCCGCGCGGTGCAGCAGCAGCTCGGTGGTGAGGGTCGTCGACACGGAGGTCATCCAACCGGGTGACCACAGAAAGGATCAACATGATCGCGATCGGCCCACTGGAACCCGAGGACCGCGCCCGCTGGCAAGAGCTCTTCGAGGGCTACAACACCTTCTACGAACGCACGCTGCCAGCGGAAACCTACGACGAGAAGTGGGAAGCGTTCCAAGTGGGCAAAAGCATCCACGCCCTATGCGCCCGCGACGAGGGCGACATCATCGGCATCACGCACTTCTTCAAACACCCCAGCACGTCCGGCCCGGACGTCTGCTACCTGCAGGACCTCTTCACCGCACCCGAGGCGCGCGGCCGTGGTGCCGGCCGCGCGCTCATCGAGGCGGTGACGGAGTGGGCTCGCGAACAGGCCTGCGCCCGCGTCTACTGGCACACCAGCGAGTGGAACGAAACCGCCCGCAAGCTCTACGACCAGGTCGCGGAGAAGACGCCGTTCGTCCACTACCGCATCCTGCTCTAACGAGCCGTCGCCTCCAGGTCGAGCAGCGTCACGGCGGCGCGGAAGAACTTGTTGGTGCCCAGGTCGCGCACCGTCTTGATGTTGAACGCGGCCTTCAGCTTCTCCGCGTCACCCGCGCTCACGCCCTGCAGCGCGTCGACGGGGGCGTCCAGGATCTCGTTGAGCGGGAGGTTCTCGTAAGCCTTGTCGAGGAGCATGTCGAGGTTCACGGTCACGGCCATGATCTTCTTACCTCCAGAAGGTGAGGGCGATCACGGCCGATTCTGGCGGCAGAACAGCGAGCCCGCAGATCGGGCGGAGCTCAGCGCTTGCGGCGCATCACGGCCACCACGATCACGCCGGCCACCGCGAGCACCCCGGCGACACCCAGGGCCAGATCGCCCATCGTCAGGCCGGATTGGGCGAACGTCCACGCCAGTCGCATGGTCCCAAGCTAACCGTTGGAGCAACGCGGCGGCGAGGATTGTGTGGGACCGTATGAAGTGTGCTGCAAGCCTGTCTGAACGGCTCCCGCACAGCCGAGGAGCACCCGGCCCTGCCGCTGTCACCTGAGCGCCTGGCCGAGGACGCCGCCGACGTCGCCGCGCTCGGCGTCACCTCGGTGCACATCCACCCGAGGGACGTCATCGGCGCGCTCACGCTGGCCGGGCCGGAGATCGCCACCACGATCGCCACGGTGCGGGCGGCGGTGCCGGGCATCGAGATCAGCGTGTCGACGAACGTTCCCGGCAACCGCACGACGTTGATCGGCAGCTGGGCGCCGCTCGCGGCGGGGCGGCCGGACGTCGCCTGCGTGCACGTGAACCAGCCGGGGTGGCGTGAGCTGGCCCAGGCGTTGCACCGGGTCAACGTCGGTGTCGAACTCGTCGTGGAATCGCCCGCGGACCTGACCGAACCACCCCTGGGCACCACGAGGATCACCGTCAGCGCGACCCGGCAGACCGCGGAACAGCTGCTTCGGCACGTGGAACCGCTCGGCCTGCCGATCCTGTTGCACGGCAAGGACGACGACGCCTGGCTGGTCTTCGGGTACGCCGCGACGCTCGAACACCACGTGCGCATGGGCCTGGAAGACACCCTGCTGATGCCCGACGGCCGCCGGGCCAAGAACAACGCCGAGCTGATCGCGATGGCCAGACGGCAGCGGAGGGCCAAAGCCCCCAGCTAGCTAGTCCGGCAGCACCACGGCGACGATTCCGGCCAGATGCGCCAGCCGCGCCACCTCGGCCGCGCGGAACATCGGCCCGCCGGGACGTCCTACGACCAGCACGCGGTCCGGCTTGCCCAACGGTGTCGCGGCGAGTTCGGTGCCCAGCTCGCGCCAGGTCTCCGGTACCCACTCCTCCTCGCCGTCGAGCACGGTCGCGCGCTCCAGCGGGAACCACGGCACGTCCGCCATCCGCGTCTCCGGGGCGGCGGAGGAGGCGGTCAGGCGGTTGATGCCGGTGCCCTCGGGGCCGACGACGACGGCCCAGCCGGCGCGGATGATCTTCGGGACGCCCTCGGTGAAGATGTCGAGGCCCTTGCGCGGATCGTCGGCGATCTCCTCGACGAGTTCCAGCTCGCGGTGGGTGTCCAAAATCCCTGCGTACGGCCGCACGGCGTCCACCTCGACGCCTTCGACGGATTCGGCCGCGGTGATCAACGTGTCGGGCAGGCGGCCGGACGGCAGTTCCACCACGAGGTCGTCGATGGCGATGCCGGAACCGCGTTCCACCACGTCGACGCTGAGTATGTCCGCCCCGATCTCGCCCAAAGCCGTTGCGACCGCGCCGAGGGTGCCGGGACGGTCCGGGAGCTGGACCCGGATCAGGAACGACAAGGTGAACGCCTCCATAGCTCGTGCGCGAGACCCCGCGTCTTGCGCCGTTGCCGGTCGGTGATTCTCGCAGACGCATCGTCAGCGCATGACCTGCTGTCCGCGTTGCGGAACGGTTAAGTTGAGAGGTCGGTCAGAAACCCAGGCGGTAACCCGTTCGAAGGCGCGCCTGACCAGCCCATAGACTCACGGGGTTCCCGATTCGTATCCCGACCCTACGGGGGTTGACAGGAGTGCCCAGCATCTCCCGCGACGAGGTCGCGCACCTGGCGAAGCTCGCCAGGCTGGCTGTTACCGAGGACGAGCTCGACTTGTTCGCCGGCCAGCTCGACGTGATCCTCCAGTCGGTGGCCTCGGTTGGCGACATCGCCACGGCCGACATCCCACCGACGTCGCACGCCGTTCCGCTGACCAACGTCTTCCGCGAGGACGTGGTCCGTCCGAGCCTCGGTCAGCAGCAGGCGCTCTCAGGCGCTCCTGAAGCCGAGGACGGCCGGTTCCGCGTGCCCCGCATCCTTGGTGAGGAAGCATGACCAACGACCTGATCCACGCCACCGCGGCCGAACTCGCCGCGAAGATCCACAGCGGTGAGGTCTCCAGTGTCGAGGTCACGCAGGCCCACCTGAACCGCATCGCCGAGACCGACGGCAAGGTCCACGCCTTCCTGCACGTCGACACCGAGGGCGCGCTCGCGCAGGCCCGCAAGGTCGACGACGCCGTCAAGGCGGGCGAGAAGGTGTCCTCGCTCGCCGGTGTGCCGCTCGCGCTCAAGGACGTCATGACGACCGAGGGGGTGCCGACCACGGTCGGCTCCAAGATCCTCGAAGGCTGGATCCCGCCCTACGACGCCACGGTGACGCGCAAGCTCAAGGAAGCCGGCGTCGTCATCCTCGGCAAGACGAACATGGACGAGTTCGCCATGGGTTCGTCGACCGAGAACTCGGCGTACGGCCCCACGCACAACCCGTGGGACCTCGACCGCATCCCCGGTGGCTCCGGCGGTGGCTCGTCCGCCGCACTGGCCTCCCTGCAGGCGCCGCTCGCGATCGGCACCGACACCGGTGGCTCGATCCGCCAGCCCGGTGCGGTCACCGGCACCGTCGGCGTGAAGCCGACCTACGGCGGTGTGTCGCGCTACGGGCTCGTCGCGTTCTCGTCGTCGCTCGACCAGGCCGGTCCGTGTGCGCGCACGGTGCTGGACGCCGCGCTGCTGCACGAGATCATCGCGGGCTACGACGAGATGGACTCCACCTCGATCAACGCCCCGGTGCCGCCGGTCGTCGCCGCCGCCCGCGAGGGTCTGAACGGCGACCTGTCCGGTCTGCGCATCGGTGTCGTCACGCAGTTCAGCGGTGACGGCTACCAGCAGGGCGTGGCGCGCAGCTTCGAGGCCGCCGTGTCGCAGCTCAAGGAGCTCGGCGCGGAGATCGCGGACGTGTCGTGCCCGAGCTTCGACTACGCGCTGCCCGCCTACTACCTCATCGCGCCGAGCGAGTGCTCGTCGAACCTCGCCCGGTTCGACGCCATGCGCTACGGCCTGCGCGTCGGCGACGACGGCACGCGCAGCACCGAGGAGGTCATGTCGCTGACCCGAGAGGCCGGTTTCGGCCCGGAGGTCAAGCGCCGCATCATGATCGGCACGTACGCGCTGTCGTCCGGTTACTACGACGCGTACTACGGCTCGGCGCAGAAGGTCCGCACGCTGATCACGCGGGACTTCGCGAAGGCGTTCGAGAAGTTCGACGTGCTCATCTCGCCGACCACGCCGACCACGGCGTTCAAGATCGGTGAGCGCGCGAACGACCCGATCGCCATGTACAAGGCCGACCTCTGCACCATTCCCGCGAACCTCGCGGGCACGCCTGCCATGAGCGTGCCGAGCGGTCTGTCCGATGAGGACGGTCTGCCGGTCGGCCTGCAGATCATGGCTCCCGCGCTGCAGGACCACCGCATGTACCGGGTGGCCGCCGCGTACGAGGCCGCGCGTGGCGCGTTCGGAGGTCCGTCGCTGTGAACATCAAGAAGGCAAGGGGTTTCCTCGGCCTCGCGGGCGCCGTCGCCGGTGCCGCGGCCGCGTTCTCGGGCTTCCGGAACGCGCGGGCCAAGAACGACAAGCTGGCCCTGGCGAACGCGATCGCCAGCATCGCCGTGGCGATCACCGGTGCGGCGCTGGCCGTTCGTGCTCTGCGGAAGGACGACCTGGCATGACCTCTCTGGTTGAGCTGATGGACTACGACGAGGTCATCGAGAAGTACGACCCCGTCCTGGGCCTCGAGGTGCACGTCGAGCTGCACACCAACACGAAGATGTTCTGCGGCTGCGCCAACGTCTTCGGCGGCGAGCCGAACACGAACACCTGCCCGATCTGCCTCGGCCTGCCGGGCGCGCTGCCGGTGGTGAACGCCAAGGCGATCGAGTCGGCGATCCGCATCGGCCTCGCGCTGAACTGCGAGATCGCCGAGTGGTGCCGGTTCGCCCGGAAGAACTACTTCTACCCGGACATGCCGAAGAACTTCCAGACGTCGCAGTACGACGAGCCGATCGCGTTCAACGGCTGGCTCGACGTGACGCTGGACGACGGCGAGGTCGTGCGGATCGAGATCGAGCGCGCGCACATGGAGGAGGACACGGGCAAGTCGCTGCACGTCGGCGGCGCGACCGGTCGCATCCACGGCGCGGAGCACTCGCTGCTCGACTACAACCGCGCCGGTGTGCCGCTGATCGAGATCGTCACGAAGATGATCCCCGGCACCAAGGAACGCGCTCCCGAGGTGGCCCGCGCGTACGTCGCGGCGCTGCGCGACCTGCTCAAGGCGCTCGACGTGTCCGACGTCCGCATGGACCAGGGCTCGCTGCGCTGCGACGCGAACGTCTCGCTCTCGCCGAAGACCACCGGCGCGCTGGGCACCCGCACCGAGACCAAGAACGTCAACTCCCTGCGCAGCGTCGAACGCGCTGTCCGCTTCGAGATGACGCGTCAGGCCGCGGTGCTGGCGAACGGCGGCGAGGTCACCCAGGAGACCCGTCACTTCGACGAGTCCTCGGGTTCGACGTCGCCGGGCCGCAAGAAGGAGACGGCGGAGGACTACCGCTACTTCCCGGAGCCGGACCTGGTCCCGATCGCGCCGTCGCGCGAGTGGGTCGAGGAACTGCGCCTGACCTTGCCCGAGCTCCCCTGGGAGCGCCGCGCGCGCATCAAGGAGGAGTGGAAGCTCACCGACGAGGTCCTGCGCGACCTGGTCAACGCCAACGCGCTGGACGTCATCATCGCCACCGTCGAGGCGGGCGCGAAGCCGGACGAAGCCCGCTCCTGGTGGGTGTCGTACCTCGCGCAGCAGGCCAACTCGAAGGGCATCGAGGTCACCGACCTCGCCATCACCCCGGCCCAGGTCGCGAAGGTGATCGAGCTGGTGAACGCGGGCACGCTGACCAACAAGCTCGCCCGCGAGGTCGTCAACGGCGTCCTGGAGGGCGAAGGCTCCCCGGAAGTCGTCATCGAGAAGCGCGGCCTCAAGGTCGTCTCGGACGACTCGGCGTTGGAGAAGGCCGTCGACGAGGCCCTCGCCGCCCAGCCGGACGTCGCGCAGAAGATCCGCGACGGCAAGGTCCAGGCCGCCGGAGCCATCGTCGGCGCGGTCATGAAGGCCACGAAGGGTCAGGCCGACGCGGCCCGCGTGCGCGAGATCGTGCTCCAACGCTGCTCGTAGATACACATTCGCCATAAAAATCACAAAGGGTCACCTGTTTGTGCAGGTGGCCCTTTGTGATCTTAGGCCGACCGAGTGGCTGTTAGCTAAATGAGACGTATACCTGTAGCCGTGTGTGCGCGTCTTTCTGGCGCACCCATCTGGGGGGATGGGAAGTAAATAGTCCAAACGAGGGGGGAACCTCATGACCGTCCAGCGCGAGAACACGCTGGCCCCGGCAGTGGAGCCGGAACAGCAGGAATCGACGCTCGAAGGCACTCCGGTCACGCCGCAGCCCGCGCCACAGCCGCAGCCTGCGCCGCCGACCCCGGTGCCTTCGCCGTCGCCGAAGCCTCCGATCCGGCCGCAGTGCTGCGGGCAGCCGCCCGGCCCGATGATGCTCGTCGGCAACTTCGACGAGACCGAGCACCTGCACGACGCGGAATGCCCGAACCACCCGGACAACCTGGCGAAGCAGGAAGTCGCGAGCTAGTCACACTCCGCTCTGTCCGTCGGTCAGGCCTGCGCCTGGTTGGCGGACAGCGCCATTTGGAGGCATGTGGTGTGATGATCACATGCCCGCTCGTGCCCTGGAGAGAGCGCGCGAGTTGTACCGGACCGGTTGGGTCGAGCAAGAGAAATACCAGGCTCCTGCCGCCATCCGTCTCCTCAACCGTGCACTCGTGCACACCGATCGCGCCCCTGACAGTCCGGAACGGACTGAACTGCGGGTGCGGATTCTCTACACCCTGGGTCGCAGCCTGGGAGAAACCAGCGGCATGTCGGTCGCCATGGCGACATTCGACGCCGCGCGCCGCGAAACCGATCTTCTGGCAGACCCGAGGCAACGCGCGTTGCTGCACGGATGCATTGATCACAGCCAGGGCAACATCGTTCTCCGGCTCGGCCAACCGGAGCAGGCCGTCCAATGGTTTGGACCGATCATTTCGTTCATCGAGCACGAACGGGCGACTGCTCCGGATCAGCTCGACGCCGGACTGCTGAGGCAACTCGCATCGGCACGGATCGCCCGTGCGTTCGCCAACGCCGCGGTCCGCCGCCGCGATGTCGCCATCGCCGACCTGGAAAGCGCCAGTGCGCTCGCTCGCGAGTACCAGTTGGACGACCTGTACCCGTACACGCTGCACGCGCTTGCCAACACCCACAAGCAAAGCGGTGACCTGGCAGAGGCGTTGCGGCGGTACGAGGAGACAGAACACTTTCTCCGTGCGCACGGTCAGACGTCATTGCTCACTGGAGTACAGCTCGACCGCGCCGAACTGATGCTGATGGTCGGACTGTCCGATGAGGCCGGTAGGCAGCTGGACGAGGCGCTGCCGGTGATGCGCCGCGAGAAGCGGAAACAGGACGTCGCCGAGGTCGAGATGTTCCGCGCCTCTGCCGCGTTGCTCGACTACCAGCTCGATCTCGCTCGGCGAATGGCGAAGCGGTCTCAGCGAAAGCTGGAGAAGCGCGGCAGCACCTGGTGGATGATGGCCGCGCTCATCGAACTCTGGGCGCACGCGATGCAGGCCAAGCGAGTGACCGCGGCGTTGGTGGAGAAGGCGCTGACTCTCTCCGACGTGCTGGCGGCGAACCACCTCGTGGACGAGGCGCGGCTGGCGAAGTTGCTGGCTGCCAGGCTTCAGGTCCGCAGACGCAGGCTAGTCGAAGCCGAGGAACTGCTGCGGCAGCTGCCCGGCCCGAGAGGCGTCACTCCGATCGACCACCGGATGCAACGCAGGCTGCTGCTGGCCGAGCTGGCGTTGGCGAAAGGTAATCGCCGGGCGGCGTTGTTGCACGCTCGCAAGGGGCTCGAGGAACTGGGTCAGGTCCGTGACCAGCTCGGGGGCCTCGAACTCGTGTCGGCTACCGCCGTCCACGGCCGGGAACTGGGCGAGCTTGCAATCCGCTTGGTGCTGGAGAGCAACGACGCGCGGCGGTTGTTCGTGTGGCTCGAACGCACCCGTGCGCAGACCTACCGCTACGAACCGTTGGAGCACGTAGAGAACTCCGAGCTGGCCGAGCGCATCGTGGAAGTTCGCGGTCTCGGTCGGGACCTGATGCGTGCCGGTCTGGACGGCAGGCCCACCCAGGAGTTGAGGTCCAAGCTGGCCAAGGCGCAGCGGGAAGCCAACCGGTTGGGGTGGAACGCGCAGCGCTGGGGTCGGCCGCGTCCGATGGCCGGCCTCGCGGAGGTCGTCGCCGAACTGGGTGAGCGGGCCATGGTCAGCTTTGTGGTGTCGGGCGGCGGGATGGTCGCCGTTGTGATCGCCGGCGGCCAGGTGCGGATGGTTCGGCTGGGTGCGGCGAAGGAAGCGCTGGAGAGTGCGCAGAAGCTGCACTTCGACCTCAACGCGTTGGCGCCGGACTATCTGCAGCCGCCGTTGGTGCAGGTCATCGGGGCGTCGGCGCGTCGGCAGGCGGACACGCTGGACACGTTGCTGATCAAGCCGTTGGTCCATCTGATCGGTGAGCGCGAACTGATCGTGGTGCCCACCGGGACGCTGTACGCGGTGCCCTGGGGGGTCATTCCGAGCTTGCACGGCCGGCCTGTTGTCACGGCGCCCAGTGCCACGGCGTGGTTGGCGGCCGCGCAGTCGGACAACCCGCGGACCGACCGGGTGTTGCTGGTGCGGGGGCCGAGTCTGCTGTTCGCGGACGGCGAGTTGGACCGGCTGGCCGCGCACCACGACAAGGCCACGGTGCTTTCGGGGGAGGACGCGACGGCGGCGGAGGTGCTTGCTCATCTCGACGGGGCGGACCTCGTGCACGTTGCGGCGCACGGTGAGCATGAGAACGAGAACGCGTTGTTCTCGCGGCTCGAGTTGGTGGACGGGCCGTTGTTCGCGCACGAGTTGGGCAGGCTCCGCAAGCCGCCGGCCCATGTGGTGCTGGCGGCCTGTTCGTTGGCGTTGAACCGCATCAGGCCCGGTGACGAGGCGCTCGGGTTCGCCGGGGCGATGTTGGCCGGGGGCACGCGGACGGTAGTGGCGGCGGCCAGCAAGGTCGGGGACGAGGCGAGTGCGGCGGCGATGGCCGACTACCACCGGGCGCTGGCCGCGGGGGCCGCGCCGGCGGTGGCGTTGGCTGAGGCGATGGCGAAGGATCCGTTCCGCAGGCCGTTCCTGTGCCTGGGGTCTGGCTAGGCCGTTCGAGTGGTTGTGGGCGTTCAGTGAAATGAACGGCCTGGTCAGTGGTGATTTGTACCCTTACTTGTGGCAGCGGTTGGTGAACTTTTCTCGTTCGCCTGCGCGGTTTTGTGTCACCCTCTTGGTTCAGGTCTTGACCGAGGGGAAACAACGGCCCGCCTATCGGCTCTAGTCGATACGCGGGCCGTTGTGCGAGAAACGACCGATGCGCAGAACTCTGCTCGCTCTACTTCTGGCGGTCACCGCGGCGGTGGCGGCGCCCGTCAGTGGTACGGCACAACCGACAGCACCCACATCTCCGGTCACTGACCGAGAGCCCGGCAACGGGCCCGAGCGCAACGAAGTCGCCGCCGTGGACACGGTCGGCGCGAACCTCGTCCTGGCTCAGGGGGAGAACCAGGCCGACCGCTACCAGGGCTATCCGCGCCGGACGAAGCTGCGGACCTACCCCGAGAACCCTGCCGACAAGACCATCAAGCTCAACCTGGCGCCGTACCACTCGCTCGCGCCGAAGCTGAACACGTTGCAGCAGAAGAGCAACCGGATCTCGGTCGAGGTCGCCGGCCAGTCCGGGCTCGGCCGCGACCTCTACCTGGTCACGCTGACCGCGCCGGAGAGCCCGGCGGAAACCCGTCTGCAGGAACAGCTCCGGGCGAACGTAGAGGAGGGACGCAAGGTCCCCGCGGGTCTCTACAAGGCGCCGGTGTGGATCAACAACAACATCCACGGTGACGAGTGGGAGGGCACCGACGGCGCGCTCCGGGTCATCGAGCACCTCGCCACGTCCAACGACCGTGAGACGCAGAACCTGTTGCGCCGCAGCAGGATCTACTTCAACCTCACGGCGAACCCGGATGGTCGCGTCGCCGGCACCCGGCAGAACAACGCGGGTTTCGACCTCAACCGCGACTTCGCCACGAGCTCGCAGCCGGAGAACCGGGTCATGCGTGAGATCGTGGAGAACACCCAGCCGTTGATGATGCTGGACGAGCACGGCTACGTGGAGAACACGCTCATCGAGCCGACCACCCCGCCGCACGGTCAGAACTACGACTTCGACCTCTACATCAAGCACGGCCTGGCCAACGGGCTCGCGATGGAGAAGGGCGTGCAGGGGCTGGGGCACCCGGAGGCGGCGAAGCCGGAGATCCCGTTCCGCGACTACGACCCCGGCGTGTGGGACGGCTGGGCGCCGATCTACACCGCCCAGTACTCGATGTACCACGGCGCCATCTCGTACACGATCGAGATCCCGCAGCAGGTCAACCGGCAGGCGTACGACACGCTGCCCGCGGCCGAGCTGCAGCGCCGGGCGAAGATCAACACCGACGTCGCCGAGTCCACCATCAAGACCACGATCGACTACGTGGACGACCACCGCGGCGAGCTCATCTCCAACCAGGTCGAGATGTTCCGCCGCGGCAAGGCCGGCGAGCCGCAGCGTGAGATCCCGGACGGGTTCGTGCCGGGATTCGGACCGGAAGACCGCTACCGCACGGAGTTCCCGCGCGCCTACGTGATCACGAACGACCGCTCGGCACCCGCCGCTGCCCGGCTCGTCGACCTCCTGGTCGCGCACGACGTCCGGGTCGAACGCGCCGAAAAGCAGTTCACGCTGGGCGGTAAGCGCTATCCGGCCGGGTCGTACGTGGTCGACATGCACCAGCCGAAGCGTGCGCTCGCGAACGTGATGCTGGAGCAGGGCAGCGACATCAGCACCAAGGTCCCGGTCATGTACGACATCTCCGGCTGGAGCCACCGCCTGCTGTGGGGTGCGTCGATCGACATCTACAAGAACGGCGCGTTCCACTTCAACGGCAAGGACGTCGTCGCGGCGGCCCCGACCGGCACCGTCGACGCTGCTCCCGGCGCCGACCTCGCCCTGACGCTGAACGACGCCAAGGACGCCAACGCCGTCAACGATCTCCTCGGCCGTGGCATCGCGTTGCGCCGCCACGACGACGGCTCGATCGTGGTCCCGGCAGCCGAACGGCTCGCGGCGAAGGAGGTCGCCGACCGCTACGGCGTCCGGTTCACCACCGCCAAGCCGGGTGGAACGGCGTTGCAGCGCAAGACGATCGCGGCCGCCGTCGGCCCGGACGAGCTGCAGGTGCTGCGGGAGTCCGGTTTCGACGTCCGCACGATCTCCACGAACGTGCTCAACGCGGGCTTCGACTGGTCGCGGATCGACGTGCTGTTCGTGTCGTCCGGCCTGAACTACGCGCAGCTCAACGCCACGGCCAAGGCAGCGCTCGACGAGTTCCTGAAGCGCGGTGGCGTGGTCACCCGCGGCGCCACGGGCGGCAAGTTCAACGTCGACGCCAAGTTGCTGCAGGCCACCCCGGTCGCGGGCTGGGAGGACGCCAACGGTGTGGTGAACATGGTCAACGGCACCGGCCCGATCGGCACTGGTGCACTGCCGCACTCGTTCGTCTACTCACCGCAGTGGTTCACGAACCTCGGCACGGGCGTGACGGTCGAGCAGCGTTACGGGAGCACGGTGATCGCCGCAGGTCACTGGCGTCCGCGTGACGACGGCACGGGTGGTCAGGACGCGGCTGCAGGTCAGGCCGCGGTCGTGTCCGGTAGGTCGGCGAACGGCGCGAAGGTCGTGCTGTTCGGCACCGAGCCGATGTTCCGCAACCACCCGAAGGGTCTGTACGCGCAGGTGGCACGGGCCATCTTCTGGACCGGCACCCGCTAGGGACAGAGCAGGGCGGGGAAGCCCCGACAGCCTTCCCCGCCCTGCTCATCAATACCCCGCACGAGGGTTCCCCGCTCCCGGCCGGCAAAACCCCTAAGCCTCTGAGCAGCGAAAACCCGCTCAGGACTCCCCAGCGCCCGGTGGCAGGAAGCCGTGCGCGGACAGATCGAACCAGTTGCCCTCGGGATCGATCGCCCGGTACTCGGCGAACGGCCGGTCACCGCCACGCAGCGCCGGACGAGGCTCCAGCGTCTCCAGGTACGGCTCGACGGACTCGACTTGGAACCCGAAGTGGTTGAACCCGGTCGGCACGTCACCGTCGAGCCGCTGCTGGATCAACGCCAGGTTGAGGTATCCGTCGGTGACGAAGTGGCTGCCGTCGGGGTCGGTGTGGAACAGCTCCATCCCGAACCGCGAGGTGTAGAAGTCGGCCATCTGCTTCGCGTCCTGCACGACGAACGCGATGTGCCGCAACCGGGGCCTGCTCATGACTTTCCCTTCGGGATCATGTTGTGGAACGCCGCGATCTCCCACCCGTCCGCGCGCTGCACGACGACGGCCTGCGCGTGGGTGGTGATGCCCGCCGGCGCGATGGAGGACGTGACGTGCACGACGGAGATCCCGTCGGCCAGCGGCCTGATCAGGCTGATCTCCGCGGTGAGTTTGGTGTCGCGGTACGGTCCGGCGAACAGCTGCGCGTGGCCCGAAGCCACGGCCCGCCGCCCGAACAGCTCCTCACCGCGCACGGTCACGAAGTCGACGTCCTCGGCGAAGACACTGGCGAAGGCCTCGCCGTCGCCGTCGGCCCAGCCCCGCTCCATGCGCCGCCACAACGAGTAGATCTGTTCGCTCATCTGAAGTCCTTCGAGGAGACCCCGCCGTTGGGGCGGGGAGGAATCGGAGCCCTGCGGAGCGGCTTGGTAGTTTGTGAACGATGAATGAGCAGGTGAAGCGGGCGTTCCGGTACCGCTTCTATCCAGCCGAGGCGCAGGCTGCGGAGCTGTGGCGCACGTTCGGGTGTGTCCGGAAGGTCTACAACCTGGCGTTGCAGGCCCGCACGGAAGCGTGGACACAGCGCAGGGAACGGGTCGGCTACGAAGCCACATCGACGTTGCTGACCGCCTGGAAACGCACCGAGGAACTGGCGTTCCTCAACGAGGTGTCGTCGGTGCCCCTGCAGCAGACGCTGCGGCATCTGCAGACTGGGTTCTCGAACTTCTTCGCCAAGCGCGCCAAGCATCCGCGGTTCAAGTCGCGGAAGAAGTCGCGTGCCAGCGCCGAGTACACGCGTTCGGCGTTCCGCTGGTGTGAGGGGACGCTGACGCTGGCGAAGATGACCGAGCCACTGGACATCCGTTGGTCGCGGCCACTGCCCGAGGGCGTGGTGCCCTCGACGGTCACCGTGTCGCGGGACGCGGCCGGGCGTTGGTTCGTGTCCCTGCTGTGTGAGGACCCCGGAGTGATCCCATTGCCCGCCACGGATTCGGTGGTGGGCATCGATGTCGGTCTCGATCACCTGCTGGTCCTGTCGACCGGGGAGAAGATCGGCAATCCTCGGCACGAACGCCGCGACCGGACGGCGCTGGCCCGGACGCAGCGTGCCTTGTGCCGCAAGCAGAAGGGCAGCAGCAACCGGAACAAGGCCCGCGCCGAGGTCGCGCGTGTCCACGCCCGGATCGCCGACCGGCGCACGGACTACCTGCACAAGATCACGACTCGGCTCGTGCGTGAGAACCAAACGCTCGTGATCGAGGACTTGGCCGTGTCCAACCTGACCGGCAACCGGCGCCTCGCCCGCTCGATCAGTGACGCGGGATGGCGGCAGCTCCGCCAACTGCTGGAGTACAAGGCGAACTGGTACGGGCGGGCCGTGATCACCGTGGATCGCTGGTTCCCGTCGTCCAAACTGTGTTCGGTCTGCGGTGCACTCGCGGCAGCGATGCCGCTGCACATGCGCACGTGGACCTGTGGCTGCGGCGCGACCCATGACCGGGACGTGAACGCGGCACGCAACATTCTGGCCGCCGGGCTGGCGGTGACAGTCTGTGGAGCCGGTGTAAGACCTCAACGGAGCACTCCGGGCGGGCAGTCGGTGACGAAGCAGAAAGCCCTGCGGCGCGAGCCGTAGGAATCCCCTCGTTCACGAAGGGAGGAAGTCAAGCGTGGTTCATCCTCAACGGCAGGCGCAGGCACTCGGCGTCCCATGCGGCAAGCGAGTAGTAGAGGCCGCCATGGCGGCGTTCGAGGTAACAGACGACGTTCACGGGCCACCCGCTGTTGCGGAACATGTGCTCGTCCATCGGCGTCGGGTTGTCGCTCAACGGCCGGTTGCGCTCGCACTCGGGCCCCAACCGGTGCCAATCCGGGTGCAGGTGGATCGAGCCGAGAACGTCCAAACCGGCGGCATCGGCCGTGCGCGTGATCGTCAGCAGGTCGGCGGGGTCGAGCCACCACGCCCGCACCGGGTTCTCGTACGCCGTGCCGAACCGCGGCACGATCGTCGACGCGAACTCCTCCCGTGCGGAAGGGTCGGTCAGCCGCGCGTTGCGGCCGAACGCCACCTCCTGGACCACGGCCTCCGCTCCGGCGCAGCGGCCGAGCAGCACCGCGAAACACGGTCTCGGTTCGTCCTCGGTGATGAACGAGTATTCGGCGGACGCGGCCTCCAGAAACGTTTTCACTGCGCGATCCGAAAACAGCACCGCCTCGGTGCGCGCCGGTCGCTCGGCCAATTTCATCACGCCGGCGAACGTATCGAGACCGCGACGTCTCCCGCGAGATTCCGGAGGGTATTGGCCCTATTACATTGAGCGATAACATCGGGCGCATGCGTCTCGAAGTGCGGCACCTCGAACTGGTCGTGGCGATCGCCGACTGCGGCAGCCTGCGCAAGGCGGCCGCACGCCTGCACCTCACCCAGCCAGCGGTGACGACGCAGCTCAAACGCATCGAGGACCATCTGGGCGGGGCGCTGTTCCTCCGCACGGCCGACGGTGCGAGGCTCACGCCGACCGGTCAGGGTTTTGTGCAGGAAGCGCGGTCGATGCTCGCGCAGTTGCACTCGCTGGAACTCGTAACGCGCCGTAACGCGCACAGTTCCGGCGCTCCTACCAGGCTCGCGGGAATCCCCGCTTATCACTTTGGACTACTCGTGGGCGCCTTGGGGGACAACGTCACGAGCCGCACCATCAAGGAAACAGGCACGCTCACCGCGTTGCTCACCACCGGCGAACTCGACATAGCTGTGATGCGTCAATTTCCCGGTACTCCGCTCACATTGCCGCCGAACACAGGCCACCGCCTGCTCACCCGCGAGCCGCTGTTCGTCGGCGTACCAGAACACCACCCGCACGCCACCGAGGCCGAGATCCCGCTCGGCGCGCTCGCCGACGACAAGTGGGTCATGCCGGAGCCGGACGACAGCGGCATGAACGCCCACTTCGCCCGCGAGTGCGCCGCAGCCGGGTTCGAGCAGCGGATCGCGCACTTCAGCAGCGAGGCGCACGTCGTGCTGACGTTGATCAGGGAGTCCGGCGCGGTGTGCCCGCTCTACCCGGTCGGCGGCACCCCGCCGGGCGTCGCGCGGCTGCCGATCACCGGGAACCCGCTGGTCCGCGAGGTCGTGCTGGCCTGGCGCCTCGACGCGCCGGTCGCGGAGGAGATCGACGACCTGTGCGAACAGGTCGCGGCCGGGTACCTGAAGCTGGTGGAGGAGAGCGAGGTGTACGCCCGGTGGTGGCGCACGGGTGGCGAAGCCTTCGCCACCTGAGGCACTTGCGGCACTTAGTCCTTGCCGGGGATCTCGCTGTCCGAACGCACGACGATCGCCACCCTGTCGTCCGACGACACGGACTGGCCGCCCACCTTGTTGATCGTGCCGACGAGCGCGGCCGAGTCGTTCAGCTGCTCCATCGGCCCCATCCGGCCGAGGCCGTTGGCCTCGTCCATGGTGACGGTCGGCTTGCCGGTGAACGCGCCGGTGGCGTTCATCGGCAGGTTCTGCACGCCGGGAGTCTTCGCCGTGGTCACCCAGAGCATGTTCGACAGGGACGCGCAGCCCATCACGCCCGGCCGGTCCGGCCAGGTCCAGGCCGCGTCACCGAGCTTGCCGGGGACGACCTTGTAGACGGCGTCGGCACTCGCCGACCAGTCCGTCACCCAGATCATCGAGGCGTCCGCGGACACGCACAGGCCGCCCGGTAGCCGCAGGCCGGAGGTGACGACGGCGCTGCCGGCCGTCGGGTTGCCCTGGGCGGGCTGTCCGGAACCGTCGATGCGCAGCACCTTGCCGGCGAGCGAGGTCGGGTCGGCGGCCAGCGCCGGATTGCCCGCGTCGCCGGTGGCCACGAGGATCGCGCCCTTGCGGTCGCTGGCCAGCGCGCCGCGGTTGCCGGTCGGGCCCTTGGGGATGCCGGTGAGGATGGGCTTCGGGGCGTCACCGGGCGCGATGCGCAGCACCCGGTTGTCCGTCGCGGTCGTCACGTAGACGTAGGCGAGCTGGTCCTCGGCGAACGTGGCCGACAGCGCCAGTCCGGTCAGGCCGCCGTCGGTCGACGCGTCGACCTCGAGCTGGGCGACCACGACCGGGTCGACGTCCTTGGTGACCTTGACCAGGCGTCCGCCGCGTTCCGTCGCGTACGCCGCGACGCCGCCCTGGGCGTCCGCGCCGATCGGGGCGACGCCGGTGACGGTGTTGAGGCACGTGGCGATCACCAGAGGGCTGAAGTCCTTGCAGCCCTGCGGCGGCGGCACGCTCGTGGGCGCGGGGTTGCGGCCCTGCTCGCCCGGCGTCGGCCGGAACTCGCCGGGCAGCTCTGGCTTCGGGCCCGCCTGCGGGGTCAGCTGTGGTTGTGCGCTCCAGCTCGTGGGGGCCGGCTCGTCGGGAAAACTCGCACAGCCCCCTGCCAGCAGGCAGGCGGCGGCCAACAACGCGACGGAACGAACCACGGTGCCCAGGCTAGGTGCGGGACCGTCAACTCCTGGTGAGCGAAGAAAGCGAACTTGCGTTCGATTCCTTCAAGCCAGGTCGCGTTCCTCGTCCGCCACTGGCTGTGGCGGACGGGCCGCATCTACCCACAACTGCTCAGGCGGCTGCGGGTAAGGGCATGTTGACGAATACCCACGCGCGCCGTGCCCGGTTACGGATGTTCACGGCGGCGACGACATCGGCGGGTCCAGCGAGACCGCATCGACGACAAGAGAACGTGTCCCTGGTGGGACGGTTCGAGCGGGATGTGTGCGTGCACCTGGGGCACATTTGCGATGTGTGGTGGGCGTCGACCAGCAGCACCGGTACACCAGCCCGGCGGGCCTTGTAGGCGATGTGCTGTTCGAGCTGGTGGAACGGCCAGGATGACTGTGTGGCTCGCTGGTGCCGGTGGAGCCGTACCCGGTCGCGGATGCCGTGGAGTTCCTCCAGGGCGATGCCGCGGCCGGTGCGTTCGGCAACAGCCACGATCTGCTTGGCGATGCGGTGGTTGATGTGGGTGGCGTGACGGGCCTCTTTACGTGCCCGCCTCTTCAGGCGACGGTTGGCTGATTTCGTCTGTCTGGCCTGGAGCTCGGCGCGTTTGCGGGCGTGCCAGCGGCGGTAGCGTTGCAGGCGGCGGCCTTGGAAGTTGTCCAGGTCCGAGGTGGTGGCCAGGTTGGTGATGCCGCGGTCGACGCCGATCCAGTCGGCAGGCTCGAACACCTCGGGTTCTGTGACCTCGCAAGTGGCGATCAGGAACCACATGCCGTCGCAGAACAGCAGGTCCGACTCGCCTTGACGGTGGGCGCTCAGCGTCTTCAACTGGTCGGGCGAGCAGGCGAACTGAATGTCCTTCAGCCTGCCTGCGGTCGTCCAGATGCTGACCCTCTGCGCGTCCAGCCACCACGAGAGGCACCGATCGTCGAACGGCTGCGCCGCCGTCCGCCGAAACGCGATCGGCTTCGACTCGGCCTTGATGCGGCGCTTGGACTTTCTCCGCCGAAGTTTCCTGCCCGGATCGCGGCATGCAAGGCGGTGTAGGCATCGACGACTTTCTTCACCACCCGCACCGCAGGCTGCGCCGACAGGCCAAACCGATCCTTGATCTCGCGGTAGCAGAGTTTCTGCAACTCGTTACGGGACTTCACGTTCCGCTCGAACGCCACCCTCGACGTACAATTCGCAGCCTCGTTGCAGGCATGCAGGGTTGCCGCCAGCGCCGCCGCCTGGTCCGGCGTCGGTAGCAGCTTCACCTGCGCCACCAGCTTCACGCAGCGATCCTATCGAACGCGTGTTCGGTCACTCGATGCTCGACTCGATCGCGAAGTCGACGGCGCGCACCCGGTCGAGCAACAGGTCCAGCTCTGCCGACACGACCTCGGGTGCCTCCAGCGGCACGTAGTGGCTGCACGGCAGCACCCTCAGCCGTGCCTGGGGCAGCGCGCCGACGGGGCCGGACATGCTCTCCGCGGTCGTCAGCACGTCGTCACGACCGGACAGCAGTGTGACCGGGCACACGATCGGGCTGAGGTCCTGGCGTGCGGTCTCGCCCAGCGCGAGCGCCAGCGTGAAGTACCAGCGCCAGTCGTGCTGCAGGAACCGGCTGACGGCGTTCGTCACGGCCTGCGGGTCGCTGGTCGGCTTGATCACCCCGCTGTGCCGCAGCAGGAACGTCGTCAGGTCCGTCACCGGGACGCGGTGCAGCACGCTGTCGAGCACCGGGCCGGCCTGCCTGAGCATCCGCGTGGCCATGGCGCCGGCGAGCCGGCGCGCGTTCTTCGGGATCACCGGCAGCATCGCGTCGAACGAGTCGCCCGGCGCGCCCGCGACGAACAGCAGGCCCGCCACCCGTTCCGGATGACGCAACGCCAGTTCGGCCGCGATCGTGACGCCCATCGACCAGCCCATGACGACGCACCGCTCGATGCCCGCGTCGTCCAGCACGGCGATCGCGTCCGACACGTGGTCGTCCAGCGAGATGTTGCGCTCGTCGACCGGCCGGTCCGAGCCCATCGTGCCGCGCATGTACCAGCTGAGCAGGCCGCCGCGTTCGGCCAGCGACGGCCACGACTCCGGTCCGGAACCCACGCCGGGGCACAGCAGCACCGGCGGGCCCTCGCCCGGCGCGTGCCACGTTCGGATCTTCGTACCGTCCCAGGAGATGACGTCGTGCTCCCGCATGGTCGACATTCTGACGTACTTTGCTCTGGTGACGCTCACCGTGCTCGTGCCAGATGATTTCGGAGTTCAGGCGCTGTCTCAGGTGGACGGTGTCCGGCCTGTTCGCTACACGCCGGGGCAGCCGTTGCCGTCCGACGGGGTGGACGCCGAGGTCCTGGTACCGAAGTTCCTCGCCGGCACCGACCCGCGTGACGTGTTCGCGCAGTTGCCGAATCTCAAACTCGTGCAGTTGCTGAGCGCGGGCGCGGAGAACTTCGTCGGCAAGGTACCGGACGGTGTGATGCTCTCCACTTGCCGTGGCGCGCACGGCGGCAGCACGGCGGAGTGGGCGATCGGCGCGTTGCTGGCGATCTACCGCGAGTTCCTCGTTTTCGAAAAATCCCGGGTCGAGGGCCGCTGGGACTACCACCTCACGGACACCTTGCAGGACAAGAAGGTTCTGATCGTCGGAGCCGGCGACCTCGGTGATCAGCTGCGGCGGCGCCTGGAGCCGTTCGACGCCACCGCCGTGCTGGTCGGCCGCACGGCCCGCGACGGCGTGCACGGCGTCGACGAGCTGCCGGAACTGCTGCCGGAGTTCGACGCGGTGGTGATCTTCACGCCGATGACCGAGGAGACCCGGCACCTTGTCGACGCCAAGTTCCTGGCCGCGATGAAGGACAACGCGATCCTGGTCAACGGCGCCCGCGGCCCGGTCGTGGACACCGACGCACTGGTCGCGGAGCTGAATTCCAGGCGACTGCGCGCCGCCCTCGACGTGACCGATCCCGAACCACTCCCTGCGGATCATCCACTGTGGACCGCGCCGGGCCTGCTGCTGACCCCGCACGTGGCCGGATCCTGCACGGGACATGCACAACGCGCCTACGCCGTCGTCGCGGCGGAGGTCGCTCGCTACGTTGCGGGGGAACGTCCGCGCAATCTTGTGAACGGGAGCTACTGACGGCCGCTAGGCCATCTGGGTGAAACTGGGCTGCCGTTCGGACCTCGCGCGCTCGCGCGGGGTCTCCTAGCGTGCGGGCGTGGCTACTCACGACAAAGGCTCGACCACATCGAGCGCTTTCTCCGACGACTCGTTCTACTCGAGCAGCGGAGGGGGAGTGCACCACTTCGACGACAGCACCACCAGAGTCGGCGAAGGCGCCGGATCGCCGTACGACTCGTCGACCAAGGCGTTCGACACGACGGGCTACACGCCGCTGGACAAGTCCACTGTGGACAGCCCGGCGTACGCGGACGACGACCCGTTCGACGACGACCGCAAGAAGTTCGGCTGGACGGCGGGGCCGGACATCGGCCTGCTCGGGCTGCGCGCGGTGCTCGGTGGCATCTTCGTGCTGCACGGCCTGCAGAAGGTGTTCGGACTCTTCGGCGGTCCCGGCATCAACGGCTTCGCGCAGTCGCTGGAGAAGATGGGCTACCGCGAGTCGGTCGTCCTCGCCTGGGTCACCGGCATCACGGAACTGGCCGGCGGCGGGCTGCTCGTCCTCGGTCTCTTCACGCCCCTGGCCGCGGCGGGCCTGCTGGCCGTGATGGCCAACGTCATCGCGCTGCAGTACAAGGGCGGTTTCTTCGGCCCCAACGGCGTGGAACTCGAGCTGGCGCTGGCGGGCATGGCGTTCGCGGCGCTGTTCGCCGGACCCGGCCGGGCGGCGCTGGACTACAACCGCAGCTGGTTCCGCCACCCGCTGGCGGCCGGTTTCATCGCCCTGCTGCTGGGCGCTGGTGGTGCTGCGGTGACCTTCTTCGTGTTCCGGTAAGAACTGCTGAATGCGGAAGAACCTGACGGGAGCGGTGCTCCAGCTCGCCCTGCTGGTGATCGGGATTCCGGTCGTCTACCTGGTGGCGTTCCCGTTCGGTCTCACCGCCAAATCCCTGCTACCACCGCTGGGTCTGCTCGCGGGCCTGATCATCAGCGGCATCATGGTCAAGAAAACGAGCCAGCCCGTCAGCGGTCCGCTGACGGGCTGGCTCGTGTTCGGCGCCTCCATGGCGCTTGCGCTGGCTCTTTAGAGGTCCGGGTTGCGCACGGCACCGGTCGACGCGTCGGTCGCCATCCGCGCGTACGCCCGCAGCGCCGCCGTGACCGGACGGATCCGGTCCACCGGCTGCCACGGCCGTTCGGAGGCCTCCATCTTGGCGCGGCGCTCGGCCAGCACCTCGTCGTCCACCAGCAGCTCGAGGCGCCGCTCGTGCACGTCGATCAGGATCCGGTCGCCGTTCTGCACCAGGCCGATCGTGCCGCCGCCCGCCGCCTCCGGCGAGATGTGGCCGATCGACAGGCCCGACGAACCACCGGAGAACCGGCCGTCGGTGATCAGCGCGCACTTCTTGCCGAGGCCGGAGCCCTTGAGGAACGCGGTGGGGTGCAGCATCTCCTGCATGCCGGGGCCGCCGGACGGACCCTCGTAGCGCACCACGAGCACCTCGCCGGCCTGGATCTCCTTGTTCAGGATCGCCGAGACGGCCTGCTCCTGGGACTCGACGACGCGTGCGGGGCCCTCGAAGTGCCACAGCTCCTCGTCGATGCCCGCGGACTTGATGATCGCGCCGCGCTCGGCCAGGTTGCCGCGCAGCACGTTCAGGCCGCCGTCACGGGTGTAGGCGTGCTCGTCGTCGCGGATGCAGCCGCCGGCCGCGTCGGTGTCCAAAGAGGACCAGCGGTTCGAGGTCGAGAACGCCTCGGTCGTCCGCACGCCACCGGGGGCCGCGTGGAACAGCTCGATCGCCTCGGGTGACGGGTTCTCCGCGCGGATGTCCCACTTGCCGAGCCACTCGGCCATCGTCGGCGTGTGCACCGACGTGACGTCGTCGTTCAGCAGGCCGGCGCGGTAGAGCTCACCCAGCAGCGCGGGGATTCCGCCGGCCCGGTGCACGTCCTCCATGTGGTAGTCGGAGTTCGGCGACACCTTCGACAGGCACGGCACGCGGCGGGACAGGTCGTCGATGTCCTGCAGCGTGAAATCGATCTCGCCTTCCTGTGCGGCGGCGAGGATGTGCAGCACGGTGTTCGTCGAGCCGCCCATGGCCATGTCGAGCGCCATCGCGTTCTCGAACGCCTTGCGGTTCGCGATCGACCGCGGCAGCGCAGACTCGTCGTCCTCGCCGTACCAGCGCTTGCACAGCTCCACGACGACGCGGCCGGCCTCGGAGAACAGCTCGCGGCGCGCGGCGTGGGTGGCGAGCGTGGAACCGTTGCCCGGCAACGACAGGCCCAGGGCCTCGGTGAGGCAGTTCATCGAGTTCGCGGTGAACATGCCGGAACAGGAACCGCAGGTCGGGCACGCGGAGCGCTCGACCTCGGAGAGCCCGTCCTCGCTCACGGCGGGGGAAGCGGACGCGGAGATCGCGGTGATGAGGTCGGTCGGTGCGACAGCGACGCCCTCGACGACGACGGCCTTGCCGGCCTCCATCGGGCCGCCGGACACGAACACGACGGGGATGTTGAGCCGCATCGCCGCGTTCAGCATGCCGGGGGTGATCTTGTCGCAGTTGGAGATGCAGACGATCGCGTCGGCCTGGTGCGCGTTGACCATGTACTCGACGGAGTCGGCGATGATCTCGCGGCTGGGCAGCGAGTAGAGCATTCCGCTGTGGCCCATGGCGATGCCGTCGTCGACGGCGATGGTGTGGAACTCGCGTGCCACGCCACCCGCCTCGCGCACCGCCTCGGCCACGATGTCCCCGAGATCGCGCAGGTGCACGTGGCCCGGCACGAACTGCGTGTAGGAGTTGGCGATCGCGATGATGGGCTTGCCGAAGTCGCTGTCGGTCATGCCGGTCGCGCGCCAGAGGGCGCGGGCACCCGCTGCGTTGCGGCCGTGAGTGGTGGTGCGAGAGCGGAGCTGAGGCACTGCTCCTCCAGATTCAGTTCAAGAAAAACGCGCGGGACGCCAGGGGTGAGGGCGTCCATCAGTCTGGGAGCGGTGCCTCAAAGGTTACTTGTGCGCAGACTCGCGGCCACCAGCAGATAGGCCAGTGCGAGCGTGATCACGTGCACGACGGTGCACCACAGGCAGATCTTGCCGATGATGAGGATCTCGGCCGCGACCAAGTACACGACCATCAGCACTCCGACGCCGACCGCTCCCAGCCGAACCCACTTCAGCGCGTCGATCCGCCACGCGAACGGGAGGCAGATCACGGTCAGGAACGCGAAGAACGCCAGACCGAGGAATGCGACGGGGATGCCAAGGAGCTCCGACTGGTCGCTCGTGGTCACGGTCTCGCAGTCGATGACCGCGTCCGCCGAGCACAGCAGCGCGCTCGCGTTGAAGTGCGTGTACGTCAGATAAGCCGAGGTCAGCAGGCCTGCGATGGACAGCAGCAGGCTCAGCAGCGGAACCCGTTTGATCACTTCTCCGACTTTACGGACTCTTCCGCGACTTCTTCCGCAACCTCGTCGGCCGCGTCTTCGGTGACCTCTTCCGGCACGTCTTCCTGCACTTCATCCTTGACTGTCGGGTCGGGCACGCGCCCACCGCTCACCAGCGACAACGCCGGCAGGTGCATGAACCGCACCGCGGGCAGCGTCACCTCGGTGTCGTCCTCCTTGACGGCCTTGAGCCATCCCTTCTGCACCAGGCGGATGGACTTCACCTCGGACCACTTCAGCGTCGTCGAGCCGAAGACGCCTCGTGCGACGAGCGTCTCGTCCGTGACCGTCGTGCGGTTGCGGAGGATCCAGTACGCGTAGCCGAGGGGGAGAACGTAGAGCGCTTGCAGTCCCGGAGCGACCCACGCCACAGGGGTCACGCAGATGGCGATCAGACCCGCTGCGAGCAGCGCCGTTGCCGGGATGCGAAAGACCAGCTTCTTCACTCGGACGATTGTTCCACGTCCACGATCCGGGAATTCCATCCCGCAGAGTTGACGCACTCTTGCGCTAGGCGATAACGTCCGCTTCATGCAGCGCACGCTCGTTCTCGTACTTCTCAGGCGCGTCGACGCCTGAGCCGAACAGCCTGCGTCGACGCGCGACCCTCGCACGACCCAACTTCGGGTTGTCGAGGGTTTTTTCGTGTCCGGACCCCGATACCCACGAGGCAATGAGATGACCAGCGCACCATCGCGACAGGCTTCCGAGCCCACGTCGCCACGTCCAGGTCCGCGGCCCAAACCGGCCCCGCCCAGTGGCGCACCGATTCGTGTAACCGGTGCTCAGTCGCTTGTGCGGTCGCTGGAGGCGGTCGGCTGCGAAGTGGTGTTCGGCATTCCCGGCGGGACGATCCTTCCCGCGTACGACCCGCTGCTGGACTCCACGAAGGTCCGGCACATCCTCGTCCGCCACGAGCAGGGCGCGGGACACGCGGCGACCGGATACGCGCAGGCCACCGGCAAGGTCGGGGTCTGCATGGCGACCTCGGGACCGGGTGCGACCAACCTCGTCACCCCGATCGCGGACGCGAACATGGACTCCGTGCCCATCGTCGCGATCACCGGCCAGCAGTCGCGGCCGCTGATCGGCACGGACGCCTTCCAGGAGGCGGACATCTGCGGCATCACGATGCCGATCACCAAGCACAACGTTCTCGTGACCGACCCGGCGGACATCCCGCGGGCGATCGCGGAGGCGTTCCACATCGCGTCGACCGGCCGACCCGGCCCGGTCCTCGTCGACATCCCGAAGGACGTGCTGCAGGAGCAGACCAGCTTCTCGTGGCCGCCCGACATGCGCCTGCCCGGTTACCGGCCGACGACCCGGCCGCACGGCAAGCAGGTCCGCGAAGCCGCCAAGCTGATCGTCAACGCCCACAAGCCCGTTCTCTACGTGGGCGGCGGCGTGATCAAGGCGGATGCCCACGCCGAACTGCTGCGCCTCGCCGAGGAGAGTGGCATTCCGGTCGTCACGACGCTGATGGCGCGCGGCGCGTTCCCGGACTCGCACGAGCAGCACATGGGCATGCCCGGCATGCACGGCACCGTCGCGGCCGTCGCGGCGATGCAGAAGTCGGACCTGCTGATCGCACTGGGCGCCCGCTTCGACGACCGCGTCACCGGTCAGCTGAACTCGTTCGCGCCGGACGCGCAGATCATCCACGCGGACATCGACCCGGCCGAGATCTCCAAGAACCGCCGCGCCGACGTGCCGATCGTCGGTGACTGCAAGGAGATCATCACCGAGCTGATCGACGCGCTGCGCACCGAGCGCGAAACAGCGACGAAGGTCGACCTCGCGCCGTGGTGGGCGACGCTGAACTCGATCCGCGAGACGTTCCCGCTCGGCTACGACTGGCCGGAGGACGGCACGCTGTCGCCGCAGTACGCCATCGAGCGCATCGGCAAGCTGTCCCCGGCGGACACGATCTACACCGCGGGCGTCGGCCAGCACCAGATGTGGGCCGCGCAGTTCGTGAAGTACGAGCACCCACGCACGTGGATCAACTCCGGCGGCCTCGGCACGATGGGCTTCGCGGTTCCCGCCGCGATGGGCATCAAGGCCGGTCAGCCGGACCGCACGGTGTGGGCCATCGACGGCGACGGCTGCTTCCAGATGACCAACCAGGAGCTGGCCACCTGCGCCATCGAGGGTCTGCCGGTGAAGATCGCCGTGATCAACAACGGCAACCTGGGCATGGTCCGGCAGTGGCAGACGCTGTTCTACGGCGAGCGGTACTCCAACACGGATCTGGGGACGCACAAGCACCGCATCCCAGACTTCAAGCTCCTGGCGGAGGCACTCGGGTGTGCCGGCCTGCGGGCGGAGTCGCGCGAGGAGGTGGACGAGGTGATCGCGAAGGCGCTGGAGATCAACGACCGGCCGGTCGTGATCGACTTCGTCGTCGGCAAGGACGCCCAGGTGTGGCCGATGGTCGCGGCGGGCACCGGCAACTCCGAGATCATGGCCGCCCGCGGCATCCGCCCCCTGTTCGACGAGGATCTGTGATGACCAGGCACACGCTGAGCGTTTTGGTCGAGGACAAGCCCGGTGTGCTCGCACGCGTCGCCGGCCTGTTCTCCCGCCGCGGCTTCAACATCGAGTCGCTGGCGGTCGGCCGCACCGAATACCCCGACATCTCCCGCATGACCATCGTGGTGTCGGTCGACGAGCTGCCGCTGGAGCAGGTGACCAAGCAGCTCAACAAGCTCATCAACGTCATCAAGATCGTTGAGCTGGAACCGGCCGCTTCCGTTCAGCGGCAACTGGTTCTGATCAAGGTCCGTGCCGACGCGACGGTGCGGTCCCAGGTCCTCGAGACCGTTCAGCTCTTCCGCGCGAAGGTCGTCGACGTGTCGCCCGAGGCGGTCACGATCGAGGCCACCGGCACGTCTGAAAAACTCGACGCGTTGCTGCGCATGCTGGAGCCCTACGGGCTTCGCGAAATCGTCCAGTCCGGCATGGTCGCCATCGGCCGTGGCGCTCGTTCCATCACCGCCACCGCGGTTCGATAAATCCAGAGAGTAGGGAATTACAGTGAGCGTCGAGATCTTCTACGACGACGATGCCGACCTGAGCATCATCCAGGGCCGCAAGGTGGCCGTGATCGGCTACGGCAGCCAGGGCCACGCCCACGCGCTGTCCCTGCGCGACTCGGGCGTCGAGGTCCGCATCGGCCTGCAGGAGGGCTCGAAGTCCCGCGCCAAGGCCGAGGAAGAGGGCCTCGAGGTCGGCACGCCGGCCGAGGTCTCCGAGTGGGCCGACGTCATCATGATCCTGGCGCCGGACACCGCGCAGCGCCACATCTACGCCAACGAGATCGCCGCGAACCTCAAGCAGGGCGACGCGATCTTCTTCGGCCACGGCTTCAACATCCGCTACGGCCTCATCACGGCACCGTCCGGTGTGGACGTTGCCATGGTCGCGCCGAAGGGCCCCGGCCACCTGGTGCGCCGCCAGTTCGTGGACGGCAAGGGCGTTCCCGCGCTCATCGCGGTCGAGCAGGACGCCTCCGGCAACGCGCAGGCCCTCGCCCTGTCCTACGCGAAGGGCATCGGCGGCACCCGCGCCGGCGTCATCAAGACGACGTTCAAGGAAGAGACCGAGACCGACCTCTTCGGCGAGCAGGCCGTCCTGTGCGGTGGCGCGTCGGCTCTCGTCCAGGCGGGCTTCGAGGTGCTGACCGAGGCGGGCTACGCCCCCGAGGTCGCGTACTTCGAGTGCCTCCACGAGCTCAAGCTGATCGTCGACCTCATGTACGAGGGCGGCATCGCCCGCATGCGCTACTCGATCTCCGACACCGCCGAGTTCGGTGACCTGACCCGCGGCCCGCGCGTCATCACCCCCGCGGTCAAGGAGGAGATGAAGAAGATCCTGGGCGAGATCCAGGACGGCACCTTCGCCAACGAGTGGGTGGCCGAGGACGACAACGGCCGCGCGAACTACAAGAAGCTTCAGCAGGAGGGTGAGAACCACCCGATCGAGGCGACCGGCAAGAAGCTCCGCGACATGATGTCGTGGGTCGACCGGCCGATCACCGAGACCGCCTGATCTTCTTTCCGCGAGGGGCCCGCAGCATGCCGCTGCGGGCCTCTTGCTCTTATCCGATAGCGTCTTTCGCATGACCGACAGCGCGCCGATCTACGACGACAAGGCCCACGTGCGCGGCAACCTGGACCTCCGCGACGCGGAGTGGAAGCGCCCGCCGGAGCCGGAACCGGAAGACGGTCACGTCGAGATCGCCTTCGTGCCGCACACCGATGGCGCCACCTACGTCGCCATGCGCAACTCCAAGCAGCTCGAACCAGTCCTCGTGTTCACGATGGCCGAGTGGGACGCTTTCGTAGCGGGCGCCAAAGACGGGGAGTTCGACGAGCCCTGGTGAGCATCCCCAGGCCGGCGAACCGATCGCGTGACCTCGGCCCGGTGCTGCTGCGCACGTCCGCTTCCCGGACGCGATCCGCACGCCGGCGCGCACCGGTGGCCGTGATCAACGCGACGACCTTCTCCGCGCCGAGTTCCGCCCGGAGCTCCTCGATGGTGCAGAACTGCCGGACGGACCTCCCGCAGAGGCCGTCGAGGAATCCGTTCCTGAGTTCTGTCAGGCGCGTCATGAGCGGAAGCTAGCAAGGCGCGGGCCCGTGGTCAGCCGGTTTTCCGCCCGGTTCGTGACCTGCGAAATGCAGAATGCGTGCAAGGAACCTGCACGACCCCTCGGCCAAGGTGGCCTCACACCTGCTGAGAAGGGGAGAAAGCCTTGAGGATTCTCGTGACCGCCACGGCCGCCGCGCTCACCGCGGCGGCGCTGCTCGTGCCGGGAAGCGCGTCGGCGCAGGACATGGGCGTGCAGGCCGCGTGCAACCCGGACAAGAACGTGAACATCCACGTGCAGAAGCGCGGCAACTTCATCGACGGGCTCGGCGGGTTCTTCAACTGCGACCAGGCGACCACCGGCTTCACGATCATGGTCCAGGAGAAGACGACGCTGAGCTGGAAGGACCACGTGGTCCGGTCCGGCGTGTGGAAGACCAACCAGTACGCCGTCACCACGTACACCTGCAACGGCTCGAAGACGAAGACGTACCGAGCTCTCATCAAGAGCGGTATCGGCACCCACGCGTGGATCCGCACGTCCAACAGCATCAAGGTGGCGTGCGGATGATCTCCGTTCACTGACCAGGGGGAAAGCCCGCGTCCCTCGCCTTCGTCTGTGGTGTCATGGACGAAGGCGAGGGGGCGGTGTTGCGTGGCGGTGGTGGTGCGCCTGCTGGGCGAGGTCAGCACGGAGATCGACGGACAGCGGGTCGACCTCGGCACTCCCAAGCAACGCTGCGTGCTGGCCGCGCTGGCCGTGGACGCGGGCCGCGTGGTGCCGGTGGACCGCCTGGTCGAGCGGGTGTCCGGTACCGATGTGGCCCAACGGTCGCGGGCGACGCTGCAGAGCTACATCTCCCGCCTGCGCCGGGCGCTGGCCGCCGGCAACGTGAACATCGTGCGCCGCTCCGGTGGTTATGCCCTGATCACCGACACGTCCGAACCGGTGACGGACCTGCACCAGTTCCGCGACCTGTGCTCGCGCGCCCGCGATGACGACGGCGAAGCGGTGCGGGCGTGGACCGAGGCGCTGGCGCTGTGGCAGGGACAGCCGCTGACCGGCGTGGACGGCGCGTGGGCAGAAGCCGAACGCGACCGGCTGTCCCAGGAACGACTGGCCGCCGAGCACGACCTGGCCGATGCCCTGCTGCGTCTCGGGAAAGGCGGTCAGCTGGTGAGCGAGCTGTCCGCGCGCAGCGCAGAGCAGCCGCTGGACGAGCGGGTGGCGGGCCAGTACATGCTCGCCCTGCACCAGGCGGGCCGCACCATCGACGCCCTGGAGCACTACCGCGAGGTCCGCGCCCGCCTGGTCGAGGAACTGGGCACCGAACCCGGCGCCGCACTGCAGGACCTGCACCAGCAACTGCTGAACGCCGACTCCGCCCTGGCCGGCGCGTTCCGCAACACGTTCGCCGAACCCGTCGTGCCACGCCAACTCCCGATGCCACCCGCCCCGTTCGTAGGCCGCCAGGACGAACTGGATGCCCTGAACACCGCCCTGGACCCCTCGGCCACGACGGTCGTCACGGCCATCGCCGGTTCAGGCGGCGTCGGCAAGACCTGGCTGGCCCTGCACTGGGCCCACCAGCACGCCCATCGTTTCCCCGACGGCCAGCTCTACGTGGACCTGCGCGGCTTCAGCCCCGACGGCGACCAGCTGCACCCAGCCGTGGCAGTGCGCGGTTTCCTGGACGCCCTGGGAGTCGAGTCCGGCCGCATCCCAGTCGACCCGCACGCCCAAACAGCGCTGTTCCGCAGCCTCGTGGCGAACAAGCGAATGCTCCTGGTGCTCGACAACGCCGCCGACACCACCCAGATCACCCCACTGCTGCCAGGCAACAGTTCCTGCACCGTCCTGGTGACCAGCCGCAACCGCCTGCCCGGCCTGATCACCGGCCACAACGCCCGGCACGTGGCCCTGGACGTCCTGGACGAGCCCGCAGCCCGCAACCTGCTGGCCGCCAGGCTGGGCACCGCCGCAGTGGAGGCCGAACCCAACGCGGTGGACGAACTAGTACGCCTGTGCGGCGGTTTCCCCTTGGCGTTGAGCATCATCGCTGGCCGAGTCCACACCTACTCCCGCTCATCCCTGCCCGCCATCGCCGCCGAACTACGCGAAAGCCTCCTCGACGTACTGGACGAGGGCGACCCCGTGGCCAGCCTGCCCGCAGTCCTCTCCTTGTCCTACAACGCACTGACCGACGAACAGGCCACCGTCTTCGGCCTGCTGTCCATCGCCCCGGGCCCCAACATCGCCCTCCCAGCAGCAGCATCCCTCACCGCCCTGACCCCCACCCGAACCCGAACCGTGCTGCGCGGCCTGGAACAGGCCTCACTGATCACCCAAGACGCCTCCGGCCGCTACGGCATGCACGACCTGATCCGCCGCTACGCCGCTTCCCAACCCCTCCCCCCAGACGCACGCGAAACAGCCCTACGCCGCGCGATCGACTTCTACCTCCACACCGCCCACGCGGCAGACCGCCTGCTGCACCTGCACCGCGTGGACATCGACCTAACCCCGCCAACCGCCCCACCCCACCCGCTCCCAGACGCGGCAGCGGCCATGGACTGGCTCCAAACCGAACACCTCTGCCTACTGGCCGCCCAGCAAACCGCCGCAACCCAGCAGTGGCACCGCCCCGTCTGGCAACTCGCCTGGTCCCTCTCCACCTACCACCAACTACGCGGCCACCACCGCGACCAGATCAACACCTGGCAAACCGCCCTCCCGGCCGCCGAACACCTCCCAGCCCCACCCGTCCTGGTACTGGCCCACCGCCAACTAGGCCTCGTCCACGCCGAACTGGGCCACCACGAGCAGGCCATGACCCACCTGCAACAAGCCCTCTCCCTAGCCGAACACCAGGGCGACGAAACCGCCCAAACCCACACCCACACCGTCCTGGCCAGGGCCTACGAACAACAGGGCAACCACCAGCAAGCCCTGCAACACTCCCTCCGCTCCCTGTCTCTCAGCCGCTCCCTGGACAACCCGGTGTGGGAAGCAGGAGCCCTGAACGGCGTCGGCTGGTTCTACGCCCGCCTCGGCAACCACGAACGGGCCCGCGAACACTGCCTGGCCGCCCTCGCCCTCTACCGCGCACACCACAACCCTTCAGGCGAAGCAGGCACGCTGGACAGCCTCGGCTACATCGCCCACCTAGCAGGCCACCACGAGGAAGCCGTGAAGCACTACCGCGAATCCCTGGCCCTGCAACGCGAACTGATCTACGACTACGCCATCGCCGAAGCCCTGGCAGGCCTAGGCGCCCCACACGCAGCCCTAGGCCAACACGCCGAGGCACGCGCCGCATGGCAAGAGGCCCTGGAGATCTACCAACAACAGGGCCGAACCGAAGAAGCACAACGCATCCAGGCTCAACTAGACGCCCTGGACTAGCGAGGCGAAGCCGAAGGCACCCTCAAGCGAAGGCGAAGCCGAGCAGTCCCGATGGCGAAGCCGAGGTGTCTTTAACGCTTGAAACGGGAGGTTCCGGTGGGTGGTCCCGTCACGAGTCGTGCCTCAGCTCTTGCCGCGCACGAGGAGGGATGTCAAACGGACACGCTTTTCGTCCGTTTGACATCCCTCCTCGTGGGTGGCTCGCTCTGGCCCGACTTGTGACG
>NZ_JBSGXZ010000057.1:0-47019 GCF_053610285.1 Lentzea sp. NPDC054927
GGCCCGACTTGTGACGGGGACCCGCCCGGACCGCACCACCCACGCAACGCAACTCCGCCCAACGCAACAGGCGTGCCATCAACCCACGCACGGCGGAGGCCCCCAGATCAGATTGGCGGGGGTCTGGGGGCAGCGCCCCCAGGAAAGGTGACCACCCTCAAACTCGCGCCCTAAGGCAACCGATGCCGAGACCCCACCGGCACCACCAGCGGCGTCCCAGAAACCGGATCCTCCACAACCCGAGCATCCAGCCCAAACACATCCAGCAACATCGACTCAGTCAGCACCTCCCCAGGCACCCCCTGAGCCACAATCCGCCCATCCCTCATAGCAACGATGTTGTCCGCATACCGAGCCGCCAGGTTCAGGTCGTGCAACACCATGATGATCGTCCGCCCCATGGACACATGCAGCTCCTGCACCAGATCCAGCACATCAATCTGGTGAGCAAGGTCCAAATAGGTAGTCGGCTCATCCAACAACAACAGGTCAGTCCCCTGAGCCAACGCCATGGAAATCCAAGCCCGCTGCCGCTGCCCCCCAGACAGCTCATCCACCGTCCGCTCGGCCAGGTCAGAAATCCCGGTCATCGCCAACGCAGCCTCAACCGCCTCGGCATCATCCGACGACCACTGCCGATACCAGGCCTGATGCGGATGCCTCCCCCGAGCAACCAGATCCGCCACAGTCAGCCCCTCAGGCGCCGACGGAGCCTGCGGCAACATCCCCAACACCCGAGCCACATCCCGGGTGGCCATCCGGTCGATCGCCTTGCCGTCCAGCAACACAGCACCGGACCGGACAGGCAACAACCGCCCAAGCGCCTTCAACAAGGTCGACTTCCCACACCCGTTGGGCCCGATCACCGCCGTGACGGTCCCAGCAAGGATCGACAGATCCAACGTGTCGACAACCAGCCGATCCCCGTACCCGACGCACAACGACGAAGCCTCAAGCCGCACGCCCGGACTCACACCCGCGCTCACACCCGCGCTCATACCCGCGCCTCCCGACGGCTCCGAACCAGCAGGAACATCAGATAGGGCGCCCCGAGCACCGCCGTGACCACACCCACCGGCAACTCAGTGCGATAAACAGTCCGCGCCACCAGATCCGACAACATCACCAGCACCCCACCCACCACCACAGACCCGAACAACGGCGGCTGAGCAGTCCCGGCCAACCGCAACGCGATCTGCGGCGTGGCCAGCGCGACGAACGCGATCGGCCCAGCCGCAGCGGTGGCCACCGAGGCCAACACGATCGCCACGAGAATCAGAAACGACCTCGCGACGTTCACCCGCACACCGAGCCCGCGCGAAGTCTGGTCGTCGAACTGCAGCGCCCCCAGCACATGACCACCGATCAACGCCACGGGAACCAGCACGCCCAGCGCCAACGCCACCGGCACGACGTGCTCCCAGCCGCGCCCGTTCAGGGACCCGGTGATCCACACCATCGCCCGCCCGGCGTCCAGCACGTCGCCGACGGTCAGCAGGTAGTGCGTGAAGTTGCCGGCCACGGCAGTGATGCCGATGCCGACCAGCACCATCCGGAAGCCCTCGATGCCCTGCCGCCACGCCAGCGCGTAGACCAGCAGGCCCGCGAACAATCCGCCGGCCAGACCGGCCAGCGGCACCCCGATCGACGCCGCGCTGCCGGTCACCACGCCCAGCGAACCGGAGAAGGTGATCACGGAGACCGCGCCGGCGCCGGCTCCCCAGGTCACGCCCAGGATGTCCGGTGAGGCCAGCGGGTTGCGCACGATCGCCTGGAAGATCGCGCCGGACAGACCGAGCGCGCCGCCGACGAGCAGGCCCGTCAACGCGCGCGGCATCCGCAGTTCCATCACCACGAACTGGTCGCGCCGGGTGCCGCCGCCGAACAGCGTGTCGACGACCTGCGACACGGTCAGCGGGAAGTCGCCGATCATGATGTCGACGACGAACAGGGCCGCCAGCACCACCAGTGCCGCCGCCACCACCAGCAGCGGCCGGCGACGCAGCTTGAACGAGGTGGCGCCCAGCCGCAGAGCGGGCGCCACGGGCCTGGACCTGGTCGCCGTCAAATCTTCACCAGCCTCTTGCGCCGCACCAGATAGATGAAGAACGGTGCGCCGATCAGCGCCAGCATCACGCCGACCTCCACTTCGGACGGACGGGCGACCACCCTGCCGACGATGTCGGCGAACAGGATGAGGATCGCTCCGAGCAGTGCCGAGTACGGCAGGATCCAGCGGTAGTCCGGCCCGGTGAACGCACGGGCGATGTGGGGCACGACGAGCCCGAGGAACCCGATCGGCCCGCACGCGGCCACGGCCCCGCCCACCAGCAGCGTGATGGCGAAGATGCCCAGCGACCGCGTCCTGCTGACGTTGACGCCCAGCGACTTGGCCACGTCCTCGCCCAGCGACATGGCGTTGAGGCCCGGCGCGTTGAACGCCGCCACCACCAGGCCGACGAGGAGGAACGGCAACACCTGCGTCAGCACCGTCATGTCGCGGCCCGCGATGCCGCCGACCTGCCAGAACCGGAACGCGTCGAGCGACTGCTGGTCGAGCAGCACGATCGCGGACACCAGGCCGTTCATCAGCGCGGAGACCGCGGCACCGGCCAGCGCCAGCGTCACCGGCGACGGCCCTCCTCGCCCGGCAGACCCGAGCAGGAACACCACGACGCTCGCGATCATCGCGCCGGCGAAGGCGAACCAGATGTAGCCGACCAGCGAGTTGACCCCGAGCAGGAAGATCGACAGCACCACGGCCAGCGCGGCGCCGTGCGTGACGCCGAGGATGCCGGGGTCTGCCAGCGGATTGCGCGTGTGGCCCTGCATCAGCGCGCCACCGACACCGAGTGCGATGCCCACGGCGATGCCGATCAACGTCCGCGGGACCCGCAGCTCGCGGATCACCACGTCGTCCTCGACACCGGTCGGCGTGAAGAGACCGTGCCAGACCCCGGACAGCGGGATCTCCTTGGAGCCGATCGCGATGCTCGCCAGACACACGGCGACCAGCACGAGCAGCAGGAAGAGCAGGCCCAGCGACTTACGACCCAAGGCCCACCCCTCCTAGCGGCAGCTGAAGACAGGCAAGCCTAACCGAAGTACCGCTGGTCACCGGCGCGCAGGCGCGCGGTCCTGGTCACAACCGGCACAGGAAGAAGGGGGGCAAGAAGATCGGAACGCAATATTTAGGCGAACACGTTGTTGGATCAACCAAATCTCGTTTGGACCGACCATCGTCACCCAGTGAGTAGTTGATCAGTCACTCAAATAGCACGAAGGGGTTCCGGGACGATTCCCGGAACCCCTTCGTGTTTTACCGAATTTCAGCCCTGCTGGTGGTAGGCGTCGAGCACCTCGGCCGGGATCCGGCCGCGGTCCGACACCTTCATGCCCTGCTTGCGGGCCCACTCGCGAATGGCCTGGTTCTGCTCACGATCCGCAGATGCGGGGCGCGCCTTCACACCCGCCGGGCGACCAGGGCCAATGCGCTTGCGACCACCCGCGCGACGAGCACCACCGACGAAGTCGGCAAGAGCGTCCCGCAGTTTGCCTGCATTGCCCGAGGAAAGGTCGATCGTGTAGCTGACACCATCCAGCCCGAACTCGACGGTCTCCTCCGCAGTGGAACCGTCCAGATCGTCGACGAGGGTCACCGTGACCTTCTGCGCCATGCGTATCCTCCAGGACCCCGAATGCGCGGTCACCCGCGTCGCCAACTAAAGCCTCTTGCGAGGCAGGTTAGCGCACGGGTGCCGCATTGCACCTATCGACATCCGGAAAGTTACTCATTCAGGGCGAACGAGCGGGAACAAGATGGTCTCCCGGATACCCAGACCGGTGAGGGCCATCAGCAGCCGATCGATACCCATTCCGACGCCACCACTCGGTGGCATTCCGTACTCCAGTGATCGCAGAAAGTCTTCGTCGATCGGCATCGCCTCGACGTCACCGGCGGCGCCAAGACGCGCCTGTGCTTCCAGGCGTTCCCGCTCGATCACCGGATCCACCAGTTCGGAGTAACCGGTTCCGAGTTCGAATCCGCGGACGTACAGATCCCACTTTTCGGCGACACCCGGCTTGCTGCGGTGCTGCCTGGTGAGCGGCGACGTCTCGATCGGGTAGTCGCGCACGAACGTCGGGGCGTACAGCGAGTCGCACACCAGGTGCTCCCACAGCTCCTCGACCAGCTTGCCGTGCCCGAACTTCGGGTTCACCTCGAGTTCGTGCCGGTCGCAAAGCTTGCGCAGCGCCTCGGCAGGCGTCTCGGGGGTGATTTCCTCACCAACAGCTTCGGACAACGACTCGTAGATGCTCAGCGTCGTCCATTCACCCGACAGGTCGTACTCGCTGCCGTCCGCCAACGTGACGATCTGTGAACCGGTCACCGCTTCAGCGGCTTCCTGGATCAGCTCTCGCGTGAGTACGGCGTTCGAGTCGTACGTCGCGTACGCCTCGTAGTACTCCAGCATCGAAAACTCGGGCGAATGCGACGAGTCGACGCCCTCGTTGCGGAAGTTGCGGTTGATCTCGAAGACCTTCTCGATCCCACCGACCACGCAGCGCTTCAAGTACAGCTCCGGCGCGATGCGGAGGTACAGATCGATGTCGAGCGCGTTCGAGTGCGTGATGAACGGACGCGCGGACGCACCACCCTGCAGCGTCTGCAACATCGGCGTCTCGACTTCGAGGAATCCACGCCGGTGGAACGAGTCGCGCAGAGAACGAACGACGTTCGCACGGGTCCGAACAGTGTCCCGCGCCATCGGCCGCAGGATCAGGTCGACGTATCGCTGACGAATACGGGTTTCCTCGCCGAGTTCCTTGTGCGCGACCGGCAACGGGCGCAGCGACTTCGACGTCAGCTGCCATGCGTCCGCCATCACGGAAAGTTCACCGCGGCGCGAGCTGATGACCTCGCCGTGCAGGAAAACGTGGTCACCGAGATCCACATCGGTCTTCCACTCGGAAAGTGCTTCTTCACCGACACCGGCGAGGCTCAGCATCGCCTGCAGTTCGGTGCCGTCGCCTTCGCGCAACGTCGCGAAGCACAGCTTTCCGGTGTTGCGCATGAACATCACCCGGCCGGTGATGCCGACGATCTGCCCGGTCTGCGTGTCGGGTTCGAGTTCGGGATGCGCTTCACGAATCTCGCGCAACGTGTGCGTACGCGCGACTTCGACGGGATACGGCTCCTTACCGGAAGCGAGCAGCCGCGCACGCTTCTCCCGGCGCACGCGCATCTGCTCGGGCAGGTCTTCTTCGCTGGTCACGAGGTTTTGCTTCGGCTGCTCACTCACGCAGAGAAGGGTACGGAAGCCCGTGGAGTCAAAGCGAACCGGATACCCGTTTCACGAGGTGGCCACCGATGCCGAGCTCGCCGAGGAAGTCGCGAGCGATGACGATCTCGGCCGTGGTGCAGTCGACCAGCACCTTCATCTCGGCGTCGCGCTTCACCACGTCCGCCGTCAGCAGGACACCCGCGACCCCCGCTTCCGGCGCCGATCCGACGAACACGTCGATGCCGTCACCGTCGCCGCTGGTCGTACCCGCCAGGTAGCCGTAGTCGAGCGGGTAGATCACCTCGGGGATGCGCGGGTGGGGCTTGCCCTTCGGCCGGTCGATCACGATCTCGCCCTCGGCGACGAGCTGGTCGAGTGCGGCGAAGAACCTCGCCGAGCCGGGATGTGCCATGTGATCAGTTTTCCTGTGCGCGTGACCAGGTGGGCAACGGCTCGGACACACGTGGGGCCCTAGCAGACCATTTGGGACAAGACAACGGGCGACGAACTAAGTTGGACGGATGGATCTACACGCGAGGCGAGCGGACTCGTTCGGCGCGCAGGCCGAGGCCTACGCCGAACACCGGCCTGACTATCCCGTGGCGGCGATCCGGTGGGCGCTGGAGCCTCTGGGCACGAGCGAGCGGTTAGACGTGCTCGACCTCGCCGCCGGCACTGGCAAGCTGACCGCGGGCCTGGTCGCGGAGGGGCACCGCGTGACAGCCGTGGAGCCCAACGAGCAGATGTTGTCCGAGTTGGTGCGGCGCGTTCACGACGTGCGTGCGCTGCCGGGTCACGCCGAACACATCCCGGTTCCTGACCACACGGTCGACGCCGTGTTCGTCGGCACGGCTTTCCACTGGTTCGACCAGGAGAAGGCGCTGCCGGAGATCGCCCGCGTGCTGCGGCCCGGCGGCGTGCTGGCGGCCTTGTGGATCGAGCCCGACCCCGACGTCGAGTGGTACGCCGAGTTCGAGCAGGTGTCGTCGAGCAGCGTCGAGTCGCAGCGGCACGACCCGGTGGACTTCATGGCGCACCCGTCGTTCACGCGGGCGGAGCGCGGCACGTTCCCGCACGCACTGCGCAGGGACTCGCCGGAAGCGCTCGTCGACACGACCAACACCTACTCGCGCATGCTCGTCATCGACGAACAGGAGCGGGCCGCGATCAACGACAAGATGCTCGCGTTCCTCCGCAGCCGCCCGGAGACGTCGAACGGGCCGTTCGACGTCTCTCTGCGCTCGGAGGTCTACCGAATGGTTCGGGTGAGCGACTAACGCGTCGCCATGTTGCGCTCGAACACGAGCCGCAACCCCAGCAGGGTCAGGTCGGGCACGTGGTGCGCGATCGTCGAGGACTCCGACACGACCAGTGGAGCGAGGCCGCCCGTGGCAATCACCGTCACGGGGCCGGGATCGGTCTGCTGGAGCTCTTCCGTGATCCTGCGCGCGAGACCGTCCACCTGGCCGACGAACCCGTAGACGATGCCGGACTGCAGGCACTCCACGGTGTTCTTGCCGATCACGTTGCGCGGCCGGACCAGCTCGACCTTGCGCAGCTGGGCGGCACGGGCGGCCAGCGCGTCGACGGAGATCTCGATGCCGGGTGCCAGCGCGCCACCGAGGAACTCGCCGCGCGACGAGATCACGTCGAGGTTCGTCGACGTGCCGAAGTCGACCACGACGCACGAGGTCGAGTAGAGGTGGTGCGCGGCCAGCGTGTTGATCACGCGGTCCGAGCCCACCTCCTTCGGGTTGTCCACGAGCAGCGGCACGCCGGTCTTGATGCCCGGCTCGACCAGGATCTTCGGCACGGCGTCGTAGTAGCGGCCGAGCATCACCCGCAGCTCGCGCAGCACCGCGGGCACGGTGGACAGCGCGGAGATGCCGGTGATCTTGTCGGCGTACTCGCCGAGCAGGCCGCGCATGGTCAGCGCGAGCTCGTCGGCGGTCATCCTGGCGTCGGTGCGCATCCGCCAGTCGCGCACGAGCGGGGCCGAGTCGCCGACCCCGTCGTACAGACCGAGCACGATGTTGGTGTTGCCGACGTCGATGGCGAGCAGCACGTTGCGTTTCCTTAGTTCTCGGCCTGGATCAACGCGTCCAGCGCTGTCGCTTCAACGGTCTCAGAAGAAGGTGCGCTCGTGGAGCCGTTCACCAGACCGGACCCCTCCGGGGCGTGCGCGGGATCCGCGCCGAGGTCGACGACCTTGTTGTCGGCGTCCACGAACACGACGCGGGGCCGGTAGGTGCGCGACTCGGCGTCGTCCATCTGCCCGTACGCGATCAGGATCACGATGTCGCCGGGGTGCACGAGGTGCGCCGCCGCGCCGTTGATGCCCAGCACGCCGGTGCCGCGCTCGCCGGGGATGACGTAGGTCTCCAGGCGCGCGCCGTTGGTGACGTCGACGATGGCGACCTGCTCGCCGGCCAGCAGGTCGGCGGCCTCCATCAGGTCCTCGTCCACCGTCACCGAACCGACGTAGTGCAGGTCGGCCTGCGTCACGGTGGCGCGGTGGATCTTGGACTTCAGCATCGTGCGGAACATGTCATCCCCCTACTCGTCGCCTTCACCGAGCAACACCGCGATGTTGTCGATCAGGCGGGTGGAACCGACGCGGGCGGCCACGAGCAGCCGGGCGTCGCCGTTCTCCGGCGCGGGACCGAGGTCGACCCCGCGCAGCTCCAGGTAGTCCAGCTCGATCTCGGGCGTCTGGGCCAGCACGTCGTGCGCGGCCTTGAGCACCGCGTCGGCACCCTGCGACGAGACGTGCGCGCCGGCCGTGAGCGCGGCCGACAACGTGATGGCCTGGTGACGCTGCTCCGCGCTCAGGTAGGCGTTGCGCGACGACAGCGCCAGACCGTCGTGCTCGCGGACGGTCGGCACGCCGACGACGTCGAGCGGGAAGTTCAGGTCGCGCGCCATCTTGTGAATGAGCTGCAGCTGTTGGTAGTCCTTCTGCCCGAACACCGCATACGTGGGCTGCACGATGTTGAACAGCTTCGACACGACCGTGAGCACGCCGCCGAAGTGACCGGGGCGGGAGGCGCCCTCCAGCTCGTCGCCCAGCGGGCCGGGGTTGACCGTGACCTGCGCGCCGGCGGGGTACATGTCCTCGACGGACGGCGCGAAGACGATGCCCACGCGCTCATCGCGGCAGATGTCCACATCGGACTCGAACTGACGCGGGTACTTCGCGAGATCCTCGTTCGGCCCGAACTGCAACGGGTTCACGAAGATCGACACGACGACCACCGTGTTCTGCATGACCTGGGCTTCGCGGATCAGCTGCCGGTGGCCCGCGTGCAGAGCGCCCATCGTGGGCACCAGCGCGACGTTGCGACCGGCGTTGCGCAGCGCCCTGATCACCCGGTTCAGGCGGACGGGGTCGCGGTGCACCGTGACGTCGTCCGGGCGGTAGTCGTCCTTGGTGAGTGGCTTGGTCACGTCAGTCCTCGAGAGTGGTGCGAACGTCGTTGGCCGTGTCGGGCTTGAGCAGCCCGGAGCGTTCGGCCCGCTCGGCGGTGCGGCGGGCGAGCACGCGATAGCTGGGCAGGGTGTCAGGTGCCTGCTCGGCGAGCACGTCGAGATGCTTGCGCAAGGTACCCGTGTCGCCGCGGGCGACCGGACCGGTGAGGGCGCGGTCACCGTGGCGCAGCGAGTTGTCGAGCGCGGCGGAGAGCAACGGGCCGAGCAACCGCTCGGCGTTGGCGACACCGGCGTTGGTGAGCAGGTCGGCGGCGTCGCGGACCAGCGTGATCAGGTGGTTCGCGCCGTGGGCCAGTGCCGCGTGATAGAGCGGGCGGACGGCCTCGGGAACTCGGACCGGTTCGGCGTCCATCTCCACCACCAGCGCCTCGCCGACGCTCCAGGCCACCTCGTCGCCGTCCGCGGCCGTCACCCCGACGCACGCGGCGCTCATCCGCAGCAGGTCCTCCGCGCGGCCGGTGAACGTCATGACGGGGTGCAGCGCGAGCGTGAGCGCACCGAGCTGAGCCGCAGGTTCGAGGACTTCGACGCCCTGCGCGCCACTCGTGTGCACGATGATCTGGCCCGCCCGCAGCGAATCGGTGGCGATGAGGCCCCTCACCAGGCCGGGGAGCTCGTCGTCCGGCACGGCCAGCAGCACCAGGTCAGCGCGTTGGGCGACCTCGGTGGGGTCTTCGATCGGGACGCCGGGCAACAGCTCTTCCGCGCGGTTGCGGGACGCCTGGGAGACGGCGGTCACGCCGACCACCACGTGGCCCGTCCTGGCCAGCGCGGCGCCGAGCACCGAACCGACCCTGCCTGCCGAGATGACACCGACGGCGAGCCTGGCCGGACGTGGGGTCGCGTCCATGCGACTAACTCCTTCAGACGTTCCAGTCCCTAGTGCGGGTACCAGACGACGTCGCCGAGGGTAATCCCGCTCTTCTTGGCTTGTACCTGGTCGGTGACCGGACTCACCGGCGAGCGGCGGCCCTGGCGGCGTGCAGGGTGTCGAGCAGCACGCCGTGCCGGTGCTCGGCGCTCTGGCCCGCCGTTCCCTGTTCGATGCGGTGCCGCAGGAAGGCGAGTTCGGTGACCGCAATCTGGTAGGTCCGCACGGACTTGACCGCCGCGTCACCGGACTTCCGCTTGACCGCCCTGAGCCAGTTCTTGCGGCCGTTGAGGCTGGCCAGCAGGGCCACCTCGCTGTTGGCGATCCACCTGTTCTGCGCCATCGCGGCGAGTTGTCCCGCGACGATCCGCTGCTCCCTGCGCCGCTGCCAGACGACGATCGCGACCGCGCCGGCGAACACCGGCACCATGATCAGGAAGTACAGGTTGATGAAGTCCGAGCCGGTGCCGACCGTGGTCGAGAAGTTCCACAGCGAGTGCAGACCCACCGCGGTGAGGTACCCGAGGATCGGCGAGACGATCCGAGTCGTCGCGTTGCTGGTGGTGGCCGCGATGCCGACCCCGATGCCGGTCATGGCCGTGAACAACGGGTGCGCGAACGGCGACAGCACCCCGCGCAGCACGAACAACGCGATCACGCCGCCACCCATGCCACCGAGCCCGTCCTGCAGGAAGACCCGGCCGAAGTACCAGATGTTCTCGGTGAACGCGAAGCCCGCGGCCGTGATGCCCGCGTAGACCATGCCGTCCACCACGCCGTCGAACTCGTGCCTGCGCCGCACGAACACCGCGATGAGGAACGCCGCCTTGGTGGCCTCCTCGACGATCGGCGCCCCGATCACCGCCGTGAACGTCGTGCCGTCGTTGTAGAGCAGATCGCCGAGCACCCGGCTGGTCTGGTTGAACGCGAGCGAACTGATCGTGGCGCCGCAGGAGCCCCACACGAACGCGAAGAGCAGCATCTTCGCCGGTTCCGGCTCCCACCGGTCGATCCACAGGAACGCGGTCACCACGAACGCGACGGGAATCAACGCGGCGGCGGCACCCACCAGCAACGGCTCGATGCCGATGCTCGACGTGCCCAGTGCGAACAGCACCAGCCCCGCCGCGGCGAGCGCGATCAGCGCCACGACCGGGAACAGGACGGTCCAGCGGCGTTGCTCGATGCGCTTCTTCGTCGGCGTCGGCGTGAGGTCGGCGTCGGTCACGGGAAATGACCTTAGATGCACACTTGTCCGGTGTTCGACTGGGAAGCCGCTTGGCACGCCGCTCTGTACGGCCCTGGAGGCTTCTTCGCGCGCGGCGAGAAGCCGTCATCGCACTTCCGGACCTCGCCGCTGGTCGGCCCGGAGCTGGCCTCGGCGCTCGTCGTGCTGCTCGAACGCGTGGACGCCGCGCTGGGATTTCCCCCGGTCGTGGACTTCGTGGACGTCGGCGCCGGGGGCGGTGAGCTGGCCTTCGCGGTTCGTTCGCAGGCTCGCGGGTCGCTGGCCGAGCGGTTGCGGGTGACGGCGGTCGAGCTCGGCCCTCCCGTGTCGCTGCCCGGGGTCCGGTGGACCACGTCGGTGCCGTCCTGCGTCGGGTTGCTGGTCGGGCACGAGTGGCTCGACTCGATCCCCTGCCCGGTGGTGACCGGACCTTCCGCGGATCCGTGGATCACCCGGTGGTGGCCGTCTTTGGGTGACGGGGAGCAGGCCGAGGTGGGGGCGTCCCGGGATGCTGCCTGGGCCGCTGCGGTTTCCTCGGTTCGCGGGGCGGCTCTGGCGATCGACTACGGGCACTTGGTGTCGTCGCGGCGGTTCACCCTGACCGGGTATCGGGACGGGCGTCAGGTGCCGCCGGTGTTCGACGGGTCCTGTGACATCACCGCGCACGTCGCCCTGGACGCCTGCGCCGCGGCGGCCGGCGGGGACCGGGTTCTGGTGTCGCAGCGGGATGCGCTGGCCGCGCTGGGGCTGACCGGGTCCGTATCCGGTTCCGGGTGGGAGTGGCTGGAGTCGGCCGCACGCGCCGGGCGGATCGCTGAGCTGCGGGATCCTGCCGGGCTGGGGGCGTTCGGCTGGCTGCTGCACGGGAACGGGGTGGCGGTAGCGGACCTGCTGCCCGCGCTGCCGCCCTGGCGTCCGATTCCCGCCAGCTTTTCGCAGGCCTGACGACGATCGTTCTCGGTATGCGAATCCACAACGTCCTGCCAGCCGCTGCTCTGTCCGACGCCGGCCGCGAGTACCGCGCCTCCGAGCCCGACGTGCCGTTGCGGTGCTGCCTGCGGAAGTCGCTACCGGACGAGCCGGTGTGGCTGTTCCGCTACTCGCCTTCGAACGGCAAGGGCCCCTACGCCGAGGTCGGGCCGATCTTCACGCACGTGGACTGCCCCGACTCGCCTTCGCTTGACCGCCTCCCCGCCGAATTGTTGAACAATCCCCGGATCCTTCGCTCTTACAACGCCGCCGGCCAGATCCACGACGGCGAGGTGGTCGAGCCGGGATCCTTCGACCGGGTGATCGAAGGACTGTTCAACGACCCTGCGATCGAGTCGGTCCAGGTCCGCAGCTTGTCGCACGGGTGCTTCTTCTTCGGCGTCACGAGGGCGTGAAACCATGCTCCGGTGAGCGAGCAGATCACCGTCGGCGTCGGCGCAGGCGCCCGCTACCTGGGCGTCGACCGCGTGATCGACCTGGGCCCACTCCACCCGTCGGCCCACGGCGCCTACCGCCTGCGCCTCACCGTCACGCCGGACCTGATGATCACCGCCGCCGAGCCGCTCGTCGGACATCTGCACCGCGGCGCCGAGAAGCTCTTCGAGGTTCGCGACTACCGGCAAGTCCTGACGCTCGCCAACCGGCACGACTGGCTTTCCGCGTTCTGCAACGAGTTGGCGGTCGCACTGGCCGTTGAACGCATGACGGGCATGGACGTGCCGGCCCGTGCGCAGTGGTTGCGTGCGTTGCTGTGCGAGCTCAACCGGCTGATGGCGCACATGGTCTTCCTGACTCCGTTGTGCCCCAACGCCGCCGTACACCGCGAGGGTGTGCAGGCGCTGATGGAAGAGGCCTCCGGCGGGCGCATCCACTTCATGTTCAACCGGATCGGCGGGCTGCGCGAAGACGTCCCCGCCGGCTGGGCCACGAGGGTCGCCGGCTTCCTGTCCACTGTGGACCCCGCGCAACTCGAGATCGACTTCGGGAAGCTCGAGGGGCTCGGGGTTCTCCGGCACGACGACGCGCTGCAGTACGGCGTCACCGGGCCGATCGGGCGGGCCAGCGGGGTGGACTTCGATCTGCGGCGCGACGACCCGTTGCCCGCCTACCAGAAGCTGGACTTCACGCCTGTGGTGCGGACCGAGGGCGACGCCGCGGCGCGGGTGCGGTGCCTGGTGGACGAAGTGGGGCTGTCCAAGGCGTTGGCGCGGCAGTGTTTGGAACAGCTGCCGTCCGGACCGGTGAACGTCCGGCTGCCCAAGGCCATCAAGGCGCCAGAGGGTTCGGTCTACACGCGGGTCGAGGCGCCGCTGGGCACCTCGGGCGTGCACCTGTCGTCACGCGGCGAGAAGACACCGTGGCGGTTGAAGCTGCGCACGCCGTCGTTCAACAACGTTCAGGCGCTGTCCGCGCTGCTGCCCGGCACGAAGGTGGACGACCTGCCCGCCGTGCTGAGCTCGTTCGCCGTCATCGTCGGCGACATCGACAAGTAGGCGGACCCGCCGCCCCGCCAGCTAGTCGTCGCGGCGGCGACGGCGGCGCGGTGCGTCGCCCCCGCCGAGAGACGCCAGCAGCTCGCTCACGGACTTGCCGTCCGCGTGGGCACCAGAAGGGTCTTCCGGCGCTGCACGGCGGCCGGTCGAGACCGCGGGCAGGCGCGTGGACGAGTCCTCTGCTATCCGGCGGCCGGAGACCGGCGGCTCGTCCGCCGCGGTTCGGCGACCGGTCGGCACCACCGGCAGGCGGGCCGACGACTGCTCGGCGGCGCGGCGGCCCGAGGGCGGCAGCGACACCAGTGAGTCCTCGGGTGCGTCGTCCGCCCGGCGGCGGCCGCGGGAGGTCGAGGTGGCCGACGAACTCGGCGCAGGTTCACCGGCGCCCGGCTTCAGGGTCTCCCAGGAGCCGCTGTCCTGCACCGGAGCCGGAGTCGGGCGGTCGTCGGCACGGCGGCGGCCGGTGTTCGACGGCTGCGCGCGTGATTCCAGGACGGCCGGGTTGATCATCTCGGTGCGGTCGGCGACGCGCGGACGTGGTTCCGGCTTGCGGGTCTCCACGGCCTTGGCGATGGCGGCGGGTGCCTTCGGCGGCTCCTGCGGGCGCGACAACGCCTCGGTGCGGGCCGGCGGCTTGGGCTGGGACGGCGGCTGGGGGCGCGGCACTCGCTCGGTCCGGTGCACCTGTGCCTGCACGGGCTGCGGCTGCACCGGCTGGGCCTTGACGGTGTGCGGCTGGGCGACCTGCGGCGGGGACACGCCGAGCCGGGCGGACACGCTGGCGGCCGCGGGACGGGGCTGCGGGCGGACCGGTTCCTGCTTCGCTGCCTTCACCGGCTCGCGGCGCACGACGGCCGGCTGGGGACGGGGCGAGTTCCTGGTCGGCTCCGGACGCGTGGGCTCCGGCCGGGCCTGCTCACGGCGCGGCGGCTGCACCTTCGCGTCGTGGGCGACGCGCTCGATCAGTTCGGTGCGCTCGGACGGCTTCTCCATCGACGACGACATCGACGAGATCGACGAGATCGACGAGATCGACGACGTGATCGCCGGCTTGGCGTTGATGACGCGGTTGTCCGGCAACGCGGCGAGGCGGGCGGCGGCCTCGGAACCCAGGGAGCGCAGGCGGGTGGACTCCGCGCGCAGGGCCACCCGTTCGACCAGCACGTCACCACCCAGCAGGGCTTCGAGGTTGTCCCTCAACGATTTGAGGTCCGCGCGCAGGGAGTCGATGTCCGCGCGCGATTCCGCCTCGATGCGCTTGCGGGTCTCGGACTCGATCTCGAGCTCGTACTCGCGGCGGGCGGCCACTTCGCGCTCGAGTTCCAGTTCGTAGACGGACTGGAGGTCGGCCACCTCGTCGTCGCGCTCAGTGACCTGTTTGCGGTACCTGGCGGCGAGGAAAGCGCCCACCAGCGCCGCCCACAGCGCGGCCACCACGGCCAGGCGCAGCATGCGGGCGCTGTCGCTCGCAACGAGCACCGCCGCGGCCACCAGGGCGAGCGCCAATGCCGCTACTAAGAGCAACCGCCCGGAGCCACGACCGTGATCTTCCTGCTCGTCGTCGATCGACGCGCCTCGCCCGGTCATGCGCACTACGGTACCGCGCAGTTATGCGACTGAGACCTACGGCCGGGTATCTATTCGTTCCCGGAACTCTCCGTGGGCGTCTTGCAGCAGTGCTCCAGCCACAGCGCGGCGGCCGTCAGAACCACCGCGGAGATCATCCCGATCACGGCCGCCACCAGGTCGTTCGAGGCCGCGGGGAACGAGTCGCGCACCGGGATCGTGAAGATCAGCAACCCCGCCCAGGCGCCGAACATCAGCGCGCCCAAAACCGAGGAAGCCTTCGCCAGCGCCACCGCCCTGGCCGCGGTGAGCGGCTGCACCGGACGCGCTCCCGGACGGCGCTGGATCCGGGCCCGCAACGAGAACGCGAGCACAACCTCCACGACCGCGATCACCAAAAGCGTCGATCCGGCGAGCAGAGGCAACGGCGGCAACGTGTCGTACGAGAGTCGCAGCAGCAGATGAGCCAGCAGACCGCCGACGATCGCGACAGCCGCCAGATCACGGGGACGGGTGAACCTCACGAGTCCATCCAACCTGAATTCAGCACGAGATCGTCGCGCCGCCGCACACCTTCGGGTGAGAACGGCAGCGCGGAAACAGGTCCGTGGCCCGCGAGCACGGCGTCCGGCTCGACGTCGAGCCACGGGATGAGAACTGTTGCGCGCTCAAACGCCCCAGGATGCGGCAGAAGCAACTCGGGGTGGTCCGAGGTCACCCTGTCGACCGAAACCACGTCCACGTCCAACGTGCGCGGTCCCCAGCGCTTCTCCCGCACGCGTCCGGCGGCGTTCTCCAACTCCTGACCGCGCCGCAGCCAGCCCCACTCGTCGACGTCGTCCGCCGAGACGATCACGACGGCGTTGAGGAAGTCCGGCTGGTCCTCGACGCCCCAGGCGGCCGTTTCGTACACGGGCGACACCGCGACGACGTGCGGACGCAACCCGTCCACGACGGACCGCAGGAAGGCGAACCGGTCGCCGAGGTTCGAGCCGATCGAGAGGACAGCGCGGGTCAACGAGGTTCCTTGGGCAGCGGTGCGGCGAGCCGGCGCGACCGGCGGATCGTCACCGAGACGTCGTCGAACGTCAGCGGGATCGGCGCGGACGGCTTGTGCACCGTCACCTCGACCGCGTGCAGCCGGGTGTCGGTCATGGCCGCGTCGGCGATGCGCCCGGCCACCGTCTCGATGAGGTCGCACGGTTCGCCGCCGATGATCGCGGCGGCCATCTCGGCGAGCTCGCCGTAGTGGTAGGTCTCCTTGAGGTCGTCCGTCCGCGACGCCGAACTCAGGTCCAGCCAGAGCGTGACGTCGACGACGAACTCCTGGCCGTCGCGCTTCTCGTGCTCGAAAACGCCGTGGTTGCCGCGCACCCGCAGGCCCGTCAACGCGATCCGATCAGCCATGTCCCCGCCTCCACGCACCGGCGACGGCGACCGCGTCCAAAGTCCGGTCGACGTCGTGCACCCGCACTCCCCACGCTCCGTTGAACGCAGCCAGAGCAGACACCGCCGCGGTCGCGTCCTCCCTGCCGTCCGGTGGACGGTTGCCCAGCAGCGTGCCGAGGAAGCGTTTGCGCGACGCGCCCACCAGCACCGGGAAGCCCAGCTCGACCAGCTCGTCCAGGCGCTGCAACAGCTCCCAGTTGTGGTCGCCGAGCTTCGCGAAGCCCAGCCCGGGGTCGAGCACGATGGACGACTCCGCGACACCCGCGGCCATCGCCGTCTCGACGCGTTCCAGCAGCTCACTGCGCACGTCCGACACGACGTCGTCGTACTGCGCGAGAGAGTCCATCTCGGTGCTGTGGCCCCGCCAGTGCATCAGCACGTACGGCACGCCGGCGGCAGCCACCACGGCCGCCATCCCGGGATCCGCCAGACCGCCGGACACGTCGTTCACGATCGAGGCGCCCGCCTCCAGCGCGGCAGAGGCCACGGTGGCGCGCATGGTGTCGACGCTGACCGGCACACCCGCGGCGACCAGCTCGCGGATCACCGGCACGATCCGGGCGATCTCCTCGGCGGGGTCGACCCGCTCGGCACCGGGACGCGTGGACTCGCCGCCCACGTCGATCAGGTCGGCGCCGCGCCGGTGCATCTCCACGCCGTGCGCGACGGCGTCCTGCCGGTCGAGGTACCGGCCGCCGTCGGAGAACGAATCGGGCGTCACGTTCAGCACACCCATCACGACGCACCGGCCGGGCTTGGGCAAACCAGCGGAACCGGTCACCGACGGCCCCTGATGAGTTCGATGGCCTCCGCCCGCGACGAGGCGGAGGTGCGCAGCAGCCCGCGCACCGCGGAAGTCGTCGTGCGCGAACCGGGCTTGCGCACACCGCGCATGCCCATGCACAGGTGCTCGGCCTCGACGACGACGATCACGCCACGCGGTTCGAGCCTGCGCACCAACGCGTCCGCGACCTGCGAGGTCAGTCGTTCCTGCACCTGTGGACGCTTCGAGTAGAGGTCGACGAGCCTGGCGAGCTTCGACAGCCCCGTCACGCGGCCGGCCTCGTTCGGGATGTACCCGACGTGCGCGACACCGTGGAACGGCAGCAGGTGGTGCTCGCAGAAGCTGAACATCGGGATGTCCGTGAGGAGGACGAGTTCCTCGTGGCTCTCGTCGAACGTCTTCGCCAGCACGCTGTCCGCGTCCGTGTAGAGGCCCGCGAACAACTCCCGGTAAGCACGCGCCACTCGTGCGGGTGTCTCGCGGAGGCCTTCGCGCTCCGGATCCTCACCGCACGCGATCAGCAGCTCGCGGACCGCCGCCTCCGCGCGTGCCTGGTCGAAGACCCGCCGCGCGGAGACGCCGGCCTCCCCGTTGCGGGTGAGGCCGGCGTCCACGTCGAGCTGGTTGGGCTCGGTCACTGCCGCTCGTCCTGGTCAGGCTGCGGCTTCTTCGGCTCCCAGACGTTGTGCGGCTTGCCGCCGGGCACGGTCGCCGGGGTCCATCCGGGCGGGGCGCCGTAGTTCGGCGGACCCGACTGGTTGGCCGGCTGGCCGGGCTGGTGCACGCCGTTGGAACCGTTCGGCGAGGGCAGCTCCTCGGTCGGCTCCGCAGCAGCGGGCTCCGCCTGCTGCGACTCCTCGGGAGCGTCGTCGAGGGTGTCCTCGACGACCGGGGGCCACGGCTCGCCGCGTTCCTTGGCGAGCTCGCCAGGAGTCTTGATCGGCGGGATGTCGGACGGCGTGCGGTCACCGAACTCGTTGAACTGGGTGATCCGCGGCCGCTTCTCGACCCGCGCGAAGATCCGCTCCAGTTCCTTCTGGTGCAGGGTCTCCTTCTCGATCAGCTCGAGCGTGAGGTCGTCGAGGACGTCGCGGTAGGTGACGAGCACCTCGTACGCCTCGGTGTGCGCCGCCTCGATGAGCTTGCGCACCTCCTCGTCGATCTCGTGCGCGACCTCGAGCGAGTAGTCCGCCTGACGTCCCGCCGAGCGGCCGAGGAACGGCTCACCCTGCTCCTGCCCGTACTTGACCGCACCGAGCTTCGCGCTCATGCCGTACTCGGTGACCATCGCGCGGGCGATCTTGGTCGCCTGCTCGATGTCGTTGGACGCACCGGTCGTGGGCTCGTGGAAGACGAGCTCCTCGGCGGAACGGCCACCCAGTGCGAACACCAGTCGCGCGATCATCTCGGACCTGGTCATCAGGTCCTTGTCCTCTTCCGGCACCGAGAGGGTGTGACCACCCGTGCGGCCGCGGGCGAGGATCGTGACCTTGTAGACCGGGTCGATGTCCGGCATGGCCCACGCGGCCAGGGCGTGCCCTGCCTCGTGGTACGCGGTGATCTTCTTCTCCTTCTCGGAGATGATCCGGCTCTTGCGGGCCGGACCGCCGATCACGCGGTCCACCGACTCCTCGAGCGCGGCGCCGTCGATGACGTGGCCGTTGTGACGCGCGGTGAGCAGCGCGGCCTCGTTGATGACGTTCGCGAGGTCGGCGCCGGAGAACCCGACGGTGCGCTTCGCGAGGCCGTCGAGGTCCGCGTCCGCGGCCAGCGGCTTGCCCTTCGAGTGCACCCGGAGGATCTGCTTGCGGCCCTTCAGGTCCGGTGCGGACACCGGGATCTGCCGGTCGAAGCGGCCGGGACGCAGCAGCGCGGGGTCGAGGATGTCGGGACGGTTCGTCGCGGCGATCAGGATGATCCCGCCGCGCGAGTCGAAGCCGTCCATCTCGACGAGCAGCTGGTTCAGCGTCTGCTCGCGCTCGTCGTGACCGCCGCCGAGGCCGGCACCGCGGTGACGACCGACGGCGTCGATCTCGTCGACGAAGATGATGCACGGCGCGTTCTGCTTGGCCTGTTCGAACAGGTCACGCACACGCGAGGCACCGACACCGACGAACATCTCGACGAAGTCCGAACCGGAGATCGAGTAGAACGGCACGCCCGCCTCGCCGGCGACGGCTCGGGCGAGCAGCGTCTTACCGGTTCCCGGCGGGCCGTACAGGAGCACGCCCTTCGGGATCTTGGCGCCGAGCGCCTGGTAGCGGCCGGGGTTCTGGAGGAAGTCCTTGATCTCCTCGAGCTCCTCGACGGCTTCCTCGGCACCGGCGACGTCGGCGAACGTCGTCTTGGGCATGTCCTTGGACAGCTGCTTTGCCTTGGACTTGCCGAAGTTCAGGACGCGGTTGCCGCCGCCCTGAGCGTTGTTCATCATCCACATGAGCAGCAGCAACAACAGGCCGAGCGGCACGAGGTAGATCAAGATCTGCATCAGGATGGACTCCTGGCTGACCTTGGTCTCGACGGTCGGCTTGTTGCCGGCCTGGTCGAGGACGGTGAAGATCTCGTCCGTCGAGCTGGCCGGGAACTGCGTGATCAGGCGGTTGCTGCCCTCGAAGGTCGTGCCGTCGGTGAGGGTGAGTCGGAGACGCTGCTCCTTGTCCTCGATCGTGGCTTCCTTGACCTTGCCGTCCCGCACCTGTTGCAGGGCCTGGGAGGTCTTGACCTGGTGATAACCCCGTGAGTCGTCAAAGAGCACGGTGAAGACGAAGTAGAGCAGCAACACCGCAGCGATCCACAGCAGCGGGTTGCGAAGCAGGCGCTTGCGGTCCATGCACTTACGGCCGGCGGGCGGCCTCGACCCTCCCTGACTTGCGCGTCGGGCAGTGGAAGACCCACATACCGCGTCCGACCAGCCTACCGCTCGCCAGTCGGGTACTGAGCAACCAACGGGTGGGGGCGCCTCGCGGTTCCCGCGGGTGACTCCCACCACGCATGTTCACGCAGTTTGGTTCATCCGGAACAAATACGGCCGTCCAGACGAGTGACGCAGGTCACGCCATCTCATTACGTTTGGGGGTCACATCTATCCTCATGCATTCCCCCGAGTGTTCCCCCGCCACTCGAAAGAGTGAACACGTGACCGAAGGTAAGTAACTGTATGTCAGCACGTCACACGTCCCCCGGCTTGTTCCGGCGGGTCGCCCTCCCCGTGGGCGCCCTCCTCGGCGTGGTCGCGGCAGCAGGCGTCACAGTCGTGGCACTTCGTGTCACCAGCGGCGCCGACTGCTCCGGCGCACTTCCGTTGAAGGTCGCTGTCACCCCCGCCGCGTTGGACGTGGTGAACGCGGCGGCCCAGGACTACCAGCGGTCACAACCGGTCGTGAACGGCCGGTGCGTTCAGGTCCAGGTCGAGTCGCGCAACGCGGCCGACGTGGCGAACGAGCTCCCCACCGCGCAGATCAACCCCCACTCCCTCTGGATCCCCGACTCCTCGATGTGGGCCGCGGAAGCCCAGCGCCAGGCCGCGGAAACCGGCCCGGAGGCCCCGAAGCTCGACATCAAGCCCTCGCTGGCGACCAGCCCGCTGGTCATGGCGGGCTCCGAGTCCGCGATGTCCAAGATCGGCTTCCCGGTCTCGCCCGTCTCCTGGTCCAAGGTCGTCGACCCGAAGGTCCAGATCTCGATGAGCGACCCGACGATGACCTCCGAGGGTCTCGCCGCGCTGTTCGTGATCCGCACCTTGCTCGGCAACCCGGACGGAACGCCCAAGCCTGAACTGGTCGGCACCCTGCTGCGCGTGGGCCGCAGCGCCGTGCCGTCGGTCCGCGACTCGTACGGCAAGGTCACCACGGACGCGGAGAAGGCCCCGCTGTTCGCCGCGACCGAGCAGTCCGTCGTCGCGAACAACCGCTCGGTGAAGGACAACGCCGTCCTGGGCGCCCCGCCCAAGGAGGGCACGCTCTCGTTCGACTACCCGCTGGTCCGGGTCTCCCGCCCGAACGAGCCGGAAGGCATCGGCGAGGCGGCGGCCGAGTTCGAGCGGACCCTGCGCTCGGCGGACACCGTCAAGCGCTTCGGCGAGGCCGGCTTCCGCACCGTGCAGGGCGCCGCGCCCGCGAAGTGGTCGACCGACGTCGAGGGCGTGCAGGCCGGCGACGTGAAGCTGATCGAGACCCCGAACGCCGACCAGGTGTCCGAACTGCTGCGCACGTGGGGCGCCATCAGCCTCGACATGCGCATGCTGACTGTCATCGACGTCTCCGGCTCGATGATCGAGAAGTCCGGCAACGGCAAAACCCGTGTCGAGGCCGCCACGCAGGCGTCCATGACCGCCCTGTCGATGCTGCCGGACACCACAGCGATCGGTCTGTGGGCGTTCTCGACGGACAAGAAGCCGCCGAACGACTGGATCGAGCTCGTCCCGATAGGGCCTCTCGGCGAGCCGTTGGCGGGCGTGACGCGCCGCAAGCGCCTCGAAGCCGGCGCTTCGCAGCTACCAGGCCTGGTCGGTGGTGGCACGGCGTTGAACGACACGACGCTGGCGGCCTTCCGGCACGTGCTGTCGGGCTACGACCCGTCGAAGGTCAACTCCGTGGTGCTCATGACCGACGGGCGCAACGACGACATCTCGTCGATCGACACCAGCGCGCTGATCGAGACGCTGAAGCGCGAGGCCGACCCCGCCAGGCCGGTGCCGATCATCATGGTCGGGCTCGGGGACGAGGTCGACATGGAGGCGCTGCGGTCGATTTCCGCTGCTACCGGCGGCAAGGCGTACCAGGCGCCGAACCCGGAGGACATCCGCGCGGTGCTGCTGGACGCGGTGTCGCAGCGGCGGTGCCGTCCGAACTGCTGAGTCGCTTTTGACCGCTCAACGCCGGGCTTCCCTTCGGGGAGGCCCGGCGTTGTTGTTGGCGCCGCACACGGAGCGGCCCGAACGCGAAACGGGGGCGCTGCCAGCGAATTGGCAGCGCCCCCGTTCTCACGTTCGGGATGAGCTCAGCTCGAGTAGACCTTGGGGTCCAACGTGCCGATGTACGGCAGATCCCGGTACCGCTCCGCATAGTCCAGCCCGTACCCGACGACGAACTCGTTGGGAATGTCGAACCCGACGTACTTCACCGGCACCTCGACCTTCACCGCGTCGGGCTTGCGCAGCAGCGTGCACACCTGCAGCGACCGGGGCTTGCGCGACTGCAGGTTCTTCAGCAGCCACGACAGGGTCAGCCCCGAGTCGATGATGTCCTCGACGATCACGACGTTGCGGTCGGCGATGTCGCGGTCCAGGTCCTTCAGGATCCGCACCACGCCCGATGAGGACGTGGAGGAGCCGTAGGACGAAACGGCCATGAACTCGAGCTGCACCGGGACGGGCAGCGCGCGAGCGAGATCGGCCATGAACATCACGGCGCCCTTGAGGACGGTGATGAGCACGAGGTCGGAGTCACCTTCTGGGTGATCAGCCGCGACCTGCTTGGCGAGTTCGGTGACCTTGTCGCTGATCTCCTGCTCGGTGATGAGCACGGATGCGATGTCGCCGTCGTACACAGACAGGTCCCCTCTGCTTAAGACTGTGGTTCCACAACGAGCCTGCCATGCGCGCGCCGCACGACAAAGCCGCCAGGTAGCCAGACACCGCCCTGACCGCGCCATTCACTCACAAGTGCGTCAACGCGGCGCAGATGCGAATCGGACAGTTCCGGCACGCCTTCATCGATGAGCCACGACCTGACCACTCTGCGTCGCAGTGCGACGGGCAACTCGCTGATGTCGTCGACGGCACAGCAGTCGCCGGCGAACGCGGCGGCCAGGGAGTCGAGTGCGTCACAGTCCTCGCGCAGCTGGGACGCCGTGCGCGCCAACGACGACGAGACGCCGCCCTGCAGCACTTCCTCCAGCAACGGCAGAACCTCCGAACGCAGCCGCACGCGCGTGAACGACGGGTCCGAGTTGTGCGGGTCCTCCCACACGTCGATGCCTTGCTCGGCGCAGAAAGCACGGGTGGTGGCGCGCGACACGCCGAGCAGCGGGCGGCCCCACGGCGGGTCGTAGAGGCGCATGCCGGCGATCGAGCGCGGGCCGGAGCCGCGGCCCAGGCCGAGCAGCACGGTCTCCGCCTGGTCGTCGAGCGTGTGGCCGAGCAGCACCACGCCGGAAGCAGGCCTCAGCGCCGCGTACCGGGCCTTGCGGGCCGCCGCCTCTGGGCCGCCACCCCCGGAGACCTCCACGGTCTCCACCCGCGACACCAGACCGAACTCCGCGCACTGCCGGGCCGCGCGCAGGGCCACGTCGGCCGAACCGGGCTGGAGCTGGTGGTCGACGACCACCGCGGACGCGCCGGGCCGCAACTGGCTCACGCAGCAGGCCAGCGCGAGCGAGTCGGCGCCGCCGGAGACCGCGACGGTCACCGCGTCAGGCGACACCGAGTCCAGGAACCTGCGGACCGCCGTCCGAATCTCGGCGACCGGTCCGTTCACGGCGACACGCGACGCAGCCAGGTCATCGGTTCGGTGATCTCCGCGCGGGTCGGCAGGGTGTCGGCGGACGTCCAGATCGCGTTGAAGCCGTCCATGCCGACCCGCTCGACGACGTACTCGGTGAAGCGCGCGCCTTCTTCGTACTGACGCACCTTCGCCTCCACGCCGAGTGCCGTGCGCAGGATCCGGTCGAGCAGGCCGCCGCCCTTGCGGCGCGCGCTGAAGCGGGTGCGGATCGTCGACACGGACGGCACGACGGCCGGGCCGACGGCGTCCATCACGTGGTCCGCGTGGCCCTCGAGCAAAGTGGACAGTGCGATCAGCCGGTCCAGCACGGCTTTCTGCTGCGGCGACTGGATGAGCTCGATCAGCCCGATCGGACCGTCGCCGGCGCGCAGCTTGTGCCGGAAGTCGCGGATGACCTCCGGCAGCGGTGCGCGTTCCTCGTCCATTGTGGAGAGAAGCGTGGTGACCTGGTCGGAGAAGTACTGGCGCAGCCACGGCACGCCGGTGAACTGCAGGCGGTGCGTGCACTCGTGCAGGCACACCCACATCCGGAAGTCGTCCGCGGGAACGTCCAGAGCCTGTTGCGCGCCAACGATGTTCGGTGCGACCAGCAGCAGGCGCCCGGCGAGCTGCTCGTTCGGGCTGAACGGGTCGTACTGGCCGAGCACCCGCGAGGACAGGAACGCCATCACGACGCCGGCCTGCACTCCGGCCGTGCTCGCGAGAATGCTCGCCATCGCACCGGTCTGGCGCGGCATGGCGGGTGCGGTCAGCGCGGCCAGGCCCTGGGCGGCGGCCGCGACCCACGCCGGGCGGTCGACGACCTCACCCGGCAGCAGCGGCAGCCCCTGACCGAGACCTGTCAGCTCACGGACGTGCACCTCCGACTGCGGCGCGAGCTCGCGAAGTCTGCCGACGACGTGGTCGGCCTCGTCCTTCCCGATCACCGGGCCTGGTCGTACGAGCCGCGTGGCGGTCGAAACCGCCAGCTCCCAGTCCACCGGCCCGAGCTCTGCCTCCGAAACGCCGTTCACGCTTCCGACGCTACCTGCGCACGCCCCGCTACGAACAGCCACAACCCCGCAACGCAGCGGCCATCACGTCCAGCGCCGGCCGCACCTCGGCTTCGGCGCTGCGGTTGCTGGCCGACATGAACGCGAACACCAGCACCCGGCCGTCCACGTCGACCACCATGCCGGCGAGCGCGTTGACCCCGGTGAGCGTGCCGGTCTTGGCCCGCACCCAGCCCTTGCCGGCCGTCGCGTTCCCGCCGTAGCGACCCGCGAGGGTGCCGCTGCCGCCCGCCACCGGCAGTGCCGTCAGCAACGGCCGCAGCTTCGCCGTGCGCGGGTCGTCGAGCGTGGGCTTGGCCGCCGCCGAGAGCACGTCGGTGAGCAGCTTGGCCGGGATCTTGTTCGTCGCCGAGAGGCCGCTGCCGTCCACGAAGTTCGCGGTGGTGAGGTCGAACCCGTTCTTGGTCAGCACGTCCCGCACGGCCTTGACCCCGCCCGCGAACGACGGCTCGTTGCCCGTCTTGATCGCGATCTCGCGGGCGATCGCCTCGGTGAGGACGTTGTCGGAGATCTGCATCATGTTGTCGACGAGCTGCTCGATCGGCGCCGACTTGATCTCACCGAGCACCGGCGCGTTCGGCGGGGCGGCGCCCACCGTGGCACCGGGAGCGCCGATCCGCTGCGCGAACGCGTCCGCGGCCGCCTGCGCCGGGCTGGCAGTGCGCGCACCGTTGACGTTCGACTGGTCGACCCGCCCGCCGTCGAGCATGAACGGCACGATCGGCGCGACCGAGCCGCCGCCGATGTCCGCCTGCTCCCACTGCGGTCCGAGCGCCTCTCCGGTGTAGCGGGTCAGGTCGAACTGGACCTTGGTGACCGCGCCCTTCTGCTTCACCTGGTTGACCAGCTCGTCGAGCGTCGCCGCGCCGGGGTAGACGGACTTGCCGGGCACGCCCGAGATCGTCGGGTCGCCGCCGCCGACGATCACCACGCTGCCGGGCTCCGCGCCCTGGACGACCTTGGTGCTCAGCTGGTCGGTCTTCTCGAGGCTGAGCAGCGCCGCGGCCGCCGTGAGGATCTTGAGGCTCGACGCCGGGGTCGCGGGCGTGGTGTCGCCCTGCTGCCACAGCGCGGTGCCGTTCGCGGGGTCGACGACGCTGCCGGTCACCGTGCCGAGGGCGCTGCTGGCCGCCGGGCCGGTGAGTGCCTGCGTCACGCCGGCGGGTGACGGTGCCGGTGCGCCCGCGGTGGCGGCCTTGACCAGCGGCTGGACGTTGGCGGGCGCGGCCGGGGGCTTGGTTTCGATCGCCTTGGTGCCGCCGAACTCCTTGACCGCGTAGACGGTGGCGCCGCCCAGGGCCGCGACGACCAGCAGGGCGATGACCGCGAAAAGCGCCTTGCGGCCCTTCTTGGGTTCCTCGGTGGTGAGCCGGTCCTCCGGCTCCTCGTCGTACCCGGTGACGGGGAGGTCTCTGGGCTCCGGACGCTTCGGCTGCTCGGCTCGCGGTGGCTCAGGACGGGGTTCCGGACGCGGCGCTGGACGCGGTTCCGGACGCGGTTCCTGGCGTGAGGGCTGCTGCGACTGCGAGGGGTGCTGACGCTGGAGCTGGTCGACCCGCAGCATCTCGGTGCGCTGCGGTGGTGGTGCCTGCTGGCGCTGCGCCTGCTCACTTCTGCCCTGCTGGTCGAACCACGACGGCTCCGAGTGCGGCAGCTGGTCGACCCGCGCGGTCTTGGCGTTCGGGACCGACAGCTCCGTCGTCTTCTGCTCGCCCTTCGGCTCGATCCGCATCGGGACGGCCCGAGGTTCGCCACCGTCTGGACCAATCGCCCCGTGAGACTTCCCACCGGAAGATCCGCCCGCAGGGCCTCCGGAGCCGCCGGAACCAGCAGAAGGTCCACCGGAACCCCCTGAGCCGGATCCCAGACCGTTCGGAGTGGAACGAACGGGTGAGGAGCGCAGCGGCTCCTGAATGGACGGTGGCTTGAGCACCGCGGCGAGCGGGAACCGCATCGTCGGCTGGTCGACGGACGGGCGGCTGACCTGCAACGTCGGTTCACCGGGCGCCGAGTCCGCACCGGCGTCGTCGTCCTCGGTCGGCCACTGGGGGTCGTCCGGCAAGAGAGCCTCCGTCAGCTCGGTACGGGCAATCTCACACCCTCCAGCCGCCGCTCCGATGAGGGTTGACAGGGCGTCGTGGTCCACACTAGTGGCGTCACGAATGGGCTACATGAGCGAGGACCAGTGGAGTTCGACGTCCTGATCGAGATCCCCAAGGGCGTGCGCAACAAGTACGAGGTGGACCACAAGAGTGGCCGCATCCGCCTCGACCGCACGTTGTTCACGTCGACGCAGTACCCCGCCGACTACGGGTTCATCGAGAACACCCTGGGTGAGGACGGCGACCCGTTGGACGCCCTCGTCCTCGTCCAGGAGCCGACGTTCCCCGGCTGCCTGATCGCGGCACGTGCCATCGGCATGTTCCGCATGACCGACGAGAAGGGCGGCGACGACAAGGTTCTGTGCGTCCCGGCCTACGACCCGCGGCACGAGCACCTGCGCGACATCCACCACCTGGCGGAGTTCGACCGCCTGGAGATCCAGCACTTCTTCGAGGTCTACAAGGACCTCGAGCCCGGCAAGAGCGTCGAGGGCGCGACCTGGGTCGGCCGCACCGAGGCCGAGGCGGAGATCCACCGCTCCTACCAGCGTCTCAAGGACGCTGAGGCGCGCGGCGAAACGCTGCACTGAACCAACGCGAAAGGGCCGTCCCCCGCAAGGAGGACGGCCCTTTTTCGTGCTCTGATGCCCTTGAGAACTAGACCGCGATCGACTCCGCGTCCGCGACCCGCTCGAGACCCGACCTGGTCGACAGCGGCTTCTCGCGCAGGAACCACACGAGGACGAACGCCGCCACCATCACGATCCCGCCGGTCATGAAGACCGTGTCGATCGCGCCGGAGAAGCCGTCCAGGAACGGACGCGCCAGCACCGGGTCGAGGTGGTTGAGGAACTCGGTGTTGTTGATGTCCACACCGGACCCGCCACCGCTCTGCAGCTGCTTGGCGAACTCCGGGTTCTGGCTCAGCGCCACCCGGAACGCGTCGGTCTGCATGGCGGCCTTGAGGCCCTCGGCGATCTTGTCGCCGACCGTGCTGAACAGGATCGACAGGAACACCGCGGTACCGACCGTGCCACCGATCTGGCGGAAGAACGTCGCCGAAGCGGTCGCCACACCCATGTCCCGCGGCTCGGCGTCGTTCTGGATCGCCAGCAGCAGCGTCTGCATGCACTGGCCCAGACCGGCGCCCATGACGAACATGTAGATCATGGTCAGCCAGTTCGGCGTCTCGGTGCCGATGGTGCTGAACAGCAGCAGCGCGATCGACATCAGCCCGGCGCCGATGATCGGGAAGATCTTGTAGCGCCCGGTCTGCGCGGTGATGCGACCGCTGATCGCCGTCGCCGAGATGATGCCGAACGTCATCGGCAGCAGCATCAGACCGGAGACCGTGGGCGAGACGCCCTTCACGATCTGCAGGTACAGCGGGATGGAGACCATGCCGCCGAACATGCCGATGCCGAGCACGAAGTTGATGGCGTTGCCCAGCGCGAACGTGTGGCCGCGGAACAACCTGATCGGCAGCAGCGCCTCGTCACCCATGCGGCTCTCGGTGAAGACGAAGGCGATCAGGCCGAGCACACCGATCACGTACATGGCGATCGACGTGCCGGACGCCCAGCCCCACTCGCGGCCCTGCTCGGCCACGATCAGCAGCGGCACCAGGCCGACGGTCAGCGTCAGCGCACCCATGTAGTCGATGCGGTGGTCGACCCGCTTGTGCGGGATGTTCAGCACGCGGGCGACGACGAACAGCGCGAGCAGCGCGATCGGCACGTTCACCAGGAACACCCAGCGCCAGCCGGTGACACCCAGGAACGACGTGAGACCGGCGAACACACCACCGATGACCGGCCCGAGCACGCTGGCCGAACCGAACACGGCCATGAAGTAGGCGGAGTACTTGCTGCGCTCACGCGGCGAGATGATGTCCGCCATGATCGCGAACGCGAGCGACATCAGACCGCCGGCGCCCAGGCCCTGCACCGCACGGAACGCGGCCAGCTCGTACATCGACGTCGCGATGCCCGAGAGCAGCGAACCGGCCAGGAACAGCGAGATCGCCGCGAGGTACATCGGCTTGCGGCCGTAGATGTCGGACAGCTTGCCGTACAGCGGCGTCGTGATGGTCGCGGTGATCAGGTAGGCGGTGGTCGCCCACGCCTGCAGCGTCTGGCCGTGCAGCTGGTCCGCGATGGTCTTCATGGCGCTGGCGACGATCATCTGGTCCAGCGCCGCGAGGAACATGCCCAGCAGCAGGCCGGACAGGATCGTCATGATCTGACGATGTGTCAGGGACGCCCCTGGCGTGGGTGTCGCCTCGGCTGTTGATGACATTTCTAGTCTTCCCCTCCTGCGCGGGTCCCCGTCCCGCGTTCGGTCAAAAGCGCCGGAATCGTGCGCTCGTAGTCCTGGACGAAGCGTTCGAACAGGTCCGCGAAGCCTTTGAAGTCCTCGTCGGGCCAGTCCGCGAACACCTGCTCGATCGCCTCGTTGCGCTGCCGGCGTCGCTTGAAGATCAGCTCACGGCCCGCTTCGGTGACCGCGAGAACGCTGGCCCGGCCGTCCGCCGGATCAGCACGCCTCTCGACGAGCCCGTCCTTGACCAGCCCGGCTACCTGCCTGCTGACCGTGGACGGGTCGGAGAGCACCGCCTCCGCAAGCGCACTCGAGCGGCACTCACCGAGACCGGAGAGCGTCGCGAGGAGCACGAAGGCGGACTTGTCCATGCCCTGCTTGGCCATCTGGTGGGCGACCTGGGCGTGCATCTTGTTCATGCGCACCATCGCCATCCCGACTCGGTCCGCGAGCTCGTGCTCCGGATCGATGCCGGTGCCGAAGCACCTGCCCGGATCGACCATCTGACACCTCGTTGCTTGTAGCACCCAACTAGTTGCTCAGTACAAGCATCCATCTCGGTCCACCAGAACGCAAGTGAGTTCCGAGTCTCACTCCACAGTGGAGCTGTACAAGCGCGGCGAGTAGTTGTTACCGACGGGTAGCAGCATGGGTTACTCACCGGTAGCATCCGTCTCATGAGCCAAGACGTGTCGTTCGTCGCCGATGCCATGAAGCAGGCCGTGCCGTACGTGAAGACCACCGGCATCGAGTTCGAGGAGGTCTCCGCCGGCCGCATCGTCGCGTCGCTGCCGGACGACCCAGCGCTGCACAACCACATCGGCGGGCCACACGCCGCGATGATGTTCGGTCTCGGCGAGTCCACGTCCGGCGCCGTCGTGATGGCCGCGTTCGCCGCGCACCTCGGCAAGGCCACGCCACTCGCCGTCCGTGCGGAGATCGCCTACAAGAAGATCGCGATGGGCGTCGTGCGCGCGGAAGCCGTGCTGGGTCGTTCCGTCGACGAGATCCTGGCCGAACTGGAGTCCGGTTCGCGGCCAGAATTCCCGGTGACGGTGACGCTCACCGACGCCGCGGGCGTGACCACCGGCGAGATGGTCGTGGTCTGGACCTTGAAGCCCGCGCGCTGAACTGGGCATCTCCGTATTTCAGTTCGGACTACCGGTGAACCGAACCGCACCAAATACGTAACCTTGGCCACTCTCCGCTCAGGTAGCACTATCCAGTGTCATGTCGGGGTGGAGAACTGTGGGCGGAGTACTGCTGGTGGTGCTCACCGCGGGTTGCACCGCGCAGGTACACCAGTCGACTCCTGTCGCCGTGGAGAAACCGGTCGAGGACGTGCCGGTGACGACGTCCGCGTCGGTGCCGCCGGCGCAGCTGGGCATCAGCGTGACGTCGATCGTGGACGGCCGCGCCGTGATGCTGTCCGACGGCTCGAAAGCCGAGGTCACAGGCCTCGCCCAGCCGGGACCGTGCTGGGCTGAGGCCTCTGCCGCGTTCGCCAGGGCCATGCTGCTCAACCAGCAGGTGCGCTACGACCGGACCACCGGCGCGCTCACCCTCACGGACGGCACGGACTACACGTTGCTCGCACTGGGCAACGGCGCCGGGCGCACCGCGGGCACCCCGACGGCGGCGCAGCGCGAAGCCGAAGGAGCCGCTCAGCGGGTGCCGATGGGGCTCTGGGGCACGCCGTGCGGTGGCAAGGACACCACCGAGACACCCACTCCCCCGCCTCCGCCACCGCCGCCGGTCACCACGACGACGAAGCCGAAGCCGACCACGACGACGAAGCCCACGCAGAAGCCGGTCTTCTACGCGACCTGCGAGGACGCGCGGCGGGCCGGCGCGGCACCGCTCTACTGGGGGCAGCCCGGCTACCGCGTCGAACTCGACGAGAACCGCAACGGCATCGCCTGCGAGTCCCGGTACCGCTAATACCCTCTGCGGCATGAAGCTGGACAGGAGCGCCGTCGACTACGCCCCCGGCACCGTCGGGGGCATCGCGAAGAGCGCGGAGGACCAGGGCTACGACGGGTTCTGGCTCGCCGAGACCAAGCACGACCCGTTCCTCGCGCTGAGCGGTGCCGCGGCGGCGACCGAGCGGATCGAGCTCGGCACGGCGATCGCGGTGGCGTTCGCGCGCAACCCGATGACCGTCGCGACCACGGCGAACGACCTGCGACTGCTGTCCGCGGGCCGGTTCAACCTCGGGCTGGGTTCGCAGGTCGAAGCGCACATCACCAAGCGCTTCTCCATGCCGTGGAGCAAGCCCGCCGCCAGGATGCGCGAGTTCGTGCTGGCCGTCCGCGCGATCTGGCACGCGTGGGAGACGGGCGAGCGGCTGGCGTTTCGCGGCGAGTTCTACAAGCACACGCTGATGACGCCGTTCTTCGACCCGGGACCGAACCCGCACGGCACCGCGCCGATCTACCTCGCGGGCGTCGGCGGGCTGATGACCGAGGTGGCCGGCGAGGTCGCGGACGGCTTCCTGTGCCACAACTTCACGACCGAGCGGTACCTGCGCGAGGTGACGCTGCCCGCCCTGGAACGCGGCAGGGCGAAGGTGGGCAAGACCTTGGAGGGCTTCGACATCAGCGGTCCGGTGTTCGCCGCCACGACGGACGAGGAGATCGCCGACGTCAAGCGGCAGATCGCGTTCTACGGGTCGACGCCCGCGTACAAGCCGGTGCTCGACCTGCACGGCTGGGGTTCGTTGCACGAGGAGCTGCACCGGATGTCCCGGCGGCAGCAGTGGGCCGAGATGAGCGAGCTGATCAACGACGACGTGCTGCACACGTTCGCCGTCGTCGGGTCGCCAGAGGAGATCAACGCGGCCTTCGACGAACGGTTCGGCGACGTGGTCACCCGCATCTCGCCGTCGAAGGACGTGGTCAGCGCCCGGAGAAGTGGCTGAGACCCTGACGAGCCAGCTCGGCGTGGAAAGCGTCGAGCTCGGCGCGCACTCTGGCGACGCCCCTCTTGCGGATCCACCTGCGTCTGCCGACGTTGGCGGCGGTCAGGGCGAACGGTAGGGCCAGCAAGGTCAGGGCCAGCATCGTGAGCATCTGTCTCCTCAGGGGTTGCGAACGTGCAACGACCAATCGAGACATCGCTTACGGTACCGGGTCCAACGCCACCCAGGTGGAGCAAAGTCACCGACAGCAAGTCAGTTCTTGACTAATTTTGTTTTCGGTGCGACGGTGAAGCCATGTTCGAAGTGGCGGTGATCGAGGATCCGGCAGCGGCCGAGGTGTCGCTGGACCCAGTGCGAGCGCGTCTGCTCGCGGAGCTCGCCGAGCCGGGATCGGCGACGATGCTCGCCGCGCGGGTCGGCCTGCCCAGGCAGAAGGTCAACTACCACCTGCGCACGCTGGAGCAGCACGGCCTGGTGGAGCTGGTCGAGGAACGGCGCAAGGGCAACGTCAACGAACGCCTTCTGCAGGCGACGGCGGCGTCCTACGTCATCTCCCCGACCGCGCTCGCGGCCGTGCAGCCGGACCCGGCGCGTTCCCCCGATCGGTTGTCCGCGCGGTGGCTGCTGGCCGTCTCGGCCAGGCTGGTGCGCGACGTCGGCACGTTGCTGACGGGCGCGACCAAGGCGAAGAAACGCCTCGCGACCTTCGCGCTGGACGGCGAGATCCGGTTCGCCACGGCGGCGGACCGAGCGGCGTTCGCCGAAGAGCTCGCGACCTGCGTGACCCGGCTCGTCGCCAAGTACCACGACGAACAGGCCGAAGGAGGGCGACCGCACCGCGTGATCGTCGCTCTGCATCCCAGCGTCAACGCTGCCAAGGAGGAAGAGTCGTGACCCGCGAGTTCGAGATCAAGAAGGAAGTCGAGGTCGAAGGGACCCCGGAGCAGGTCTGGGAGGCCATCGCGACCGGGCACGGCATCGACTCGTGGTTCATGGGCCCGCACACCGTCGACGGACGTGTCGGCGGCCGCATGACGCTCGACATGGGCTTCTTCCAGGAGGCCTCCACGATCACGGCGTGGGAGCCCGGCAAGCACCTCGCCTACCGGTCCGACGCCGGCGAGGACGGCACGGTCCACGCGATGGAGTACCTGATCGAGGCCCGCGACCAGGGCACGACCGTGCTGCGGTTCGTGCACAGCGGCATCCTCGCCGACGGCTGGGGCGACGAGTACCTCGAGCAGTCCTCGCACGGCTGGGACATGTACCTGTTCACGATGGCCTCGTACGTCAAGTACTTCTTCGGCCGCCGGGGCACGTACGTCTTCGCCCAGGCTCCCGAGCAGCCGGAGGGCACCGACGTGTGGCCGACCCTGATGAAGGCCCTCGGCGTACCCGAGGACTTCCAGGTCGGCGACGAGGTGACGCTGGAACCGTTCGGCATCACCGGTGTCGTCGACTACGGGCACAAGGGCCTGCTCCTCGGCGTGCGCGGTGCCGATGGCATGTACCGCTTCCACCCCGGCGCCTCCGTCGGCCACCACGTGTTCGGTGACGCGACCGGTCAGGCCGAGAAGTGGCAGGCGTTCCTGGCTCAGGCACTCGGGCACGCTTCGTAGACGTGTCGTAACACCGAGGGCATCCATCGCTCACAAATGAGATTTAGCTTCCGGCAGGTGAAAACCCGGTCGCTCTTCTTGCAGCTCCTCGTCGCCGTGGTCGCCGGCGTGCTGGTCGGCCACTTCTTCCGGTCGTTCGGTGCGGACCTGAAACCGATCGGCGACGGCTTCATCAAGCTGATCAAGATGGTGATCGCGCCGCTGATCTTCTGCGTGGTGGTGACGGGCATCGCGAAGGTCGGCGATCTGCGCTCGGTCGGCCGGATCGGGGTGAAGGCCCTGATCTACTTCGAGGTGGTCTCGACGGCCGCGCTCGCGTTCGGGCTGCTGGTCGGCAATGTCGTGCGGCCCGGCGCGGGGATGAACGTCGATCCCTCCACTTTGGACGCCTCCGCCGTCGACGCGAAGACGCAGGGCGGCCACCTCCCCGGCGTCGTCCAGTTCCTGCTGGACCTCATTCCGTCCAGCGTGGTGGACGCGTTGGCGCGCAACGCGTTGCTGCAGGTGCTGCTGTTCGCGGTGTTGTTCGGCTGCGCGCTCGCCCAGCTCGGCGAGCGCGTGACGCCGGTCGTGGACCTGCTGGAACGCATCAACCTGGCGTTCTTCACCGTGCTCGGCTACGTGATGAAGCTGGCACCGCTCGGAGCGTTCGGCGCGATGGCGTTCCTGGTCGGGCAGTACGGGCTGGGCTCGTTGCGCACGTACCTGTGGCTGATCCTGGCTTCCTACGGCGCGGCTCTGCTGTTCTGCTCGCTGCTGGGCGTGATCGCGTGGGTGTTCGCCAGGGTCAACATCCTGCGGTTCATCCGCTACGCCAAGGAGGAGTTCCTGCTCGCGCTCGGCACGGCGTCCTCGGAAGCCGTGCTGCCGCGAATGATGGTGAAGCTGCAGCGGGCCGGCTGCGCACCCACCTCCGTCGGCCTGGTCCTGCCGACCGGTTACTCGTTCAACCTCGACGGCGCCTCGATCTACCTGTCCTTGGCGACCGTGTTCCTGGCGCAGGCGCTGAACATCCCGCTCGACCTCGGCGACCAGCTCACGATCGTGCTGGTGCTAGTGCTGACCTCGAAGGGCATGGCAGGCGTGCCGGGCTCGGCGTTCCTGGCGCTGTCGGCCACGGTCGCCGCGGTCGGGTCGATCCCGGCCGCGGCGGTGGCGTTGCTGCTGGGCGCCGACCGGATCATGGACTCGATGCGCGTCTTCACGAACCTGCTGGGCAACTGCGTGGCGACGTTCGTCGTGTCCCGCTGGGAGGGCATGCTCGATCTCGGGCAGATGCGGTCAACGCTCGGCGATCCACGTGGTGACGACGTGGTCCAGCAGGCCGAGCGTGAGCCTGCCGTGGCCGAGGACGACCTCGTGGAAGTCACGGATGTCGAACGCCGCTCCTAACGCTTGCTCCGCTCTCGCGCGCAGTTCGTCGAACTTGAGGCGCCCCACCATGTACGCGAGCGCCTGACCCGGCTCGGCGAGGAAGCGGTCGACCTCGGCCTCCGCCAGCTCCGGCGGCATCGGGGTGTTGCCCAGCAGGTAGTCGATCGCCTGCTGCCTGCTCCAGCCCTTGGCGTGCAGGCCCGTGTCCGCGACGATCCGGCCCGCGCGCTTGGCGTCCATCGTGAGCATGCCGAGCCTTGCCTCCTCGGTGCTGTACAGGCCCATCTCGTCGGCCAGGCGTTCGCAGTACAGCGCCCAGCCTTCGCTGAAGGCACTGATCAGCGCCTTGCGACGCAGCAGAGGGAGGTCCTGGAGCAGCATGACTCTGGCGCTCTCGAAGTGATGGCCCGGCACCGCTTCGTGGAACGCCGTCGCCTCCCCGACACTGCGGAGCCTGGTGTGCGGATCCTTGGTGTTGATGAAGTACGTGCCGGGCCGGCTGCCGTCGAGCGAGGCGGGCAGGTAGTGCGGCGGTGTGCTCGACGGCACCGACGGCGCTGTTTCCGCGATCACGCACTGTTGTTCGGGGATCGTTCGAAACCATTGCGGGGCAACGGATTCAGCCCTGCTGAGGGCCGTGCGGGCGTCCTCCATCATCTCCGCGGCGCTGGTGCACTTGAGGCCGCTGGGCTTGCGCCCGCCGAACTCGCGTCGCAGGTTCTCGATGAGCCGGAGGCCGGTGACGTGCAGTTCGTGCGGGTCGAGGTCGACGGTTGTGTGCGTGCGGATGGCCTTGCGGTACAACGCCTCGCCGTCCGGCAGCCAGCACAACCCGGCGTGCTCGGTGTCACGCCCGTGCGGCAGGACGTCGTTCGCGAGGGAATCGCGGTAGTTCCGCAGCGCCGGCTCGTGGTGTTCGGCGAGCTGGCGTTCCGCGAGGTGGCGGTCCACGAGTTCGATCGCCTGCTCCACCAGGTGTTTCACCGGCGTTCGACCGGCTGCGATGCCCGCGCGGTGCCGGTCGGCGACCGTTGCGAGGAACCGCGGCACGGCGTGGTGGCTCTTCAGGTGGCCCAGGAAGTACAGCAACTCCGGCACCGCGGACCGCACGTTAGCGCTCACGCCGAACTCGATCGTGCGCGACTCGATCGTCTCGCACTCCGCACGGGCAAGGTGCCGGACCAGGTCCTGGCTGATCCGGTCGTCGAGGGATCGCGGGGTTCGCCGATCCACCTCCGCCGCGATCTCCCGACAGCGCTCGAGGTAGCCCTGATCAGCCTCTTCGCTGTGGTCCTGCAGCACGCCGTCGTCGCGCAGGCCCATCAGGTTCGCCCGCAACGGGTGGTGGTCCAGCATCAGGTCCGACAGCCGCTCGGCGAGGTCACGCATCGGCCAGCCACTCGTCGACGACCTCTTCGAGCAACGCGAGCGTGAGTCGGCCCTGGCTGAGCACCACCTCGTGGAAGTCGCGGACGTCCCTGCCCGCGCTCTCGGCCCTGGCGCGCAGCTCCTGGAACTTCAGCCGCCCCACCATGTACGCGAGCGCCTGACCCGGCTCGCCGAGATAACGGTCCACTTCGGACTCGATCTGCATGAGCCCCATCGGGGTGTTCTCAACGAGGTAGTCGATGGCCTGCTGACGGCTCCACCCCTTGGCGTGCAGGCCGGTGTCGACGACGAGCCGGCCCGCGCGCATGGCGTCCATCGTGAGCATGCCGAGCCTCGACTCGTCGCTGCTGTACAGCCCCATCTCGTCGGCGAGACGTTCGCAGTACAACGCCCAGCCCTCGCCGAACACGCTGATCGGGGCCTTGCGCCGCACCACGGGGACGTCCTTGAGCAGCCCAGCGCGGGAGTACTCGAAGTGGTGCCCCGGCACCGCCTCGTGATAGGCCGTGGCCTCGTCCTCGATCTTCAGGCGGTTCTGCGGTTCCTTGGTGTTGACGAAGTACGTGCCGGGCCGGCTGCCGTCCTCCGAGGCGGGAAAGTAGTGCGGCGGCACGTGCGCGGGCACCGTCGGCGGCGCTTCCTCGATCGCGCACACGTCGTCCGGCATCGTGCGGAACCATTGGGGCGCAGCGGCTTCGGCCTTCGCGACGGCCGTGCGCGCGGCGGCGAGCATCTCCTCGGCGTTGCTGTGCCGGAAGGCCGGATCGTTGCGGATGCGGCCGAACACGTCGTCGCCGTACCGCGCGAACTCCCGCTTGAGATCCTCGATGAGCCTGATTCCGGTGGCGTGCAGCACTTCCGGGTCGAGGTCCTCGGTGGTGTGGGTGCGGATCGCCATCCGGTAGACCGCCTCGCCGCCGGGCAGCCAGCACAGGCCGGGGTGCTCGGTGTCGCGGCCGAGCGGCAGGGCTTCGTCCAGCAGGAAGGCGCGGTAGTTCTCGACAGCAGGCCGGAGAACCTCGTCGATCGCATCCCTCGCGCCGTCGACGACGTCGAACGCGCTGAGGTTCTCGAGGTGCCCGTCCAGCAACGCGACGGCCTGCTCCACCAGGTGCTTCACCGGCGTGCGACCGTCCGCGAAACCCTTGCGGTGGCGCGTGATCATCGTCGCGAAGAACCCGTCGATCCCGCGCAACCGCTTCAGGTACCCGGCCCGGCGCTCCGGTGTGTCGACGGGCAGCCGCGGCAGGAACGCGAGCGTGCCGGGCACCGTCGTGCGGATGTTCGCACTGATGGTGGACTCGATCTGCCGCCCGTCGATCTCGTCCGACTGGGTGCTCACCTCGTGCAGGACGATCCCGACCGTGATGCGTTCGGACAGGTTCGCCGGCTCAAGTTGTGCTGCGACAGCGCGGATCTCGTGCAGCCGCGCCTGGTACCGGTGATCGGCTTCCTCGCTGTGGTCGACGAGGCTCTCGTGGTCGAGATCGAAGCCCATCAGGCTGGCGTCGACCGGATAGCGCTCGAGAATCGTGTCGAAAAGCCGATCGGCGAGCGCGTTGACTTCAGACATCCGTCCCCCAGAGTTACGCCGTTGGGCGGCCATCACCGCCCGTTGTCGCGGGTATGCCCTTCCCATGCGGTGGCTGCTCCTGATCATCCTGCTGACCGGCTGTTCCGCGATACCCCTGTCCCCGGGGACACAGGCCTCAGGGCCACAGGTAGATCGCGTGCCCGCCGGAACCCTCGACGCCGTGGCGGCGCGAACATCCCTGGCGACCCTGCCGTTGAGCGCCCCCGGCCGCCTCGACGGCTACGTGCGCGACTGCGACGACGGCAAAGCCTGCGTGTTCGGCCAGCCGTGGTTCGACACCGACGGCGACGGCTGCGACCAACGCAGCCAGGTGCTGGCCCGCGACCTGACCGCCGTGGAACGCAAACCCGGCCGCTGCAGCGTCCAGTCCGGCACCCTCGACGACCCCTACACGGCCACACAGATCAGCAGCGTGTCGAAGATCCAGATCGACCACGTGGTGCCACTCGCCGAGATGTGGCGCAGCGGCGCGGCCACCTGGCCCCAGGACCGCCGGGTGGCGGCGGCCAACGACCTGCGCAACCTGGTCGCGACCTCCGGGAAGGTCAACCAGTCGAAGGGCGACAAAACGCCGGACGAGTGGATGCCGCCCAACGCCGGATATGCGTGCTCGTACGGGCGGATCTACGTGACGGTGAAGGCGGCTTACGGGATGAGCGTGGCTCCGGCGGAACGGTCAGCGCTGGAGCAGGCGCTCACGACCTGTGGCACACCGCCTGCGACATAAACCGCGGAACAATGCCAATTGATTGACAATTGAGCGTCCACCCATTTGTACCAACTTCGATGACGGCTCCGACAGACCCGAGTTATCCTGATCAGTCCGGCTGTTGCGGCCGACCAGAGGGGTGGGCACGGGTGCTGAAGTCGTTCGCGCAGTGGCTGGAGAAATTCCTCCAGGACGAAGGAGCGGTCGGGTTCGTCAAGGGACTGCTCGGCCTCGTCGCGTTCGGTGCCGTGTTGTCGACTCTGTTCGGAACGGTCGCCATTCGCACGACATTCGTGATCGGCGCAATCGTGCTGGTGCTACTGCTGCTGGTCCACCTGACGACCCGCGTCGCCAAGCTCGAGTCGGAGTCCCGCGAGTACCGCGCCCTTCTGTCCAAGTACTCGTACATGCTGATGGAACTGCAGCCCAGCCAGTTCGACATCAAGGTGTGGGAGCAGGTCGCCGTCATCGACGCCAACGGCGACACGCAGGAGTTCATCACGGTCCACGCCGTCATTCGCCACGCGGAAGCGAAGTTCTTCCGACTGCGCTTCGGCCCCGGCTGGGACCAGCCGAAATGGATCGAGAAGAAGGTCGACGCGAAAGTGCGCAGCCTGCTGGTCGACGGAACAATGGGGCCGAGCTTCCTGGTCACGTCCCATTGGAGCGCGGACGGAAAACTTGACATGGTCTCGCACTTCCACTCACCCGCTGAGGTGGACAGCGAAATACGTCTGGGAATGGAGTGGACCTGGCCAAAGAAATGCGTTCCGCTGATGGTCAACAAGAAGCCGGACCCGTTCACCTTCTACTTCCGGCAACCGGTGGAACGCGCGACCTACACGATCGTCCTGCCGGCGGGAGTGGACGTGCACTGGGACGTGATCGCACTCAACCGGATCCGCGACGACTTCGAGATCACCAGGAGGACCGACGCGGGCCGCGTCGAGATCAAGCTGGCCATCAACAACCTGCCGGCGAACCGCCGGGCCGGCATGCTGCTGGAACTCAAGAGGTAGAACGGCCTGCACACCGCACCAGGCTGTGCAGGCCCCCTGTTACGGGGCACAAAAGCCCTGGTCAGCGACTCACTTGTCGCCGTTCTCGCCGCCCATGTACGACATGGTGTGCGTTCCTCCTTCTGCCTTCAAAAGGTGATGCGCATCAGATCACCCACGCACGGGGCGGAGGTCGAGACTCGCCGGACCCGTTGGTGGACTCATCGCGCGAAGGTCGGCGATCGTAACGAGTCAGGCCTGGTTCACCTTAGGTGACCCCGCGGAAGCGCCTGGTCACTGCTTCTTCCACTGGATACGGCCCGAGCTTAGTCCGCAGTTCAGCTCGAGGCGTTGCGAACGACTAAACAGCAGAGGGGCCAGGTCAGCGAACTGACCTGGCCCCTCCGTCTCACCGAGCCGCCTATCGGAATCGAACCGATGACCTGCTCATTACGAGTGAGCCGCTCTGGCCGACTGAGCTAAGGCGGCGAGACGCGATAACTATAGCCGACACACAGACCCGTCACTCACGGGGGTCGGCTTCGTTGTACGGACCGTGACCGATGTCACCACCTCCTATCCGCCGAGGAGAGGTTCATGCGTCGTTCGTTGTCCGTGCCGCTGGCCGGGGTGCTGCTCGCGCTCGTCGCAGCGCCCGCGCTCGCGCAGCCTCCCACCACGCCGGTGCCTGGGCCGCGTGACCCGAATCAGCCGCCGGCGTCGGCGCCGAACGGGCCGCAACCGCTTGCGCATGCGGTTGGGGATGCGGGGACCGGGCTCACGATGATTCGGCTCGGGCCGCAAGGGGTGCCCACGAACACGATCCTGCCTGGGCTCGGGGACCAGTTGCCCAAGCAGTCGGTCACCGAGTTCGGGTTCGGGCTGGCGAGTGCGCAGGTCAACACCGAGGCGTTCCTGAGCACCGAGCGGGTCGTGACGCAGGCCAATCCGTTCGGGTTCGCGGTGGCCGGGCGGTCGCCGCAGTCGCCGGGCACGCTGGTGCAGACGGCCATTCCGGACAATCCGCAGCCGACCAACGGTGGGTTGCCGATTCCGGAGACGCCGCTTGGCAAGTTGAAGCTGCTCAACGGCAGCGTGCACGCACGGTGGGACGAGAAGCTCGGGCCGTGTGTCAGTCCGCTGGCCACGGCCAAGACGTCGCTGGCCGGCCTCGAAATCCTCAGCGCGTTGCCGGCTGAGGTGCCGTTGCCGGTGAAGACCAGCCTGCTCAGCGTTCCGGACGCGTTCGAGGCGAACTCGGTCGTCAGGCTCGTGGATCTGCCCGGTAGCAAGAACAAGGCGGTCGAGTCGACGTCCACGATGCGGGCGGTCAGCGTCGAGCTCGCGGGTGGCATCAAGATCGACGTCGCCACGCCGCCGACGCTCACGGCCACGGCTACCGGGGACGAGAAGACTTCGAAGATCACGTACACGGCGCCGGTGCTCAGGGTCAGTCAGAACGGCAAGGAGCTCGGCACGCTGGACGCCGCGCATCCGACGCTGGACGTCCCGTTGTTGCTCGATCTGGTCGTCGTCAGGCTGCAGGTCGCGGGGCTCAACGAGAAGAAGGCGAGCTTCACGGGCAACGGGTTCAGCGGGTTCCAGCTCGGGGCCACGGCGCGGATGCTCGACGTGCAGCTGTTGCCGACGGACAAGCTGAAGCTGCCGAACCTGCCGACGGCGCTCGCGCAGATCTCGCTCGGCGAGCAGATCGTGCGGGCCGCGGCGCCGCAGGGTGGCGTGGTCTGCGGGACCTCTCAGCCGCCGCAGACCGTTCCTGAGCAGCCCGGCGGTCCGGCGGCACCTCCTGCGCAGAAGGCGCCGCCGCTCGCCTACACCAACGCCGCGTACCAGTCGATCCCGCTGTTCTGGACCGGTACGGGACTGCTGCTCGCGGGCGTGGTGATCTTCGCCGCGCTGCCGGTCAGAGGCCGATCGCGCGGCCGAGCTCCCGAGGTTTCAGAACCCTGAGCAACGCCTCCATGAGGTAGTAGTCGCCGTAGGGCAGGGAAACCTCGATGCCCACCTCGATGCGGCGGTTGCGGGTGCCGCGCGCCAGGATGGCCTCGTGCCGTTCGGAACGGGTCGTCAAACACGTGCGGCACAACGCGTCCAGGATGCGCAGCGCGGCCACGTAGTAGGAAACACGACCCGTGGCGTGAAAGAGGTCGATCAACCCGCACGCCATGATGGCGCCCGCCGACGAGTCCTTGACGTCGTTGGGCGCCAACGGTGAGCGGTAGTCCCACACCGGGATGTGGTCCGGGGTAAGGGCGTCCAACGCGAAGTCAGCGAGTTTCCGAGCAGCATCAAGGAACTCACGCCTGCGCGTACGCCGGTACATCGTCGTGAACCCGTAGATGCCCCACGCCTGTCCGCGCGACCAGCACGACGTCGGGCTGTAGCCCTGGTTCGTGTTGGGCCCGATGTCCTCCCCCGTCTCCGGGTTGAAGTCGAAGACGTGCGGCGTGGACCCGTCCGGGCGGATGAACTTCGCGCGCGTGGTCAAAGCGTGCTGCACAGCCACGTCCAGGAACCGCGACTCCCCGGTCTGCTCCGACGCGAACGTCAGCAGGTCCAGGTTCATCATCGTGTCCATGATCGCCCGGCCCGCGTTGTTCGGCGTGCCGAGCGCTCCCCACGCCCTGATGAAGCGGCCTTTTTCGTTGTACCGCTGGATCAACGACGACGCGGCCTGCACCGCACCGTCCCGCCAGGAGACGTCACCGGTGAGCCGGTACGCCGTCACCCACGACGGGTAGAACAGGAAGCCCAGGTCGTGGATCGACGTGTCGGTGCGCCGCGGCGACAACCGCAGCGCCGACTCGACCGCCCACTTCCTGAACTGCTCGTCGCCGCTGTCCAGGAACGCGAGCCAGTGCATGCCCGGCCAGAACCCACCGACCCAGCCGCCGGAGTTGACGTAGATCCACTTCTCGAACTTCGTCTCCTCGGGGAACGAGGTGACGTTCGGCGCGACCTGGCGCAGCTTGCCGAGCGCGTAGTCCAGCGACTCGCGGAACAAGCGATGGGAAGACGCCGACGCAACCCCTGCAACCCCGGCCACAACCGGAGCCGCGGCAGCCGCGCCGAGCAGCGTTCTGCGACTGAACGTCATGGCACCATCCATCCGAGCACGGGGGTGGACTGGAGATAGGCGATCACGCACATCGCCAGCAGCAGCAACAGACTCCAGCCGAACACCTTGCGGAACAGGTCGCCCTCACGTCCCACCAGACCTGCCGCCGCGGTGCCGATGGCCAGGTTCTGCGGCGAGATCATCTTCGCCATCACGCCACCCGAGCTGTTCGAGGCACCGAACAGGAACGGCGACGCGCCGAGCTGTTGTGCCGCAGTGACCTGCAGGCCGCCGAACAACGCGTTGGAGCCCGCGTCCGTACCGGTGATCGCGACGCCGAACCAGCCGACGACCGGCGACAGGAACGCGAAGAACGCGCCGGTCCCCGCGAGCCAGAGGCCCAAAGTCGTGATCTGGCCCGAGTAGTTCATGACGTACGACAGCGAGAACACGGCGAGGATCGCCAGTATCGCCCAGCTGAACTGCTTGATCGTCTGACCGTAGATCTGCGCGGCCTTGGCGGCCCCTATGCCCAGCACGGCCATCGTGATCAGGCCGGACAGGAACAGCAGCGATCCCGTCGCGGATGCCCAGTTCAGCGCGTACTCGACCTTGATCGGCTTGCCGTTCGGCGCGACCAGGTGCATGCCGGGCCATGCGAACTTGTACGTCAGCGAGTCGAGGAACTTCTTCACCGGCACGATCTGGGCGATCGAGAAGATCACCACGATGATCGCGTACGGGCTGAAGGCGGTGATCACGTCGCGCCGCGAGTCCGTGGTCGAGCCACCGGCGATCACCGGCGGGATCGAACGCGCCGGCTGCCACACGCGCATGAAGCCGATCACCGCGAGCACCGACACGACGGCCGCGATGATGTCGCACAGCTTGTAGGACCAGAAGTTCGAGACCAGGTACTGCGTGATCGCGAACGAACCACCCGCCACCAGCGCGGCCGGCCACGCCTGCTTGACGCCGCGCTTGCCGTCCACCACGAAGATCAGCACGAACGGCACCAGCAGCGCCAGGATCGGCACCTGACGGCCGGTCATCGCACCGAACGTGTCCGCGGGCAGCCCGGTGACCGTGTTCAGCACCGTGATCGGGTTGCCCATGCCGCCGAACGCCACGGGCGCGGTGTCGGCGATCAACGCCAGCGCCACCGCCTTCATCGGGTCGACGCCCAGAGCGATCAACATGACCGAGCAGATCGCGACCGGCCCGCCGCCACCCGCCAGCGCCTCGAGCAACGCGCCGAACGAGAACGCGATGACGATCGCCTGCACGCGCTGGTCGTCCGAGATCGAGCTGAACGACCGCCGCAGCACCGCGAAGTGTCCGCTGTGGACAGTCAGGTTGTAGATCCAGATGGCGTTGAACGTGATCCACAGGACCACGAGCACGCTGGTGGCGGCACCGAACGCCGCCGAGTTGAGCGCCTGGCCGAGCGGCATCGAGTAACCGACGATCGCGACGCCGATGGCGAGCGCGAGCGCGGTCAGACCCGCCCAATGAGCCTTCCACTTGAGTCCGCCGAGCAGCACCAACACTGCCACGAGCGGGATCAACGCGAGCAGAGCCGACAGGAACAGCGAGCCCGTCGGATTCGGGTTCTGCTGGTACACCAAGGCCGCCTTTCACATGCCTGAACTCGTCTCCGGCGGCGGGGAGACGAGAGCCTTGTTCCATTACACGGAACGTAGTTCCATATTGGTCGGCGCACATCGTGTCACTCCGCCGCCCCGATCGGAAGGCATCCTCAGATGCAAATCAGGCACTCGACCCATCCGGCGCAGTTGCCGGGCTTCGACACGGACGGGCTGCGGCAGCACTACCTCGTGGACGACCTCTTCGTACCGGGCGAGATCCGGACCGTCTACACGCACGAGGACCGCATCGTGCTCGGCGGAGCGACCCCGTCACCAGGCAAACCACTCAAGCTGGAAAGCGCTTCCCCGCTGCGATCTGCGCACTTCTGCGAACGCCGCGAGCTCGCGGTCCTCGCCATCCGCGGTACCGGAACAGTTACCGTGGACGGAACCGAACACAAACTCGGTACGCGCGACTGCCTCTACGTGGGCCAAGGCGCCGTAGACGTCGAGTTTCACGCCGCCGACGACGACACCCGCTTCTACCTCTTCTCCACCCCGTCACACGCCTCGTTCCCCACCTCGGTAGCCCGCTTCGACGAGGTGGACGTCCTCAAACTCGGCGACCAGAGCACCGCGAACGTCCGCGAAATCCGCAAGTTCGTGCACACCGACGGCATCCGCTCGTCACAACTGGTCCTGGGCGTGACATCACTGGCCCCGGGCAGCGTCTGGAACACCATGCCGCCACACACCCACGACCGCCGCACCGAGTGCTACCTCTACTTCGACCTGCCAGAAGAGCACCGCGTCATCCACCTCTGCGGCGAACCGCAGAACACCCGAAACATCGTGGTGCGCAACGAAGAAGCCGTGATCTCCCCGTCGTGGTCCGTCCACAGTGGAGCAGGCACGCACTCCTACACCTTCGTCTGGGCCATGGGCGGCGAGAACCAGGCTTACGACGACATGGACCCGGTAGCCGTGACGGAGCTCCGGTGACCTTCTCCCTAGCAGGCAAAACCGCCGTGGTAACCGGCGCCCGCACCGGCATCGGCCGAGCCATCGCCCAAGGCCTCCACGACGCGGGCGCCACCCTGATCCTGATCGGCCGAGGCGACCTATCCGACGTGGCCCCAGCCCTCGCCACCGTCTCAGTCGACCTCGCGGACCCGGCCTCGATCGAACCGGCACTGGCCCCGATCCTCGCCGAACACCGCGTAGACATCCTCGTCAACAACGCGGGCACCATCCACCGAGGCGCCGCCGTGGACGTCTCACTGTCCGACTGGCAACGAGTCATGGCCGTCAACCTCGACTCGGCGTTCGAGATCTCGAAGCTCTGCGGCCGTCAGATGGTCGCGAACGGCAGCGGCAAGGTAGTCAACATCGCCTCCCTGCTGTCCTTTCAGGGCGGAATCCTCGTCTCGGCCTACACCGCCTCCAAGCACGCCCTCGTCGGCATGACCAAACTCCTCGCCAACGAGTGGGCAGCCTCAAACGTGCAGGTCAACGCCATAGCCCCGGGCTACATCGAAACCAACAACACCGCCCCGCTCCGCGCCGACCCAGACCGCGAACCCGCGATCCGCCACCGAATCCCAGCCGGCCGCTGGGGCACCCCCCAAGATCTGGTGGGCCCAGCGGTGTTCCTTTCGTCCGCCGCGTCCGATTATGTGACCGGACACGTACTGGTGGTCGATGGAGGCTGGCTGGCGAGATGACCGATACCGCCGTCGAAAAAACGCTCGCCGTGCTGGAGGCCCTGGCCGACCACACGCGCATCACAGACATCGCGCGAGTAACCGGCCTGCCCAAATCCACAGTCCACCGCCTGCTCCAGGCAATGGTGGACCGAGGCTTCGCCACCCTGGGCTCGGACGGCTACCTCACCGGCCCCAGGGTCCTGGCCCTGGCAGGCAAGGTCCTGCGCCCTCTGGACACAGTGGAGCGAGCACGGCCATTCCTTCGCTCGTTGCAGGAATCCACAGGCTGCACAGTGCACCTGGCCGTGCTGTTCGGCGACGAACTCGTCTACGTGGACAAGATCGAGGCCAACAAGCCCTACCGCATGGCCTCCCGCCTGGGCATGTCACTCCCAGCCCACGGCACAGCCATCGGCAAGGCCCTGCTGGCCTCGCTCCCACCCTCAGAACTGGACGCCTACATCACCAGAACAGGCCTCCCAGGCAGAACACCACGCACGATCACCTCGTCCTCACGCCTGAAATCGCAACTGTCCCGGGTCCGCCGATCGCGATTCGCTCTGGACGACGAGGAAAACGAGCTAGGAGTGCGCTGCGTGGGCGCCGCGATCAAAGACCACACAGGCACAGTGATCGGCGGCCTGTCGGCCTCATCTCTAGCAATGGAGCACTCGCTACAAGAGCTGATAGCGCTAGGCCCACGGGTACAACGAGCGGCAGACGAGGTATCAACAGCACTCGGCTGGATCTAACGCGAAGCCGAAGGCGAGCCGACCCGATGGCGAAGCCGAGGCGTCTTTAACGCTTGAAACGGGAGGTTCCGGTGGGTGGTCCCGTCACGAGTCGTGCCTCAGCTCTTGCTGCAACCAGGCAGGGGTGTCAACTCGACACGCTTTTCGTCGAGTTGACAC
>NZ_JBSGXZ010000058.1:0-45017 GCF_053610285.1 Lentzea sp. NPDC054927
TCAAAGGAACTACCTCGACGAGGAGGTAATTCATATATTACTGGCTGTGTTATCGGCACGCTGTTGAGTTCTCAAAGAACACGCGCACACCGCAGTCACATCAGCTTTACGCTGACTTACTTCCGGGGCTTGTGTTGCAAAGCTTATTCAGTCTTGCTCGCCGGTGTCAAATCGGCCTCTAGGAGGCTCTTTCTCTCCGGCTTTTGCCAGGCTCGTTCCGGTTTTGATTTCCGGCCCGCTTCGCTCTGACTTGGAGAACATTACACGGGCCTGTTTCGATCTCCAAATCGGGGGGTCCCGGTAGCCGCGAAACGTGCGACTACCAGGACAAACACGGTCGTCAGGGCGCGGAAGGCCCCACATCGGCACGCGTGAGCGGACGACGCACCGCGGCGACGTCGTACTCATCAGCCCCCACATCCGGCTTCGCCACCCTCGGCTGCGGATCGAAGTCGGTCGTCACATAGGGGAACGAGCCCACGGACGCGTCAACAGCGGGGCTCCCCGACGACAGGCGCAACAACCCGTGGGCGTCGCGCACCAGCTTGGGGTCAACGGCGCGATAGCCACCGGAAGGCATGCCGGCGGAACCGCCGAACACGATGTTGCCCTCGTACCGGACCGTGGACCCGGACTTCATGTCCACGAACTTCGACGACGACCCGGTGATGACGTTGTTGGACAGCACGCAGTCCTTCGGCAGGAACGCCCCGCCGTCGCTGTCCACCACCGCGCCGGTACCGATCAGCGTGTTGAACGCGACCGTCACCCGGTCAGGCCGGTCGTGCAGCTTCGAGGTGGGCCCTGAGTCGGCTTCCTTGCCCGACCCGAAGACCATCTGCCGGTCACGACCGCCCTCGACGTAGTTGTTGACGATGCGGTGGTCGTTTCCGTGGAACCGGATGCCGGTGCCGAGCAGGACGTTGCCGTCGACCACGTTGCGATTGCCGTGCCGCAACACCAGGAAGCCGCGGCTGTCCCGCATGGTGTTGTGCCGCACCACGTTGTCCGACGACTTCACCGAGATCGCCTCGGAGTCGCCGTCGGCCTTCTCGAAGAGGTTGTTCTCGAGGAGGGTCCGCGCCGACTCCTTCTGGCGGTCGCTGTTGCCGATGCGCACGGACTCGCCACCGTTGCCGCCGCTGAACCTGTGGTTGAAGAAGTGGTTGTGATGCGCCCAGGTGCGCTTCGCGATCCCCGGCTTCGGACCGCCGACGTGCAGGTACACGCCTTCGTTCGTGCGGTTCTGGAAGGTGTTGTGGTCCACCTCGACGTCGTCGCCGTTGACCTCGACGAAGCCGCCCGCGTCGTCCGGCACCACCGGCACGTTCAGCTCGAACACGTTGCGGGTGATCCGCACGTGGTGCGCGGTGGCCGGGACCGCCAGCCGGCCGTCGTGGCGCAGGTCGAAGCCTTCGACCACCACCTGCGCGACACCGGCGGCGAACACGAAGCCCGCCTTGCCGCGAATCTGCGCCTTGCCGACGTGTTCCGCCGCGACGGTCACGCCGGCTCGTTTGATCGTGATCGCCTTCGACGACGTGTAGGTGCCGTCGGCGAGTTCGATCCGTTCGCCCTGCTGGGCGTTGTCCAGCGCCGTCTGCAATGCGGCCAGGCTCGTCACCCTGGTGATCGCGGTGGGTGCGGGAACGGCCACACCCACCGCGATCAACAGGCCTGCCAAGACGACGTTCACGGCGCGGACGGACCGACGTCGGCCTTGGTCAGCGGCTTGCGCGTGGCCGAGGTGCTGTACTCGTCCGCACCCACGTCCGGCTTGCCCGAGCGCGCCTGCGGGTCGAAGTCACGCGTCACGTAGGAGTAGGTGCCGGCCGAAGCGTCGATCGCCGGGCTGCCGGAAGCGAGCCGGAACAGTCCGTTGGCGTCCTTCACGAGCTTCGGGTCGACGGACTTGTAGCCCGACGACGGCATGTTGCCGCCGGTGCCACCCCAGATGACGTTGCCTTCGTACTTCACGGTCGAACCGCTGTGCATGGAGACGACACCACCCGACGAGCCCTTGATGACGTTGTTCGCGAGGACGCAGTCCTTCGGCTTGAAGTCGCCACCGTCGCTGTCGACCACGGCGCCGGCACCGATCAGCGTGTTGAACGCGACCGTCACGCGGTCAGGGCGGTCGTGCAGCTTCGACGTCGGCCCGGAGTCGGCTTCCTTGCCGGAGCCGAACACGATCGCGCGGTCCTTGGTGCTCTCCACGTAGTTGTTGATGACCTTGTGGTCGTTTCCGTGGAACCGGATGCCGCTGTTGAACAGCAGGTTGCCCTCGACCGTGGTGCGGTGGCCGTGGCGGAGGACGATGTAGCCCTTGCTGTTGCGGATCGTGTTGTAGCGGACGGTGTTGTCCGACGACTTGATGGAGATGGCCTCCGCGTCGCCGTCCGCCTTCTCGAACAGGTTGTGCTCGACGATCGCGTTCGCCGACTTCGACTGCTTGTGGCTGTAGCCGAGCCGGATCGACTCACCGCCGTTCGCGCCGGTGAACTGGTGGTTGTAGAAGTAGTTGTGGTGGATCCACGACCGTTTGGCGATCTCGCTGCCAGGGCCGGTGATCTGCAGGTAGACGCCCTCGTTCGTCCGGTTCTGGAACGTGTTGTGGTCGATCTGGACGTCATCGGCGCTCACGCTGAGCGAGGCGCCGTCCTTGTTACCGGAGTACGTGTTGCGGGTGATGCGGGTGGCCTGTGCCTCCGGCGGGACCGAGAGCGTGCTGGTTCCGTCGAAGACGAACCCCTCGATCGTCACGCCCTTGACGGCTCCGAGTTCGAAGCCGCCACGCGTGAACACCGTGCCACCGACGGTCTGCGCCGCGATGGTGATGCCGGATTTCGTGATCTTGACGGGCTGGTCGGCCAGGTGCACGCCGTTCGCGAGCACCAGGCGCTGACCAGGACGTGCGGAGTCGATCGCGGCCTGCAGGGAGGACACGCTCGACACGCCGACGACCGCCGCGAAGGCGGGCACGTGGACGAAGGACGACAGCAGGGCGGCCGCGCCGACTGCGGCCAGTGATCGGATCATTCGCCAACTCCGTTGTGGGCCGTTGGCGGCGGTGGACCCAAGTTACCGCAAGATCCCAGCAGCTGGAGTAGTTCGATACAAACCAAGAGCCGTATCGACCGAGGGCACGCGTTCCAGTTGTCCGATGTCTGCGAGCGGGAACCACTGGGCGAGGTCGGTCGTGCCACCCACCTCGTAGCGCAGCTCGCCACCAACGATCCGCACCTCGTACAGGATGCGAAGTGCGTGGTAGTCGCGGTCCGGCTCCTCGCGGAACTCCGAGTCGATGCCGAGCAGCCGCAGCACCTCGACGTCGAATCCGGTCTCCTCCTCGAACTCGCGGATGACGGCGTCGTACGGGTGCTCGCCGTGGTCGATGCCGCCACCGGGCAGGATCCAACGTTTGCCCTTTGGGCCAAGCCAGCGCGCCAGCAGGATCTCGTCGTTGTCGTTGATGCACACCCCATAGGCGGCCACACGCTGCTTCTTCGCCCTCATGCGATCAAGCCTAACTGGCGATCACCCCAGAAAAGTGATATCACTTAGATACTACTTCGATAGGGGGCTGAATGAGCGCGGTTGTGGACACGACGGTGCAGATGCCGGCGCCTGTGGTGCGGGAGAAGCGCGCACGGGACCTGCCCGGTCTGCCCATGTTCTTCGGAGGGGTGGTGTTGGTCGCGGTGGCTGCATGGACGTTCATCGAGGGAATCAAGGCCGCCGACAACGACGGCCCGCCAGCGGGATTCCTGATCGCGGCGATACTGCTGTTCCTGGCGGCGGCGCTGGTGTTCAGGGGCCTCTTCACGGTGGCGCCGGGTGAGGCGCGGGTGCAGCAGTTCTTCGGCCGGTACGTGGGCACGGTGCGCACGGACGGTCTGCGGTGGGTGAACCCGTTCAACACGCGGGAGAAGATCTCGACCAGGATCCGCAACCACGAGACGTCCGCACTCAAGGTCAACGACGCGGACGGCAACCCGATCGAGATCGCCGCCGTGGTGGTGTGGCAGGTCGAGGACACCGCGCGGGCGCGGTTCGAGGTGGACGACTTCGTGCGGTTCGTCGGCATCCAAACCGAGACCGCCGTGCGGCACATCGCGAACAGCTACCCGTACGACAACCACGACGAGGCCGGGCTCTCGCTGCGAGAGAACGCGGACGAGATCACCGAGACGCTCTCGATCGAGATCGCCGCGCGGGTGCAGTCCGCGGGCGTGAAGGTGATCGAGTCACGGCTCACGCACCTCGCGTACGCGCCGGAGATCGCCCACGCGATGCTGCAGCGGCAGCAGGCGAGCGCGGTCGTGGCGGCACGGTCGCGGATCGTGGAAGGCGCCGTCGGCATGGTGGAGCTCGCGCTCGCCAAGCTGGCCGAGCACGACGTCGTGGAGCTCGACGAGGAACGCAAGGCGGCGATGGTGTCGAACCTGCTCGTCGTCCTGTGCGGTGACCGATCCACCCAGCCCGTGGTGAACGCCGGTTCCCTCTACACCTGATGGCTGATCGAAAAAGCGTTCTGCTCAGGCTTGATCCGGCCGTGCACGACGCGCTGAGCAGGTGGGCGAACGACGAGCTGCGCAGCACCAACGCGCAGATCGAGTTCCTGCTGCGGCGTGCGCTGGCGGAAGCGGGCCGGCTGCCCGGCGAGGCGAAGAAGATGCCTCGCCGCGGCAGGCCCCCGAAGAAGCTCGAAGACGAACCAGACGAATAGTGCTCAGAACTCCGGTGGTGCCTGCAGGTCATGGGCGCGGAACAGCACAGCGTGCTCGACGCCCATGGCCTCGCCGCTCATCGCGAGGAACTTCGGGATGAAGTCCGCGGGGGCGGGGTGGTCCGGGAGCGCGGCCAGGTACGCGGCGTGCGCTTCGAGCGAGGCGACGCCGCGGCGCAGCGGATCACCCGTCACGTCGACACCGTGGGTCGCGCCGGAGCCGGGCAGACCGGGAACGAGGTACCAGCGCGCGGAGTGCGGTTCGAGGCCCTCGTCGTCGACCTGCTCCGGGAAGACCCACCGGTTGCCCGCGTCGCGGATCGCGTCGAGGGTCGCGAGGCCGACCGCACGGTGGTCGGCCTGGTCGAAGCCGTAGGGCGTCAAGACCTCGAAGCCGGTGCCGAGCACGGCGTCGGGCTTGAACCGGCGGATCTCCCGGCAGATGTCCCTGCGCAGGTCGAGGCCGTAGACGAGCACGCCGTCCGGGTGTTCGAGGATGGTCAGGTGCTTGACGCCGACGGTGTCGCAGGCGGCCCGCTGCTCGGCGGCGCGCAGGCGTGCCGTCTCCTCGGGAGGGTTCGGCATCCCGGCCTCGCCGCGGGTGAGGAGGAGATAACCGACCTCGATGCCGCTCGCGGTCCAGCGAGCGACGGCAGCGGACGTGCCGTACTCCATGTCGTCGGGGTGCGCGACGACGCAGAGCACCCGTTGGAAAGACCCCTCTGGGAAGGCAGGCAATGTCATGCCGGCCATCATTCTCCGCTTTCGATCCTGCCGCAGCCGAGTGCCTGAACAGGCGTTTCACCAGCATGAAACCGCTTCCATGGAGTTCCTCCGTTCGGGGGTGTTTTTGTCCGACTCCCGCAGACGATCGTGTGCGGCGGGCGCACGGGAACGTGGAGGGGTCTTGTCATTGTTTTCCCGCAAGCGCGCCGGATTCGGCGTGCTGGGCGTTGCTGTGGTGATCGCGTCGCTGACACCAGCCGGAGGTCTCGCTGCCGGCAAAGAGATCTATTTGGACGCTCGTGCGTCGACCGAGCGGCGGGTCGAGGACCTGCTGCGCAGAATGACGGTCGAGGAGAAGATCGGGCAGATGGCGCAGATCCGCGTCGGGAAGCTGCGCGGTGACTGCAACAACGCCAACGGACCGTTGGTCGAGTCCTGCCTGAAGACGGTGCTCGCGGACGCACACGTGGGCTCGATCCTGTCCGGTGGCGGTGACGCGCCGCTGGAGAACACGCCGAAGGCGTGGGCCGAGATGAACAACGCGATCCAGCGCTATGCGTTGGAGCACAACAGGTTGAAGATCCCGATCATCTACGGCGCCGATGGCGTGCACGGGCACAACAACGTCATCTCGGCGACGATGTTCCCGCACCAGATCGGTCTCGGCGCGACGTGGAACCCCGCGTTGCAGGAGAAGATCGGTGTGTCCGCGTCGAAGGCGTTGCGCTCGACGGGTGTGTTCTGGAACTTCGCGCCGGTCTCGGACATCGCGCGCGACACGCGTTGGGGCCGTTTCTACGAGACCTACAGCGAGGACTCGTTCCTGGCCGGGCAGCTGGCGGCGGCGAACGTGCGCGGGCAGCAGGCCAAGGTGGACGACACCGCACAGCTGACCGCGACCGCCAAGCACTTCGCGGGGTACTCGGCGCCGGAGAACGGGCACGACCGCGGTGCCGCGCAGATTCCGATCCGGCAGTTGCAGGACGTCGTGCTGCCGTCGTTCCAGGCGCAGTTCGACGCGGGCGTGAAGACCGTGATGATCAACTCCGGTTCGGTCAACGGGGTGCCGGTGCACGCGTCGAAGTACATGCTGCAGAAGCAGCTGCGTGACCGCATGGGCTTCAAGGGCGTCGCGGTGTCGGACTGGCAGGACATGAAGTACCTGGTGGACCGGCACAAGGTCGCACCGGACTACAAGACGGCGATCGCGATGAGCGTCAACGCCGGTGTGGACATGGCGATGGAGCCGTCGAACGCGGCCGAGTTCACGTCGCTGCTGCTGGCGAACGTGCGCGACGGTTCCGTGTCGCGCGGGCGGATCGACCAGGCGGTGCGGCGAGTCCTGAAGCTCAAGTTCGACCTCGGGCTGTTCGAGAAGCCGTACGTGGACCCGGCCAAGGCCGACGGCAACGTGGTGAACGCGGATCGGTCGTTGGCGCGTCAGGCTGCCGCTGAGGGCACCGTGCTGCTGAAGAACGACGGCGTGCTGCCACTTTCCTCGGCTGCCAAGAAGATCGTCGTGACCGGTGAGACCGCGGACGACGTGCGCCGCCAGCTCGGTGGCTGGACCGTCGAGTGGCAGGGCGTGCCGGACGACTCGCCGTTGCCGCCGACCGCGACCGTGCTGACCGGTGTTCGTGAGGCCGTTCCTGGCGCGTCCGTCGTGCACGCTCCGACTCAGGCCGCGGCGGTGGCTGAGGCGGATGGTGCGGACGCAGTCGTCGTCGTCCTGGGTGAGAAGCCCGGTGCGGAGGGTCCTGCCGACACGGAGAACCCGATCCTGACCGCCGAGCAGCAGGCGTGGGTGGACGCGGTGCAGGCGACCGGCAAGCCGGTGGTCGTGGTGCTGCTGACCGCGCGTCCGCAGGTGCTCGGGTCGGCGGCGGACGCGAACGCGCTGGTCGCGGGATGGTTGCCGGGCAGCGAGGGTGGCAGGGCGGTCGCGGACGTGCTGTTCGGCGCGGTGAACCCGAGCGGCAAGCTGCCGGTGTCGTGGCCGAAGACGCTGGGCGACCCGACGCTGACCTACGACCAGCTGCCGGGTGCGAACACCGCGGCGAACGCGAAGTACGACCCCCTCTACCCGTTCGGGCACGGGCTGTCGTACACCTCGTTCACGACCTCGGGGACCACGGCGGCCGTTGATCGTCGTGACGGCGTGGTGAAGTTCACGGTGGCGAACACCGGCGCGCGCGCTGGCACCGTTGTGGTGCCGGTCTACGTGCGTCAGCCGGCCTCCCCCGTGCTCACTCCGGACGCACGGCTGGTGGGCTTCACCCGCGTGGAACTCGCTGCGGGACAGTCGAAGCAGGTCGAGGTGTCGTTCAAGCTCTCGCAGCTGGCACTGACCGTCGGCGACGTGGACGGCGACGGGCGGCGTGAGGTCGCGCGCGGCAACTACGAGGCCGTGGTGGGTGCCGAGAAGGCCGCCTTCACGGTGCGCTGAGCTGGCCTGATATCCTTCGTCGTCGTGAATGCGCGGCACTCCGTCGTGGAGGAGAGCCGGCCCCTGGCCGGTGCCGACAAAGCGCGTCACGAACTCCGGTTTCGACAAGAAGGGTGATGTCGCATGGCGAACATCAAGTCCCAGCTCAAGCGGATCAAGACCAACGAGAAGGCTCGCCTTCGCAACAAGTCGGTCAAGTCGTCCCTCAAGACGGCCATCCGCAAGTTCCGCGAGGCTGCCGAGGCCGGTGACAAGGCGAAGGCCCTGGAGCTGCTGCAGGACGCGTCCCGCAAGCTCGACAAGGCCGCCACCAAGGGCGTCATCCACGCCAACCAGGCCGCCAACAAGAAGTCGGCGATGGCCCTGCGCGTGAACGCCCTCGAGGGCTGATCACGCTGTAGAGCTTTGGAGAAGGGCCCGCTCCTCGTCGAGCGGGCCCTTTTCGCTGTCTCGGTGGCGCGGTAGGTATTGGGTCATGGAATCGCTTCCGCGCATCGACTTCGTCGAGCTGCACGACCTCGACGGCACGCCGGCCGTCTTGCGCACGCTGCACACGGAGTCCATCGCGTTCATCTACCGGCTGACGGATGCCGCGCGGGAGTACTCCCAGCCGTTGGCGCTGGCCCTGCGTTCCGGTGCCGATCATCGGATCGTCGACCTGTGCGCGGGGTCGGGCGGGCCGGTGCCGTTGATTCAGCGGCGGCTGCACCGCGAGGGCGTCCACACCCGCGTGACGCTGACGGACCTGGTGCCGAACGTGCGTGCGTTCCAACGTGTTCAGGCCTCGAACCAGCGGTTGTTGCCCGACGAGTGCTGTTCCGTGGACTACGTGTCGTCGTCCGTCGACGCCACCGACTGCGCGGTCGAGGGGACGCGGACGATCTACGGCGCCTTTCACCACTTCCCGCCGCCGCTCGCCCGGCGGATGCTGCAGAACGCCGTCGACACCCGGCAGCCGATGGTCGTCGTGGACACCAAACGGTCATGGCTCTACGTGCTGGCCTTCCCGTTCTTCACCACGCTGGCCGTGCTGCTGTCGGCGCCGTTCCAGCGCAATCCCCTGCCGCGCTATCTGCTGCGGCTGGCGCTGACCTACGTGGTGCCGGTGCTGCCGTTCATGATGTTCTTCGACAGCGTCGTGTCGTTCCTGCGCATGTACGGACGCTCGGAACTGCGTCGGATGGTCGACGGCCTCGACAACTCCGAGTCGTTCAACTGGACGATCGGCGTCGTGCCCGGCTTCACGGGAGCCCAGTACCTGATCGGGATCCCTCGCCAGTGATCTTTCTGGGGATCAGCGGCGGCTGTGCGCGGCGACGATCCTGAGCACGGCCCGCTCCAGCGCGTAGTCGGCATCGGCCGCCACGCCCTTCACGTCCGCGTTCAGCCCCGCGACCACCTGCATCGCGTCGGCGAGCCCTGACTGGTCCCAGCCGCGGGCCTGGGCCTGCGCCTTCTTGATCTTCCACGGCGGCATGCCGAGCGGGCCGGCCAGGCTGAACGGGTCGGCCCGGCCAACAGCGGACACCCGCGCGACCGTCCGCACCGCGTCCGCCAGCGCGTCCGCGACCAGCACGTGCGGCACGCCGAGCTGCATGGCCCAGCGCAACGCCTCCATGGCGCCGGCCCGGTCACCGGTCACGGCCTTCTCGGCGACCGCGAACCCGGTCACCTCGGCCTTGCCCTGGTGGTAGCGGCGGATCTCGTCGACCGTCACCTTGCCGTCGGTGTCCGACACGAGCTGTGACGACGCCGCGGCGAGCTCACGCAGGTTCGTGCCCACGGCGTCGATGAGCGTGGCGACGGCCTCGGAGTCGATCTTGCCGCCCGCCTGCCGCACCTCGTTGCGCACGAACGCCTCGCGCTCAGCGGCCTTGGTGATCTTGGCGCACTCGGTGACCGCGGCACCGGCCTTCTTCAGTTGTCCCGGCAGGTCCTTGGCGGCCTTGCTGCGACCACCGCCCGTGTGCAGGACGACGAGCGTGACCCCGTCCGCGGGCGTCTTGAGGTAGGAGAGCACCGTGTCGGCGACCTCCTTGCCGATGTCCTGCGTGTTCTGCAGAACGATCACGCGACCCTCCGCGAACAGCGACGGGCTCACCAGTTCGGCCAGCTCCGGGGCCGTGAGATCAGTCACCTGGACACGGGTCAGGTCGGCGGTCGGATCGACCTTGCGTGCTGCGTCGAGAGCCGCCCGAACAGCACGTTCGACCAGCAACTCCTCCTCGCCGATGACGAGGTGCAGTGACTCCGGTGCGCTCACGCTCCGCATCTTCCCACGTCTCGAATCGTGGACGTCGGTGGCTGAGCAACGGACCGGTGCCGTAGCTTGGTAGCCACAACTGAACACCGCTCATCCAGAGGGGCAGAGGGAACGGCCCGACGAAGCCCCGGCAACCGGCGTCAGCGCTATGTGCAGAGCCATGCACAGAGTCATGCGCAGACGATCACGGTGCCAATTCCGACCCGTTCGATTTCGCGGGAAAGATGAGGAGATACCTCGCGATGACTGCTGTCACTGTGCCCACGAGCACCAAGTTCGACCTCGGCCCTGCCCGGGCACTGCTGTGCCGGGAATGTGGGAATGAAACCCCTCTCGCTCCTGAGTACGCCTGTCTCGAGTGTTTCGGGCCGCTGGAAGTGGCCTACGACTTCGGGAAGATCCGGCGCGAGGACATCGAAGCCGGCCCCAGGTCCATCTGGCGCTACCGCGGCCTCCTCCCCGTTCCGTCCACTGTGGAACAGCACCCGAACACCGACCCCGGCGGCACCCGCCTGGTCGAGGCTCACAACCTCGCCAAGGCCCTGGGCGTGCGCAAGATCTGGGTGAAGGACGACACCGGCAACCCCACCCACTCCTTCAAGGACCGCGTGGTCGGCGTCGCGCTCGCCGCGGCCCGCGAACTCGGCTTCAAGGTGCTGGCCTGCCCGTCCACCGGCAACCTGGCGAACGCCGTCGCCGCGGCCGCAGCCCGCGCGGGCTGGAAGTCGGTCGTTCTCGTTCCCTCCAATCTCGAGCGCGCCAAGATCCTGATGAGCGCCGTCTACGAAGGCGCCCTGATCGCCGTCGACGGCAACTACGACGACGTGAACCGCCTCGCCCAGGAACTCGCCGCGGAGAACGAGGACTGGGCGTTCGTGAACGTCAACGTCCGCCCGTACTACGCGGAGGGCTCGAAGACGCTCGGCTACGAGGTCGCCGAACAGCTCGGCTGGCGCCTGCCCGACCAGATCGTCGTGCCGATCGCCTCCGGCTCGCAGCTCACCAAGGTCGACAAGTCGTTCCGCGAACTCGGCCAGCTGGACCTCGTGGAAGCCAGCCCCTACAAGGTGTTCGGCGCGCAGGCCACCGGCTGCTCCCCGATCTCCACCGCGTTCAAGGCAGGCCACGACGTCATCCGCCCGGTCCGCCCGGACACCATCGCCCGCTCGCTGGCGATCGGCGCCCCGGCCGACGGCCCGTACGTGCTCGACGCGGTGCGCCGCACCAACGGCGCCATCGAGGACGTGACCGACGAAGAGGTCGTCGAGGGCATCAAGCTCCTCGCCCGCACCGAGGGCATCTTCGCCGAGACCGCCGGCGGCGTGACCGTGGCGACGGCGAAGAAGCTGATCGAGTCGGGCCAGCTCGACCCGGACGCCGAGACCGTGCTGCTGATCACCGGCGACGGCCTCAAGACCCTCGACGCGCTCGGCGACACGGTCGGCCCGCGCGCGACGGTCCCGGCGTCGGCCGAGGCCGTCATCAAGGCACTGGGTTAATCACCTCCCTCCGGCTCGGGGACGCGCGTGCGTCCCCGAGCCGCGTTGTGCTCAGTCATCGAGGCCCCGTCACGATTCGGTTCCTGGCATGCTCCTGACGTGGACTCGTGCCCTACCTGCTCCGCGCCGCTGACCGGCCGGACCGTCCGCCAAGCGTCGCCTGACGACCCTCTTCGCGCGCGCCGCAAGGACATACGTGAGCTACGGCGATGCGAAACGGGCCGCCACGCAGCCTGGCGACCTGAAGGCGACACGGGCCCGTGGTCCGATGCCGGATCGCTCCCTGAACACGACTACGTCTTCGCGACGCTGCGACCGTTGCCGGAGCCGTGGGCGGCTATCGCGGACAGCGGAACCAGGGCTGGGTTGGAGACCCAGTTGCGAACCGAAGTCGCGGACGGACACCCGTTGTTCGGCAAGACGGTCATCGCGATCGCTCGCTGTGATCGTTGCGACGAGGTGGTGTACAGCGTCGAGGAGGATCCTGCGTGGTTCGCTCAGGTCCACCTCACCTGGGGATCGACTCCAGACCGCCCGCCGTGGCCTGCAACCATGCGCCTTTCCATGCCGCTGGCCGACAGTCTCCTCGATCACCACCACTGAACGCGTTGTCTCACACGGAGATCGCGTCCGTCTTGACCCAGCCGGTGCGCGGGAACCGTTGCAAGCCCTCCATCACGTGTGGCCCGACCGGCTGCACGTTCGCACGCCACGCCACGATCCGTTGCGGCCACGGGGCTTCCGCCTTGAGCACGTTGTAGTGGTAGTCGTTCCAGTCCTGCGGCGCGATCCGCAGGTCGTCGTCGAACACGTACTCCGAGACGAGAGCGAAAGCCTCCTCCGGCGTCGTGGCCTTGGTGGGCGGCAGCACGTGCGTGGCCGTCGCCTTGTGTGTGAGGGCGCGTGTGCCGTCCTCTAGCGTTTCGCAGATGTAGTAACCGAAATCGGGTTTTAGCTCGTCGTGCGGCCATGGCGAAGCGGAGTAGTTCATCTGCCACAGCGCCCACGCGAGCCCTGGTGTGCCACCGGGGATCGGGTAGCGCGCGTTGAACAGCCTGATCCAGACGTCGTCCATCTCTTCTCCTTCGTACGATTCGGTTTCCTGGCAACACCGCCAGGTCTCCGTCCTGGTCCGTGCGCAACACCAGCGCACCTCCCGCCCGCAACATGTCGATCACCTGCGGGCTCGGGTGCCCGTATCTGTTGCCCATGCCGACGCTCACCAACGCCACCCGCGGCCGCACGGCTTTGAGGAACGCGGGCAGCGAGTACCGCGAGCCGTGGTGCGGCACTTTGAGCACCTCGGCCGCGAGGTCCCGCTCCCCCAGCAACGCCGACTGGCCGGCCAGTTCGACATCACCGGTAAGCAGCACCCGGCCTGCTTTCGTGTGGGCCTTGAGCACGAGCGAGTAGTCGTTCACCGTCGTGTTCGCGTCTCCCGGGGTCGGCGGCCGTCGTGGGCCCAGCACCTCCAACTCCAGTCCGGGCAAGGAAAATCGTTCGCCTGCCTTCGGTTCTGTGACGCGCACGCCGTTCCTGCGGGCCTGCTCGTTGACCTCCCTCCACGCCCACGCGGGCTCCTTGAGCGGGCCTGTCGCCACCGCGCCCACCGCACGCCCGGTGAGCACCGCTTCGAGGCCTCCTACGTGATCCGCGTGGAGGTGAGTGAGCACGACCAGCGGAATCCTCTTGATTCCCAACGTCTTCAGGCACCGGTCGACCGCACCGGGATCGGGCCCGGTGTCGACCACGACCGCGCTGTCGGCATCGTCCGTCGCGAGGACCAGCGCGTCGCCCTGGCCCACATCGCAACTGACGACCGTCCAGCCGTCCGGCGGCCAGGCCGGCGCGGCGATTTTGAGCGGCACCAGCACGACGAACCCGCCGACGAGCACCGCGACGACCAACGTCCGCGTCTTCTTGAGGCGCAGCAACGTGATGACCACCGCCACCACCGCGGTCAGCACGAACGCCCCGGCCCAGCCCTTGGGCCAGCCGACCGCCGCGCCGGGCACGGTCGCCGCCTGTCGCCCGACCTGGATCAGCCAGGTCACGGCGGGCCCGGCGACGTGGGTGATCAGTTCGGCCGCACCGGGCCAGAACGGCGCGACAACCGCCGTGAGGACACCCAGCACCGTCGCCGGCGCGACCACCGGCCCGGCGACCAGGTTGGCCACCACCGAAACCAGGCTCACCTGCCCGGACAGCCCCGCCACCACCGGTGCCGTGGCAAGACTCGCGGCCGTGGGCACCACGATCGCCTCGGCCAACCCGTTGGGCACACCGCGCTGCTTGAGCGCCCGCGCCCACCTCGGCGCAACGAGCACCAACGCCGCCGTCGCCACGACCGACAACGCGAACCCCGGATCGCCGCCCAGTGCCGGATCGATCAGAACCAGCACGAGCACGGCGGTCGCGAGACTAGGCACCGCGGACCGTTCCCGGCCCAGCACCAACGCCAGCAGCGCGACGGCACCCATGACCGCGGCCCTCAGCACACTGGGCTCGGGCCCGGCCAGAATCACGAACCCGACCAGCGCCACCATCGCCGCGACGGCCGCCTGACGCGGTCCGAACCGCCGCAACAGCAGGTAGACCGCGCCACACACAATCGCCAGGTTCGCGCCGCTCACCGCGAGCAGGTGAGCGAGGCCCGCGGTCCGGAACTCGTCCACGATGCGCGGCACCATCTGCTCGGTGTCGCCCACCACGAGTGCCGGCAGCAGCCCGGCTTCCTCGTCGTCGAGGACCTTGCTGGCCCGAGCCAGGCAGTCGCGGAGGTCGTCCGCCCAGCTCTGCCAGGCCGGAGGTGGTCGCGGGTCGATCGGCGGGCCGCGGACCCTCAGCAGCGCCGACGCCAGGTCGCCGCCTCGAGGTGGCGCGAGGTTGCCCTTGACCGTGACCTTCTGGCCTGGCAACAGGTCTCGCCACTTGTCCTTGGGAGCGAACAGCACCAGCTGGGCGCCGTTCGCTTCGGCCGTGATCACGACGTTGTCGATGCCTGCCTGGTGACCGCCGAAGCCCGCAGCCCGGATGCCTTTGGGTCTGGAGGTGAGTTCGACGGTGAGGCTGGTGGCTTTGCCTTCGTCGGCGGCGAGGCGGAGGGGGTGGGTTTCGGCTCGCAGGACGTGGCCGCCCACCCAGGCTGCCGCTACCGGTCCGGAGATCAGGAGGGCTATCGCGCAGGTTCTGGTCCACCAGGCTCTTCGCCATGCTGCGAGGCCGATGGCTCCTGCCGCCAGGCCGGTGACGACCGCGGCTTGCCAGCTCAGAAAGAGACCGGCGATGGCGGTTGTCCAGACTGCGGCTGCGGCTGGGACCAGGCGGTAGTCCTGGGTTATCGGGCGTTTGCGGGCCACCGTTGCCTCCGCTCGCTGGGAGGCCGGGGGTCACGGGTGGGGCTGCCTTGGCGCGGGTGGGGTGGCCGTCGGGGGTTCGGGGTGGGATGCCGGAGTGCTGTGGCTTCTGGCCGGACGAGAGGAAGCCTGGCTGTGGGGCGGTGCCACGTGGTGTCGACGCCGGGCTGTGGCGCGCGGCTGCGGGAGTTGGCGATCGGCCGGGCAGCGATGGCTCGTCGGGTGATGCGGACGGACCGCATGACGGGCTCCTGTCGGTGGGCGGGACTGAGAGGGATGAGGGCTGGGTTGTTGCCGCGCACAGGCGGCGGGGTGTGGATCAGCTGCAGCGGCGGGTGGGTGCGGGCTGGGTGGTGGCTGCGCAGAGGCGGCAGGGCGGCGGCTTCGGGGTGCGTGGGGCGGGGCTTGGTGGTGGGAGCGGGGCTGGTTGGTAGGCGGTCAGCAGGTGGCGGATGGCTTTGGTCAGTCGGCGCGGGCGACGGCGGTGGGTGGTGGTGCGGTGGGTCTGGAAGGTGATGGCGAGCGGGTGTTGGAGGTGGTTGTGGTCGGGCGGGAGGAGGGGTGTGGAGTGGGTTAGTTGGAGGTACTGGGCTTTGGTGCGGTGGTAGAGGGCCAGGGCTGCGGTGGCGAGGGTCATGTGTGCACCAGGTCGGCCAGCTTGGCGAGTTTCGAGTCGCCTATGCCTTCCACCTCGCGGAGTTGGTCGACTGAGGCGAAGGGGCCTTTGCGGGTGCGGTGGTCGACGATGCGCTGAGCCGTCACCGGGCCTACGCCGGGGAGGCTGTCCAGTTCGGTGGCGGTGGCGGAGTTCAGGTCCAACTTGGACGGAACGGCCGCGGCGGCGCCGGCGGGTGGGGGTGGGATGCCCACGGCCAGTTGTTCGCCGTCGGTGAGTTTGCGGGCCAGGTTCAGGTTGTGGAGGTTCGTGTTCGGCTTCACGCCTCCGGCCAGGCGGAGGGCGTCGGCCACGCGGGCGCCTGAGGTCACCGTCACCAGGCCTGGGGTGGCCACCTCGCCGATCACGTTCACGACGAGTTCTGGGGCCGGGGCCGAGGTGCTCACCAGGGCGAGGTCTGGAGCGGGTTCGGCGGCGGGGCTCTGCCACCAGCTGCCCAGGCCGATCACGGTGCAGGCGATGGCTATGCCGAAGGCCAGCAGGCCTCGGCGTGGGAGGTGGGGCAGGCGGAAGCGGCGGCGGGGTGGGCCGTGTTCGTCCGAGTCCTCTGAACGCGCGAAGACCAGGGTCGGGTCGGCTCGCGCCTTTTCGGCCAGGGCGGCCAGACGTTCACTCGGGCGGTCGTCCGGATGGGGGCGGGGGAACATGCGGGCGACGTTACGGAGCGGGGCGGGTGGGGAGGTGGGGTGAACTCCGGGGCTGTGGATTACTCGCGGGTTGTGGACAGGTCGCGATCACTCGCGCCTCGGAGACGGGGAATTGTCGGGGGTCTATGGGAGACTGTCGGGTCCTCCCGGCAGCACCACCACGCCCAGCACGCCTGGGCCCGTGTGTGCGCCGATCACCGCGCCCACCTCGGAGATCACGCATCCCGTCGAGCCGGGCAGGCGTTCGTCCAGCCGGGTCGCGAGTTCGGCGGCGCGTTCGGGAGCGGCGAGGTGGTGCACGGCCAGGCCGACCGGTCCGTCGCCCGCCGCGGCCGCCGCCAGGTCGACCAGACGGCCAACGGCGCGGCTCATCGTGCGCACCTTCTCCAGCGGCACGATCCGGCCGTCGTCCATGTGCAGCAACGGTTTCACGGCCAGCGCGGTCCCCACCAGAGCCGCCGCCGTACCGATTCGGCCGCCCCGGCGCAGGTGCTCCAGCGTCTCGAGGCAGAAGAACATTCGGGTCTGCTGAGCCGCGGAAGTGGCGGCGTCCTCCACCTCGGCGTGCGAGCGCCCGGCAGCAACGGCCGCACACGCGCGCAAGACCGCGAACCCGAGCCCCATGCCCGTGGAGCGCGAGTCCACCACGCGGATACGAGAAGAGTCGATCTCCTCAGCCGCCAGCCGTGCGGCCTCCCAGGTCCCAGACAGCTCACGAGAGAGGTGCAGGGACACGACCGCATCCGACGACGACAGCACCTCGCGATACACGGAGGCCATCTCGCCAGGGGTGGGACGCGATGTGGTCACCCGGCGGTGCTCTGCGAGGGCACCGGCCAGTTCGAAGGGACCGAAGTCGACGCCGTCGAGGCGTCCGGCACCGTCCACCGCGACGTGCAGCGGCACCACGGTGATCGAATGGCGCTTCGCGAACCCCTCGGGCAGGTATGCCGTGGAGTCGGTGACGATGGTGATGCGCACGAGCGACGAGCCTACGGGGCTCACTCCTCCGAGGGACTCAACGCCACGGACGAGATCAAGGCGGCCATCGCCTCACCCACCAGCTCGTGCCCCTCCCAGCCCCAATGCATCCCGTCCGGATTTCCGGCGCCGGACCGCACGTGCTCCCCGATCACGGCCGGCAGGTCCACCAGCGGCACACCCGCATCTGAGGCCCACCCACGCACAGCGGCAACCGCAGCCGCGTGCCCGCCGTGCACGAACCCGTACGAAGGCGCCCGATGCACCGACGGCACGATCCCGACCGCCGGCATCGTGTACTCGAGATTGCGGATCGACTGCAGCGAGTCGCGCAGATACCGCGCGGTCAACGCAGGAGGCAACGCAACGCGCGCGTAAGGCGCTAACCGAGGCTGAGCCGCCGTGTAGCCCTTGCGCACCCAACGCCGCAACCAGTCCGGCCGCACATAACGCAGCCCCTCACGCAGGTACGTGGGCAACGGCGAGGGCAACGTGTCCATGCTGCCCACCGCGAACACCAGAACGTCGGTGCGAGGGAGCAACGACCAGATCCGCGGATCCCCCGTCAACGCCCACCAGGCGTCCCGGGCCGTCCACCCGAACCCGGCCGCCAGCTCCGCCGAGCCACCCAGGGAAGCGGCACAGATGTTGTGCCACAACCGCGGGTGATCAGCAGGCAGAGGCCCACCGGGGCCGAAGAACGACAGCGAGTCCCCGAGGACGAGCAGTCTCAACGCGTGGTGCCCGCGTTGTACGACGACAGCCGCCAACGGTCGTTGCGCCGCGTGAACACCGTCCAGTGGCAGTTCGAGATGCCACCGAGCTGCGACCAGTTCTCCACCGGCAGGTCGAGCAGTCGCCCGGTCAGAGCACTGATCAGGCCACCGTGCGCGCACAGCAGGACGGTCTCGGAGAACTCCGCGTCCACTTCGCGAACGACCTGGATGGCCCGCTCGGCCACCTCGACCCGCGACTCACCGTCCGGCGGCGTGTAGGTCGGGTCGGTGCGCCACACCGTGACCGCACCCGGCCACTCCTGGTCCACCTCGGCGGTGGTCAGGCCCTGCCACTTGCCCAGATGGGTCTCGCGCAGCCGTTCGTCGATCCGCAACGGGACGTCCGCGGACGTCGTGAAAACGCGCGCGGTGTCGCGCGCGCGTTGCAGGTCGGAGGCGACCACGATCTCCGGTTCGAACCCGGCGAGCACCGGCACGGCGAACCTCGCCTGGTTCAAGCCGGTCTCGGTGAGCGCCGAGTCCAGATGACCCTGCAGGCGACCTGTCGCGTTGTAGTCGGTCTCACCGTGCCGCCACAGCACGAGCCGGCTCAGGGCCATCAGCTACCTCATTCAGCCGTGGAGTCGGCGGGAACGTCCGCTTCGAACTCGATGCGCGGGCAGTCCTTCCACAGCCGCTCCAGGCCGTAGAAGCTGCGCTCCTCGACGTGCTGCACGTGCACCACGACGTCGACGAAGTCCAGCAGCACCCACCGGCCCTCGCGGGCTCCTTCGCGGCGCACCGGCTTCGTACCGGCCTCCCGCAGCTTCTCCTCGATGTTGTCGACGATCGCGCCGACCTGCCGCTCGTTGGGAGCGGACGCGATCACGAACACATCAGTGATCACGAGCTGGTCGGAGACGTCGAGCACCGTCACGTCGTGCGCCTTCTTGTCGGCCGCTGCGTTCGCCGCGACCAGCGCCAGCCGTCGTGCCTCGTCGGTGGCTGCCACGTCACTCCTCTGACTTCCGGCAGGCGTCGATACGCCCACACGAGTTACTGAGGGTACCGGCGCGCGCCAACGGGTACTTCACACGCACGCATGACGAAGGCCACCTCAGCGCCCTGAGGTGGCCTTCACCTGTGCCGAAGCTTAGATCGGGCGAACCTGCTGGGCCTGCGGCCCCTTCTGACCCTGACCGACCTCGAACTCGACCTTCTGGTTCTCCTCGAGCGAACGGAAACCCTTGGACTGGATCTCCGAGTAGTGCACGAAGACGTCAGCCGAGCCGTCGTCGGGGGCGATGAAGCCGAAGCCCTTCTCGGCGTTGAACCACTTCACGGTGCCTGTAGCCAAAGTCTTGCCTTCCACGAACCAGCAACAACCCGATGATTGTTGCTCCCCGGGACCACGGATGCACGCAAAATCCACTCGAACGTGGTTACGACTCGGAGTACAAGCCCGTTTTCGCGATGTATTGGACGACCCCGTCGGGGACGAGGTACCAAACGGGTTGACCTGAAGCCGTTCGGGCACGGCAGTCAGTTGACGAAATGGCCATGGCCGGGATCTCGACGCGCGACACGGAACCCGGTGGCAGGTGGTGGTCGTCGAGCGTGTAACCCGGCCGGGTGACTCCGATGAAGTGGGCCAGCTCGAACGCATCCGCGGCGCGCTTCCAGGACAGGATCTGCTCCAGCGCGTCGGCGCCGGTGATGAAGAACAGGTCGGCGTCCGGGTACTGCTTCTTGAGGTCTGAGAGCGTGTCCACGGTGTAGGTGGGGCCGTCGCGGTCGATGTCGACCCTGCTGACCGAGAACCTGGGGTTGGAGGCGGTGGCGATGACCGTCATCAGATAGCGGTCCTCCGCCGGTGAGACCTCGCGCGACGCCTTCTGCCAGGGCTGACCCGTCGGCACGAAGATCACGCGGTCCAGGTCGAACCTGGCTTGCACCTCGCTGGCGGCCACCAGGTGGCCGTGGTGAATGGGATCGAACGTGCCACCCATGACGCCGATGCGCATCAAAACAGCGTAGACCGGCGTGGGGCCGCTCCCGTGGCCCGACGCCGGTCGTGCTGATCACACCGCACGGCCCAGGGGGAGGACGGGCCGTTCGGGTCGCGGCCCACCCCGAAGCAGAGCCGCGTACTGGAGGAACGCACCCGCCCGTGCACCATTACGCGGTTCGGCCAAGATTTTTCTCACCAGGCCACGACGAGCCTCAAAGGGCCCCTGACCAGCGATCCCTTGCGGAACTCGACGGGTTCCGCGAGCCGCAGATCGGGCATCCTGCGCAGCAACGTCCCCAGCGCGACCTGCAGTTCCATCCTGGCGAGCTGGGAGCCGAGGCAGAAGTGGATGCCGTGCCCGAACTGCAGGTGCTGGCCCACCTCGCGCTCGATGTCCAGTTCCGCGCTGTTGGGGTACATCGACTCGTCGTGGTTCGCCGACGACACGACCACCAGCACGGCGTCACCCTCCTTCACCAGCGCGTTGCCGACCTGGACGTCCTCGGTCGCGATGCGGGTGAAGCCGGCGCCGCTGCCCAGCGGGATGAACCGCAGCAACTCCTCGATGGCGTTCGGCAGCGTGCCGGGGTCCTCACGCAGGCGCTTCATGGCGTCTGGGCGCTCGAACAACGTCACAACGCTGTTGGCGAGCATGTTCGCCGTCGTCTCGTGTCCTGCGACCAACAACGTGATGCCGAAACGGACGAGTTCGTCCTCGCTCAGCCGGTCGTCGTTGTCACGCGCGGCAACAAGCGCGCTGATCAGATCGTCCGTGGGATGCGCACGGCGTTTGGCGACGAGGTCGACGAAGTAGGCGTGCAGCTTCATCATGCCGTGCATCGCCTCTTCAGGCGTGTAGCCGCCGACCGTGGACAGCACCTGGTTCGACCACGTGCGGAAGTCGGCGCGGTCCTCGAACGGCACGCCCAGCAGTTCGCAGATGACCGTGATCGGGAACGGCATGGTGAAGCCCTCGACCAGGTCGCCGGGGTTGTCCAGCCGGTCGAGCAGGTCGTCGGTGATCTGCTGGGCGCGCGGCCGCAGTTCCTCGATCCGCCGGACCGTGAACGCCTTGGACACCAGGCGGCGCATGCGCGAGTGGTCCGCGCCGTCGTGCGTGAGGATGGACCCGCCTGGTGCGATGAGGGGCTGCATCCTCGGCACGTCCTGGTTGACCGTTCGCGCTCGGCTGAACCTCGGGTCGCCCAGGACGAACTTCGTCTCTTCGTAAGACGTGACGAGCCAGCCCTCGCCGCCGTACGGGTACGTCACGCGCGAGACGGGTTCGTCACGCCGTAGACGTTCGTAGGTCGGATCGAGGGCCAGGCCGTCAGGTTCGGAGAACGGGTAGGTGGGAGCCATGTCTCCGAAGGTAGAGCTACGCCTTCGGACGTGTGTGGCCTTCGCCCCAGACGACCCATTTCGAGGACGTCAGCTCGGATAGGCCCATCGGTCCGCGTGCGTGCAGCTTCTGCGTGGAGATGCCGATCTCCGCGCCCATGCCGAACTCGGCGCCGTCGGTGAACGCCGTGGAGGCGTTGACGAACACGGCTGCCGCGTCCACACGCGTGGTGAACTTCCGTGCTGCCGCAACGTCGTTCGTCACGATGGCCTCGCTGTGGCCGGAGCCGTACGTCGCGATGTGCTTCACCGCGTCATCGAGGGAGTCGACGACCTTCGCGGCGATGTCGAGGCTCAGGTACTCGGTGCCCCAGTCGTCGTCGTTGGCCGTGACGACGTCGGGCTGCTGGGCGAACTGCTCGTCGCCGTGGATGGTCACGCTCTCCTGCTGCAACGCCTTGGTGATGCGCGGGACGAACTCCGCGGCAACGTCCTTGTGCACCAGAAGGGATTCCGCTGCGTTGCACACGCTCGTGCGTCGCGTCTTGGCGTTGAGGACGATGGCCTCGGCCATGTCGAGGTCGGCGTGCGCGTCCACGTAGACGTGGCAGTTGCCGACACCGGTCTCGATCGTGGGAACCGTCGCCTGCTCGACGACCGCGTTGATCAGTCCCGCTCCACCACGCGGGATCACCAGGTCCACCAGGCCACGCGCGGTGATGAGGTGCGTGACGGACGCGCGGTCGTGGCACGGCAGCAACTGCACGCAGTCGGCCGGCAAGTTCACACTTTCGAGTGCGTCGCGCAGCACGGCGACGAGCGTGGTGTTGGAGTGCTCGGCGGTCGAGGAGCCCCGCAGCAGCGCGGCGTTGCCCGACTTCAGCGCGAGACCGGCGGCGTCGACCGTCACGTTCGGGCGGGCCTCGTAGACCATGCCGACGACGCCCATCGGGACGCGGATCTGCTTGATCTCCAGTCCGTTCGGGAGGATGCCGCCGCGCAGCACCTCGCCGACCGGATCAGCCTGTCCCGCAACGGTTTCCAGGCCCTTGGCCACGCCTTCGATGCGGGCTTCGTTGAGCGCGAGACGGTCCAGGATGCCGTCCGGGAGTCCGGCGGCCTTGCCCGCTTCGAGGTCCTTCTTGTTGGCCTCGATGATCTCCGGTGCGCGCTGGCGGAGCGCGGCGGCCATCTCGTGCAGCGCGGTGTCCTTGCGCTCACGGGTGGCGAGGACGAGTTCGTCGGCGGCGACGCGGGCGCGGCGGGCTGCGGCGTGCACCTGGTCGCGCAGGTCATCAGTCACGTCACACAGCTTACGACCTGCGGTTGGGCACCAGAAAACGGTTTGAGGCCTCGCGAGTTCGCGTCGGTCGGCTGGATACCGAGAACGGGTTTCCCGCGGCCCGCGAGTTCGTGTCGGTCGTCCGGTCAACCGCTCGCGCCGAATTCGGCGAAGCCCAATTCGGTGCGAGCGATTCGGCCGGACGACCGACTTCCAGACGAACTCGCCGCCGTCTGCGGAGCAGCGGCAATGAACACTGTCAGACCCGCCTGGCATGCTGCTCCACGTGGACGAGATCGCGTTGCGGGAACTGGCCGACGAACGGCTCCGGGCACTGGCGGGCCCGGAGGCGGTGCTGCGCGACGACCAGTGGGCCGCGATCCACGCCCTCGTGGCCGGCCGCCGGAGAGCTCTGGTCGTGCAACGCACCGGCTGGGGCAAGTCGGCCGTCTACTTCATCGCGACGGCGTTGCTGCGCGAACTCGGCGAGGGCCCCACGGTCATCGTCTCGCCGTTGCTCGCGTTGATGCGCAACCAGGTCGACGCAGCGGCACGAGCAGGCGTGCACGCGGTCACCATCAACTCGGCGAACACCGACGAGTGGGACGCCGTGCAGGAGCAGGTCGCCGCGGGCGACGTCGACGTGCTCCTGGTGAGTCCGGAACGGCTGAACAACCCCGACTTCCGCGACACCGTGCTCCCCTCCCTGACGGCGTCCGCGGGCATGCTCGTCGTCGACGAGGCGCACTGCATCTCGGACTGGGGTCACGACTTCCGCCCGGACTACCGCAGGCTGCGAACGTTGCTGACCGAACTACCGCCGGGCGTGCCGGTGCTGGCGACCACGGCGACGGCCAACGACCGGGTGGTGCACGACGTCACCGAGCAGCTGGGCCTCGGTGCCGACGAGGGCACGCTGGTCCTGCGCGGACCTCTCGACCGCGACAGCCTGCGGTTGAACGTCGCGCTGCTGCCGACCGCCGAGTCCCGTCTGGGCTGGCTCGCGGAACAGCTCACCCGCCTGCCGGGCTCCGGGATCATCTACACGCTCACCGTCGCCGCGGCGGACGACATCGCGGCGTTCCTGTCCGACCGGGGCTTCGCGGTGGCCGCCTACTCCGGCAAGACCGAGCCCGCCGAACGCGAGCGTGCCGAAGAAGACCTGCTGAACAACCGGGTGAAGGCGCTGGTCGCCACCTCCGCGCTCGGCATGGGCTTCGACAAGCCGGACCTGGGCTTTGTGGTCCACGTGGGCGCGCCTTCCTCCCCGATCGCCTACTACCAGCAGATCGGCCGGGCGGGCCGCGGCGTCGAGCGCGCCGAGGTGATCCTGCTGCCGGGCCATGAGGACCGGGACATCTGGGCGTACTTCGCGTCCTTGGCCTTCCCGGCCGAGGTGGTGGTGCGGCAGGTGCTGTCCGCACTCGACGGAGCGAGCAAACCCCTCTCGACGGCGGCGCTGGAACCGATGGTCGAGCTGTCCCGCAGCAGGCTCGAGGTAGTGCTGAAGGTGCTGGACGTCGACGGCGCGGTCCGGCGGGTGCGCGGCGGCTGGGAATCCACCGGACGGCCGTGGGAGTACGACGGCGAACGCTATGCGCGCATCGCGGAAGCGCGTAAGGCCGAACAGCAGGTGATGATCGAGTACCAGCGCACGCCGGGCTGCCGGATGAAGTTCCTGCAGGACCAGCTGGACGACCCGACCTCCCACGACTGCGGCCGCTGCGACAACTGCACCGGCGAACGTCTGTCGGTCGAGGTGTCCGAGACCGCCGCGGGTGCGGCTCGCGAACGCCTGCTGCGCCCCGGCCTGGACGTGGCCCCGCGCAAGATGTGGCCGACCGGCATGTCCGCGATCGGCGTGCCGCTGTCCGGCAAGATCCCGCCGACGGAGATCGCGGCGACAGGCAGGGCACTCGGCCGCCTCACCGACATCGGCTGGGGCACCCGGCTGCGCGACCTGCTCGCCGACGGCGCCGACCGCGAGATCCCGGAGGACGTGTTCGCGGCCTGCGTGAAGGTGCTGACGGCGTGGGGCTGGGACGAGCGCCCGGTAGGCGTCGTGACGGTCGGTTCCCGCAGGCGCCCGACACTGGTCGGCAGCTTCGGCCAGCAGATCGCGTCCATCGGCCGGCTGCCCTTCCTCGGCACGGTGTGGCTCGGCGAGTCGACGCACCGAGCCAACAGCGCGCAACGCCTGGCGGGGCTCGTGCGGACAGGTGAGACACCGGATGTGTCCGGTGTGGACGGTCCGGTGCTGCTGATCGACGACCACATCGACACCGGGTGGACGATGACGGTGGCGGCTCGGATGCTCCGGAAGGACGGGGTGCCCGCGGTGCTGCCGTTCGCACTGGCCGTGACGAACTGAAACCCGGACCGGCATCGCGGGCCGTCGCGCGGTGCGGTGTGGCACTGTCGTGGTCATGATTCCGGACGTCGTGCGGTTCCGGCAGGCCGACCTTCTCGGCGCCCTGTACCGGAGGTTCGGGCCGGTGGTGCGGATGGGGCCGTACACCTACCTGCTCGGGGCGGAGGCGAATCGGTTCGTGTTCGCCAACTCCGAGTTGTTCGAGGTGGAGCGGGCGTTCCAGTCGTTGGTGCCGGTGGACGGGCCCACGTCGTTGATCGTCAGCGACGGGGAGGACCACAAGCGGCGGCGCCGGCTCGTGCAGCCTGCGTTGGTGCATCGGCAGATCGCCGGCTACGTGCCGGTCATGCGGGCCAATGCGGAGGAGACGCTTGACGCTTGGCGGCCTGGCCAGACGGTTGACGTCTATCAGGAGTTCCGGCGGGCCATTCGGCGCAGCACGATTCAGGCGTTGTTCGGCGAGAAGCTGGCGCAGGACGCGGAGTTCTTCGGGGCGCACCTGCAGTTGCTGATCAACCTGATCGATCGCAACCCGGCGGTGGTCACGTTGTTGCGCACGATGAAGGCGCCGGCGTGGCGCAACGCGATGAGGGCGCGCAGGGCTGTTGACGCGCGGGTTTACAAGGCGATTGAGGAGACACGTCAGGGCAACACGGCTGGAGACGTGCTCACCTCTCTTGTGCAGAGCGACGGGCTGAGTGATCTCGAGGTGCGCGATCAGGTGGTCACGCTGATCGCGGCCGGTTATGAGACGACCAGTGGCGCGATGGCGTGGTCGGTGTTCAACCTGTTGCGGCACAACGGGGTTTGGGAACGCGCGCAGGAGGACGACGACTACCTGGCCAACGTCGTCAACGAGACGTTGAGGCTGTATCCGCCCGCGGTGGTCTCGGCTCGGGTGGCGGCACAGTCGTTCGAGTTCGCCGGGAAGAAGATCAAGCAGGGCACGTTCTTGCTGTACAGCCCGTATGTCACGCATCGGCTGGCCGAGGTGTGGCCGGATCCGCTGCGGTTCGACCCGGACCGGTGGGAGCGCAAGCCGGCGCCGCACGAGTTCCTGCCGTTCGGTGGTGGGCCGCACCGGTGCATCGGCGCCGGGCTTGCCACCACGGAGCTGACCGTGATGCTGAAAGCGTTGTTGCAGCGGCCGAAACCGGAGCTGCTTCCCCAGCGCATCACGCCTACCAGCGTTGCCGCGATGCGCCCGAAGCACGGCCTCAGAATCCGAGCAGCAGGGTGACCGCCGAGGCGAGGCAGGCGACGGCGCGGACGTGGTTCCAGAGCGTCCACTTGCGCAGGTACTCGGGCCAGTAGGCGTCGTCGGTCCGTTCGAGGCGGTTGTTCATCGGCACGTTGACAGCCATCGTCAGCACGAAGCAGCCGACGATGTAGAGCAGGCCGCCGGCGATCCTGCCCTGGAAGACCTCGATGCCGCACAGGACGGCGGTGCCGAGGAACACCAGCAGGAACAACGGGTTCTGGATGCGCACGTTGATCCGGCGCATGGCTCCGCGAGCCTGCTCTGCGGGCAGGTCGGCGAGGCCCGGCATGACGGCGGTGGAGAACGCGAAGAACAAGCCGGCCATCAGGCCGGACGCGGCGACTGCGATCAGCGTGATAATCCCCATGGCGCTCACTGTGTCTGGTCAGCGCCGGACTCTCAATGACATTTCATCGCGTGCGCTTGCTCGTTCGTCCAGACTGGTGGGCATGACGGACGCGTTGGGCGAGGCACTGCACCTGCTGCGGATGTCCGGCACCTTCTACTGCCGGAACGAGCTCACCGAGCCGTGGGGGCTCACGATGCCCGACATGGCCGACTGCCTGTGGTTCCACGTGCTCACCAGCGGCCGTTGCGACATCGAGGTGGACGGCGAGATCACGACGCTCGAACCCGGCGACGTGCTGCTGGTTCCCGGCGGGCAGGGCCACCGGCTCTTCCACGGCGACACGGATTCGCCGGTCGTCACGACATTGCCGCACACGTTCGAAACGGACAACTACGCGATCCTGCGGCACGGCGGTGGTGGTGCCGTGACGCATCTCGTGTGTGGTGCGGTGAAGTTCGACCATCCGGCGGCGAAGCACCTCGTCAACGTGTTGCCGCACGTGGTGTACGTGCGCCGCGCCGACGACATGCGCGCCACGATCGACCTGATGGCCGCCGAGGCGAGGACCCTGCGCCCCGGCGGCGAAGCGGTCATCACCCGGCTCGCGGACGTGCTGGTGATCCAGACGATCCGCTCGTGGCTGGCCAACGACCCGGCGGCGCGCACGGGTTGGCTGGGTGCGTTGCAGGACCAGCAGATCGGGCAGGCGCTGGCGTTGATCCACCGCGACCCCGCGCAGCCGTGGACCGTCGAACGCCTCGCGCACCAGACCGCGATGTCCCGCTCGGCGTTCGCGGCACGGTTCACGGACCTGGTCGGCGAACCGGCGATGCGGTACGTCACGCGGTGGCGCATGCACGTCGCGATGAACCGCCTCAAGGACCGCGACACGACTGTCAGCGAAATCGCGCGCGGCCTCGGTTACGAGTCGGAGGCCGCGTTCAGCCGGGCGTTCAAGCGGATCGTCGGAGTCTCCCCCGGTCAGGCGCGGGCGGGCTGAAGCAGGTCCCAGCGGTTGCCGTAGAGGTCCTCGAACACGGCCACGCGGCCGTAGACCTCGTCGCGCGGCGTCTCCAGGAAGCGCACGCCGAACGCGGTCATGCGCGCGTGGTCGCGGTCGAAGTCGTCGGTGTTGAGGAAGAAACCGACGCGGCCGCCGGTCTGGTCACCGACTCGTGCGGACTGCTCGCTCGTGTCGGCCTGTGCCAGCAGCAGCGACGCCCCCTCCCCCGCCGACACCACGACCCAACGCTTGTCACCCTGCGGCGTGTCCTCGACCAGCGTGAACCCGAGCCCCTCCACGTAGAAGCGGATCGCCTCGTCGTAGTCGCGGACCACCAACGTCACCAAACCAATTGAACGCACGCTGATCAGTATGGCCCGATGAGAAAGGTAGCCCCGCAGATGCTCGCCCGTGCGCTCCTTCCTCTCGTCGCGAGGAAGATGACCATGATTTCGTGACATCTACTAGAGGCCTCCAGGCGTGAATCGGGACGAGGTTCACTCATCGGAGTGAACGCCCGAGGTCCTGGAACAGGCCTGGGCCCGCGCACCTGCTCGGGTGCAGCGACGGCGCCACGGTCGCGTTGCTGACCGCCGTGCTCAGACCCGATCTCGTGCAACGACTCGTGGTCGTGTGCGGCGTGTTCCACCACAACGGCTGGGATCCGGCGACGGAGCTCACGCCCATGCACCACCGTTCGCCCGCGCTGACCGAACAGGACCTGGCGACGTTGCCCAACCGCACCCTGATCATGATCGGCGATGACGACGAGGTGACGCTGGAGCACGCCACGGCCATGTACCGGGCGCTCCCGAACGCCGAACGGGCCGTTGTTCCCGGCACGTCGCACGGCCTGTTGCACGAGAAACCCGCGCTGTGCAACGCGATGATCGTTGACTTCCTAACCAATGAACCAGTTGAGACGTACGCTCCGATTCGTCGCCGTATGTGATTGGGTGCCTCTATGGCGGTTACTTCGGAAACGCATCGACTGCCCGTGCGCAAGCTGGTCGCGGCCTCCGCCGGCAACGCCGTTGAGTGGTACGACTGGGGCATCTACACGGCGTTCAGCATTTACTTCGCCACCCAGATCTTCCCCAGCGGCAACGAGGCCGCGGCGCTGCTGAGCACGTTCGCCACGTTCGCGCTCGCGTTCTTCTTCCGCCCGCTCGGTGGCTACCTGCTCGGCCGGTTCGCTGACCTGAAGGGCCGCCGCACCGCGATGCTGCTGACGATCGCGTTGATGTCCGGTGGTTCGGTGGTGATCGGGCTGCTGCCGACGTTCGAGCAGGTCGGCTGGCTCTCACCGGCGCTGCTGGTGCTCGCTCGCGTCGCGCAGGGCATGGCGCTGGGCGGCGAGGTGTCCAACGCGTCGGCCTACCTCGGGGAGATCGCCGCGCCGAGCCATCGCGGCCGGTACTCGTCGTTCTTCTACATCTCGACGGGCGCGGCGGTGCTGATCGCGTCGCTGCTCGGGTTCTTCCTCAGCCGCAACCTCGACAAGGCCGCCATGGCCTCCTACGGCTGGCGCGTGCCGTTCCTGATCGGCGGTGTGCTCGGCCTGATCGGTCTGTGGCTGCGCCGCGAGCTGCCGGAGACCGAGCAGTTCGAGGAGAACCGTGCCAAGGCGGAGAAGCTGCGCAACCCGTTGCTGCTCACCATCAAGGAACACCCGAAAGCCGTCGGGCAGCTCATCGGAGTCACGCTGCTGTCGACGCTGTGCTTCTACACGTTCTTCAGCGCGCTGACGCCGTTCGCGGTGAAGACCAAGGGCGCCAACGACATCGACGTGTTCCTGGCGCTGTCGATCGGCACGGTCGTGTTCATCGCGCTGCAGTATCCGATGGGTTGGCTGGCCGACCGCTACGGCCGCAAACCGCAGATCCTGGTGTGGTCCGCGGCGATGGCCTTGCTGATCGTGCCACTGTCCACGCTGGTCAAACCCGGTCTGGGCAACCTGGTGATCGTGTTCTGCGTCGGGCTGGGGCTCTACACGACGATCACGTCGATCGCGCCGGCGTTGATGAGCGAGCTGTTCCCGACCGAACTGCGCGGGCTCGGCATCGGCGCTTGGTACAACCTGACGGTCGCGCTGTTCGGCGGCACGGCGCCGCTGGTCATTCAGGCCGTCGGCGGCACCGTGTTCTTCTGGTACGTCGCGGTGGCCGCGGTGATCTCGTTCCTGGTCATTCTGACGCTTCCGGAGACGAAGGGTGTTCGGTTGAGCTGAGTTCAGCGGTGCAGCGGCACCAGGTCGTCGGCGTGCACGACTTCGCGGCGCTGTTCGGCCGGCAGGTCGTGGGACTTGCGGCCGATCAACGACGGCAGCTCCGCCGAGTCGTAGCCGACCACGCCGCGGGCCACGACCTCGCCCGCCAGGCTCACCAGTTCCACGACGTCACCGGCTTCGAAGTCGCCGTCCACGCCCGTGATTCCGGCTGCCAGCAACGACCTGCGGCGACCGACCACGGCGGCGACCGCGCCGTCGTCGAGGTGCAGGCGGCCGTTCGCGTCGGTGGCGTAGCCGAGCCAGAAGCGGCGGGCGGTGAGGCGGGAACCCGTGGCGGCGAAGGCGGTGCCGACGTCGGCCGCGGTCAGCGCCCGGGAGGCGTCCGAGGCGCCGGCCAGCAGGACCGGGATGCCCGCGGAGGACGCGAGTCGGGCGGCGGCCAGCTTCGAGGCCATGCCGCCGGTGCCGAGTCCGGACGCACCAACGGTTCCGGCCTTCACACCGTCCACATCGGACGCTGAGCCGACCTCGGAGATGCGGACAGCACCGGGTTTGCGCGGATCGCCGGAGTAGAGGGCGTCCACGTCGGACAACAGGAACAACGCGTCGGCACCGACCAGGTGCGCCACCAGGGCAGCGAGCCGGTCGTTGTCGCCGAAGCGGATTTCCTCGGTGGCAACGGTGTCGTTCTCGTTCACGACCGGCACGGCACCCAGGGCCAGCAGACGGTCGAACGTCCGTTGGGCGTTGCGGTAGTGGGCGCGACGCACGACGTCGTCGGCGGTCAGCAGGACCTGGCCGACGGTCAGGGCGTAGCGGCCGAACGAGTTCGCGTAGGCGTGCGCCAAAGTCAGCTGGCCGACGCTCGCCGCGGCCTGCTGGGTGGCGAGGTCGCGGGGGCGCCGGGAGATCTTCAACGGCGCCAGGCCCGCGGCGATCGCGCCGGACGAGACCAGCACGACCTGGCTGCCCGCGGCGGACCGGGCGGCGAGGGCGTCGACCAGCGCGTCGAGACGCGCTGGGTCGAGGCCGCCCTCGGCCGTCGTCAGAGAAGAAGAACCGACCTTCACCACGATCCGGTTCGCCGAAGCGACCGCGTTGCGAGCTTGTGAGACCACGGGGGCCGTCACGGGTTACTCCTCGAAGTTGTCGCCGTAGTCGCCGGGCGCACGACGGGCCTTCTTCAGGGCCTTGCGATCGTGCGCGCCGATGCGGTCGTTGCGCTCGAGACGGATGTCCGTGCCACGTCCGGTCATCGTCATCGCGATGCCGGCGGGCGTGGTCGGCTCCCAGTCGAACACCAGGTCGCCGATGGTGACCTGGCAGCCGGGGATGGCGCCCATCTTCACGAGCTTGTCCTCGACACCCAGCCTTTGCAGGCGGTCCGCGAGGTAACCGACGGCTTCGTCGTTGGAGAAGTCGGTCTGGCGGATCCAGCGCTCGGGGCGGTGGCCCTGGACGATGAAGCCACCCTCGACCGAGGGGTCCTCGATCACGGTGAACCCTTCGTCGTCCACGGCGGTCGGCCGCAGCACGATTCGGGTCGATTCCTTCTTCGGCTGGGCGGCGCGGTACTCGCGCACCACCTCGGCGAGCTTGAAGGAGAGTTCGCGCAGTCCCTCGCGGGACACCGTCGACACCTCGAACACCGGCAGGCCGCGGGCCTCGATCTCCGGGCGGACGATGTCGGCCAGGTCCTTGGCGTCCGGGATGTCGATCTTGTTCAGGATCACCACGCGCGGGCGGTCCGCGAAGTTGCCGCCGAGCGACGGGGTGTACTCCGCCAGCTCGTTCTCCAGCGCGTCGATGTCCGCGATCGGGTCGCGGCCGGGCTCGTACGTCGCGCAGTCGACGACGTGGGCGAGCACGGCGGTGCGCTCGATGTGGCGCAGGAAGTCGAGGCCGAGGCCCTTGCCCTGCGACGCGCCGGGGATCAGGCCGGGGACGTCGGCCATCGTGAAGATGGTCTCGCCCGCGGTGATCACGCCGAGGTTCGGCACCAGCGTGGTGAACGGGTAGTCGGCGATCTTCGGCTTCGCGGCGGAGAGCACCGAGATCAGCGACGACTTGCCGGCCGACGGGAACCCGAGCAGGCCGACGTCCGCGACGGACTTGAGCTCCAGCACCAGGTCCCGCGTCTCGCCCGGCTCACCGAGCAACGCGAAACCGGGCGCCTTGCGGGCCTTGGACGCCAGCGAGGCGTTGCCGAGACCGCCACGGCCACCGGCGGCGGCGATGAGCTGGGTGCCCTCGCCGACCAGGTCCGCGACAACGTCTCCGGCCTCGGTCATCACCACGGTGCCGTCGGGCACGCGCAGGATCAGGTCCTCGCCGTTCGCACCGTCGCGGTTCGCACCGGCGCCGGCCTTGCCGCTGGTGGCGGAGGCGTGTGGGCGGAAGTGGAAGTCCAGCAGGGTGTGCACCTGCGAGTCGACGACGAGCACGACGTTGCCGCCGCTCCCGCCGTTGCCGCCGTCCGGGCCGCCCAGCGGCTTGAACTTCTCGCGGTGCACGGAAGCGCAGCCGTTGCCCCCGTTGCCGGCGGCAGCGTGGATCACCACCCGGTCAACAAAACGAGCCACGGAACTACTTCCTCTCAAAAGACTTGAACAAGCAACGAGGGGCGGTGCCGGATGACCGGTCCCGCCCCTCGCTGAGGTGTCTAACAGTCGTTCAGTCGTGCTGCGGAGCGGTCTTCTCAGACCGCAGCCGGAACCTCGACCGCAACGATGTTGACGGTCTTGCGACCGCGCTTCATGCCGAACTCCACCGCACCCGGCAGCAGGGCGAACAACGTGTCGTCCTTGCCGATGCCGACGCCGACGCCGGGGTGGAACTTGGTGCCGCGCTGGCGGATCAGGATCTCGCCGGCCTTGACGACCTGACCGCCGAACCGCTTCACACCCAGGTACTGGGGGTTGGAGTCACGGCCGTTGCGGGAACTGGACGCACCCTTTTTGTGTGCCATGAGAAGTCAGGTCCTCACTTACCGGTGATGCCGGTGACCTCGACGCGGGTCAGCTTCTGCCTGTGACCCTGTCGCTTGTGGTAGCCGGTCTTGTTCTTGAACTTGTGGATGCGAATCTTCGGGCCCTTGGTGTGCTCGACCAGCTTGCCGGTAACCGAGAACTTCGCCAGGGCCGCCGCGTCTGCGGTGACGTCAGTGCCGTCGACCACGAGCAGCGCCTGGAGGGAGATTTCGGTGCCCGGCTCGCCCTCGAGCTTCTCGACCTCGACGATGTCGCCGACAGCGACCTTGTACTGCTTGCCGCCGGTCTTGACGATCGCGTACATCAGGACGGAAGTCTCCTGCTACTCGATGGTGACGGGCCATGCGCCCACCGATCTGCGAAACAGTGTTTCCACTGAAGAACCAGCAGAGGGGGCACACGACAGGACCCGTCGGATGGCGGGCCGTCAACAAGGTTACGGGAGTGGGTACTGCAGTAGCAAACTGGGGTGCCCTGATCGCGTTCCCGCAGGCTGTGCGGTCCCTCACAACGCAAAACCGGGGCCGCCCGCAGGCGACCCCGGTCTCGCTCGTTCGCGTCAGTCCTCCTGGACCGGCGGTCCCGCGGGCCGCGACACGGCGCGGCGCCTGCGGGTGGTGGTGACCACCGGTGCGGGCATCTGGACCTCTGGCTGCTTCGGGACCTCGACGACCACCGGGGCGGGCGTCTCGATCGCCGCCGGTGCACCGGCGGGGCGCTTGGCGGCACGACGGCGCGGACGGGCCGCAGGAGCCTCCGCAACGACCGGGGCTGGTTCCTCTGTCACCGCGGCCGCCTCGACGGCTGCGACAGCCTCAGCGACCTCCTCGGCCACCTCTGCGGCCTCTTCCGCGACTTCCTCTGCCGTCTCGGCGACCTCTTCGGCCACCGTCACGGGCTCGACGAGTTCCTCGGCGGCCTCGGTGATCACCTCAGGGGCGGCCTCTGCGACCGGCTCGAGCTCGATCGGCGCCGGGTCCTCGACAGCGTCGACGGAGTCATCGGCGTCGACCGGCACGTGACCGTTGAGCGCCTGCTCCTCGACCACGACCGCGTCCACCACCGCCTCGACGGGCGTCTGCGGCTCCTTGTCGCGGCGACGACGGCGGCGACGACGTCCACCGTGACCGTCGTGCTCCTGGTCGGCGGCGACGAACGACTCCGAGGTGTCCTCGGGATCGCCCGGCTCCACGACCTCGGGCTCGACGACCGGAGCCTCCGGCGCTTCGACGGCGGCTTCGACGACCTCGGCGGCCTGCTCGCCACCACCCTTGTTGCGGCGCGACTTGCGGCCACCGCTCTGAGCCTGTTGCTGCTGCTGACCACCACCGTTGCCACCGCCGTGCGAGTGCACGGGCTCGGTGGACACGACGACGCCACGGCCGCGGCAGTGCTCACACGTCTGGCTGAACGCCTCCAGCAGGCCGGTGCCGACCCGCTTGCGGGTCATCTGCACGAGACCCAGCGAGGTGACCTCGGCGACCTGGTGACGCGTGCGGTCGCGGCCGAGGCACTCGGTCAGGCGGCGCAGCACCAGGTCGCGGTTCGACTCCAGGACCATGTCGATGAAGTCGATGACGATGATGCCGCCGATGTCGCGCAGCCGGAGCTGACGGACGATCTCCTCGGCCGACTCCAGGTTGTTCCTGGTGACGGTCTCCTCAAGGTTGCCGCCGGAACCGGTGAACTTGCCGGTGTTGACGTCGATGACCGTCATCGCCTCGGTGCGGTCGATGATCAGGTAGCCACCCGAGGGCAGCCAGACCTTGCGGTCGAGCGCCTTCATCAGCTGCTCGTCGATGCGGTACTCGACGAACGCGTCGTTGTTGCCGACGTGCTTCTTCAGGCGGTCCTGCAGGTCCGGCGCCACGTGGCGGACGTACGAGTCGATGACCTCCCACGCCTCGTCGCCCTGGACGACGAGCTGGGCGAAGTCCTCGGTGAACAGGTCGCGGACGACCTTCACCAGCAGGTCCGGCTCTTCGTAGAGCAGCGTCGGCGCCTTGGTGGAGGTGCTCGCGGACTTCTCCTTGATGACCTGCCACTGAGCCTGCAGACGCGTGACGTCGCGGCCCAGCTCCTCCTCGACGATGCCCTCGGAGGCGGTGCGGATGATCACGCCGGCGTCCTCGGGGACGACCCTCTTCAGGATGTCCTTGAGGCGCTTGCGCTCGTTGTCCGGCAGCTTGCGGCTGATGCCGGTGGCACCGCCGCCCGGCACGTAGACCAGGAAGCGGCCGGGGAGGCTGATCTGGGTCGTGAGGCGCGCGCCCTTGTGGCCGACCGGGTCCTTGGTGACCTGGACGAGCACGGAGTCGCCGCTCGAGAGAGCCTGTTCGATCTTGCGGGACTTGCCCTCGAGACCGGCGGCGTCCCAGTCGACCTCACCGGCGTACAGCACGGCGTTGCGGCCGCGGCCGATGTCGATGAACGCGGCTTCCATGCTCGGCAGCACGTTCTGGACGCGGCCGAGGTAGACGTTGCCCACGATCGAGCCGGAGCCCGACGAGGTGACGAAGTGCTCGACCAGCACGCCGTCCTCGAGCACGCCGATCTGGGTGCGGTCGCCGCGCTCGCGGACGACCATCGTGCGGGCCACGGCCTCGCGGCGGGCCAGGAACTCGGCCTCGGTCAGCACCGGGGCGCGGCGGCGGCCGGCCTCGCGACCGTCACGACGACGCTGGCGCTTGGCCTCCAGGCGCGTGGAGCCGCGGATGCTGCGCACCTCGTTCTGCGCGGCCTCGGAGTCGGCCTTGTCGTCACGCGCGTCGCGGGACTCGCGGACGTGCACCACCGTGTTCGGCGGGTCGTCCTCGGAGACCGCTTCCTCGTCCGTGCCGGTCTTGCGACGACGGCGACGGCGACGGCGGCGGGTCGAGCCCTCGTCACCCTCGTCGTCCGAGTCGTCGGCCTCGGCCTCGGTGCTCTCGGCCGGAGCCTCGGCGTCCTCGGTCTGGGCCTCGTCGGTCTCCTCGGAGTCCGACTCGGAGTCGGTGCCCTTGCCGCGGCCACGGCCACGACGGCCACGGCGACGACGGCGACGGCCTTCTGCCTCGTCCTCGGTTTCCGACTCGGCGGCGTCGAGCTCGTCCGCGGCGATCTCGCCGACCGACTTCTCGTCCTCGACGACGGCGGCGGGCTCCTCCGGCAGCGCGAAGACCGGCTGGACCTTCGGCCGTTCGATCGGCTGCGGCGGCATGAACACCGCCGTCGGGGCCGCGAAGAGCGGTGCGAGCGCCGGTGCCTCGAACGCCGGGACCGCGGGGGCCTCGTAGTCCTCGGTGACCTCGCCGGTGACGACGTCGTCCCAGTCCAGCAGCGTCTCCGCCACCTTCAGGGCCACGTCCCGGCTCACGCTCGACTGCGCACTTCGGGCGACCTCACCGAGGTCGGCCAGCGCTGTCATCACGTCCTTGCTGCTGACGTCCAGCAGCTTCGCCAGAGCGTGAACCCGCAACTTGTCCGGCAGGTCCGCCAGTTCAGGGCGTGCGGCAACCACGCCCTGCCCGCCGGTAGGACCGGCAGGCTTGTCCTTGTTCGACATGCAGCTCCTCCACCCCCGGGCGCGTCCCGTGAGGACGCGGCCGCGCAGGGGCCTCTCTTGTCTCTCTCCACCGCTGCTCGCGGCGGGAATCCTTGCCTCGCGCGCAGCTGCGTGGCGCCTCTCTGGGCGCACGCTTGCGCAGGTCCCACGACGACGCCGCTGGCAGCGTCGCTCCTCCTGTTTGCGTAGCAGGTGTGACGTTCCAGCGCTCCTGCGTCAGGACTCCTTGTCCTGTTGGAGCGGGTCCACCAGCCTGCCTTCGCCGTCGAGCCTTCCCTGCGCCATCCGGGTTGCTCTCGCAGGTACCGGCGGCACGAGATCGGCCACGACACGAAGCGCATTCAGCACGTCGTCGGGTCGGACGGTAGGCGTTACCTGCCGAACGACCGTCATGAGTATCCCACACGGTTGTGACAATGCGGCTTCATCGTGTCCGGCGTCGCTCGAACGGGGTTCGACCAGCGCTGAGACGACGGCGGGCCGCACGTCGATGATCCTCTTGCCGTCCTTGGTGAGACGCTCGACCTCCACGCGCTCCTGCGCGAGGAAGACGCTCACCGCCTCGGCGAGTCTCTCCGGCTCGACACCGTCGAGTTCGATCCGCCACTCGCTCGCGTCGATGCGCTCGGTGAGGTTGCCACCTCGCGCCTGGACGATGTCGACCACGTCGATGCCCGGCGGCAGGGCCTTGTCGAGCGCGATCCTCAACGCCTCCGGGTCGAGCTGTTCGACCACCGACACCTCGACGTACTCCGCCTCGCTGGCGACGCCGGTCGGTGCGGCACCGACCCACGACACCTTCGGGTGAGGGCTGAAGCCCTGCGAGTACGCCATGGGTACGCCGGCCCTGCGCAGCGCGCGCTCGAACGTGCGAGCGATGTCGCGGTGCGAAGTGAAACGCAGCCTCCCCCGCTTGGTGTAGCGGAGGCGCAGTTTCTGCACGGCCACGGCCGACGGGTTGTTGGGCAGGTTGCGGCTCAGTGGAGCTCCCCATGGGTGTTCCGACGGGTGAGCGGTCCCATCGGCGCAGGCTGTTCGTCCGGTAGGACGGTACCGTGAACCCGATTCAGAACGTTCAGCTTGTCTAGATCGTTGCGCGTGGCTACGGTCCGGCTGACTGGACGCCTTGCCAACCTGGAGGTCCCTGGTGCCTCTGCTCCACCGCGCACGGGCAGTGGCGATGACCGCACTGCTCGCGGCCGGGTGTTTGGCGGTGTCCCTGCCCGCTGGTGCGGAGCCGCACGTCCAGACGTGCATCCAGCCTGGTCCTCTGCTGCGCTACCTCGTGGTGTTCTCGCAGCTCACGACCCCTGACGTGGCGAATGCGGAGATCACGGCAGCCTGCGGCACGGCGACCGTCTACTACCCCGAGATCGGGGTCGCGGTGGCCACCTCGCCGGACCCGTCGTTCCTCAAGCTGATCGGCCCGCAGCGCGCGTACAGCGCCCAGGCCGAGAGCCTCGCCAAGCGGTCGGTGATGCGAAAGAAGGACGACACCGAGCTGTTCCGCCCGTCCGGCGTCCGGTCCGGCGAGCAGTGGGACATGGATCTCATCAAGGCCCCGGCCGCGCACGAGATCAGCACGGGCTCGAAATCCGTGGTCGTGGGCGTGCTGGACTCCGGCGTCGACGCCCGCCACCCCGATCTGGCCGGGGCGCTGGCACCCGAACTGTCCGCCGGCTGTTTGAGCGGCAAGCCCGACACGTCCCCCTCAGCGTGGATCCCGACGACCTCCGCGCACGGCACGCACGTCGCCGGCACCATCGCCGCAGCTGACGACGGCCGCGGCACCACGGGCGTCGCACCGGGCGTGCGCATCGCGTCCGTGAAGGTCGTCGACGACGACGGCTTCATCTACCCCGAGTACGCGGTGTGCGGCTTCATGTGGGCCGCCGCGCAGGGCATGACCATCACCAACAACAGCTACTTCATCGACCCGTACCTGTTCACGTGCCAGAGCGAGCCCGGTCAGCGCGTGATCTACGAGGCCGTGCGTCGTGCCGTCGACTACGCCACCTCTCGCAACGTGCTGACGGTCGCGGCCGCCGGCAACAACGCCGCGGACCTGTCCCGGCCGGGGCGCGATTCGCTGTCGCCGACGAACGGCGACGCGCAGACCCGTCCGGTCGACTCGACCTGCGTGGTGCTGCCGGCGCAACTCAAGAACGTGGTCGGCGTGTCGTCTGTCGAGTCGACCAAGACCAAGGCCGGATACAGCTCGTACGGGCTGGGTGCGATCGACGTGACCGCGCCCGGTGGTGACACCCGGACACCCACGGGTTGTGTGCTCTCCACCGTGCCGTCCGGCTACGACTACTCGTGCGGCACCTCGATGGCGACACCGCACGTCTCCGGCGTGGCGGCGTTGATCGCGTCAACGCATCCCGAGACGGACGCGGTGTCGCTGGGACGCATGCTGAACGCCCAGGCAGAGACCCTCGCGTGCCCCGCTGACTACGACCTCAACGGGACCGGCGTGCAGGACGCGTTCTGCACGGGCTACTCCGAGTACAACTCCTTCTACGGCCACGGTCTCGTGGACGCGTTGGCCGCCGTCACCAAGTGATCGTCAACGCCTGTCTGCGCGACGGGCGCGGCGGCAGTCCGACCACTGTCCTGACCGACGGAGACTTCACCGACGCTGAACGCCAGGCGATGCCGGGGCGATGTGGAACCTCGCACGCCGTGTTCGTCGGACCGGGCAACGCGCTGAGGTTCTTCACCTCGGAGGGTGAGTTGCCGGGCTGTGGACACGGCACGGTTGCGGCGCTTGCCGTGCTGGCCGCCGGTGGTGACGAGGAGTTCGCGCTTCGGGCCGGTGGCCGGACGTTCCGCGGCACGGCGAGGCTCGTTCCCGATGGAGTGGAAGGGGTCTTCGATCCCGGTCCGGTGCAGGTCAGGCCAGCGACCACGGCCGAGCGGGATGCCGTCGTGGCTGCGTTGGGCGCGGGTGGCACGTGCGTGGTCGCGACGCTCGGCCGGCCGCGGATGCTCGTCGAACTGCCCGACGGACTCGCGGCGCTGACACCGGATCTTCGCCGGTTGCGTGCGGCGACCGACGAGTTCGGCCTGCTGGGCTGCTACGTCTACAGCCCTGGGTCTGCTGGACGGTATGCGGCGCGGATGTTCGCGCCGTCCATCGGCGTGCCTGAGGACATCGCGAACGCCAACAGCACGGCCTGCCTCGCGGCTCATCTGGCCGCGGACATCGCCGTCGACATGGGCGATTCGCTGGGCCGGCCCGCCACCATCACGGCCACGGTCTCAGGACCGGGCGTGATGGTGGGCGGGCGGGCAACCGTTGTGGCGTGAGCAGCCCTTACGGCGTGAGCGCCGTGTTCTTCACCGGCGAACCGACGCCGACCGGTGAGATCGGCAGCAGCTTGCGGCCGGTCGGGCCCACCTCGATGTCCGTGCCCATCGCCGGGCAGACACCGCAGTCGAAGCACGGGGTCCAGCGGCAGTCGTCCTGCTCGCGTTCGTCCAGCGCGTCCTGCCAGTCGGCCCAGAGCCATTCCTTGTCGAGGCCGGAGTCGAGGTGGTCCCAGGGCAGGACCTCCAGCTCCTCGCGCTCGCGGGTGGTGAACCAGGCGAGGTCGACGCCGAGCGGCTCCAGAGCTTCCGCGGCCTTGCTGGTCCAGCGGTCGTAGGAGAAGTGCTCGCTCCAGCCGTCGAACCGGCCGCCGTCGCGCCACACGGCCTCGATGACCTTGCCGATGCGGCGGTCACCGCGGCTGAGCAGGCCTTCGATGAGGCTGGGCTTGCCGTCGTGGTAGCGCATGCCGATGTTGCGGCCGAGGCTGCGGTCCGAGTTCACGGCCTCGCGGAGCTTGCGCAGCCGGTCGTCGACCGTGTCCGGGTCGCACTGCGGGGCCCACTGGAACGGCGTGTGCGGCTTGGGCACGAAACCGCCGATCGAGATGGTGCAGCGGACGTCGTTGCGGCCGCTCGCCTGCCGGCCCGCGCGGATGACGTTCTTCGCCATCTCCGCGATCTGCAGGACGTCCTCGTCCTCCTCGGTGGGCAGGCCGCACATGAAGTACAGCTTCACCTGCCGCCAGCCGTTGGAGAACGCGGCCGACACCGTCCGGATGAGGTCCTCTTCGGACACCATCTTGTTGATGACGCGCCGCAGCCGCTCGCTGCCGCCCTCGGGCGCGAAGGTGAGACCCGAGCGCCTTCCGTTGCGGGACAGCTCGTTCGCGAGATCGATGTTGAACGCGTCGACGCGCGTGCTGGGCAGGCTCAGGCCCGTGTTCGTGCCCTCGTAGCGGTCCGCGAGGCCCTTGGTGATCTCGGCGATCTCGCTGTGGTCGGCACTGGACAGAGACAGCAGGCCGACCTCTTCGAAGCCGGTCGCCTCCAGTCCCTTCTGGACCATGGCACCGATGCCCTCGATGGACCGCTCGCGCACCGGGCGGGTGATCATGCCCGCCTGGCAGAACCGGCAGCCGCGCGTGCAGCCGCGGAAGATCTCGACGCTCATCCGCTCGTGCACGCTCTCGGCGAGCGGCACCAGCGGCTGCTTCGGGTACGGCCACGCGTCGAGGTCCATCGTGGTCCGCTTGAACACGCGGAACGGCACGCGGTCGCGGTTCGGCACGACGCGCTGGATGCGGCCGTCCGGCAGGTACTCGACGTCGTAGAAGCGCGGGACGTACACGCCACCGGTCTCGGCGAGCCTGGTCAGCACCTCGTCGCGGCCACCAGGGCAGCCCTCGGCCTTCCAGGTCCGCACGATCTCGGTGATCTCGAGAACGGCCTCTTCGCCGTCGCCGAGCACCGCCGCGTCCACGAAGTCCGCGATGGGCTCCGGGTTGAACGCCGCGTGCCCGCCGGCGACCACGATGGGGTGGTCCTCGGTGCGGTCCGCCGCGTGCAGCGGGATGCCCGCGAGGTCCAGCGCCGTGAGCATGTTCGTGTAGCCCAGCTCCGTGGCGAAGCTGATGCCGAACAGGTCGAACGCCTTGACCGGCCGGTGCCCGTCCACCGTGAACTGCGGAACCTCGTGCTCACGCATGAGAGCTTCGAGGTCCGGCCACACGGCGTAGGTGCGCTCGGCGAGCACGTCAGGCAGCTCGTTGAGGATTTCGTAAAGGATCATGACGCCCTGGTTGGGCAGCCCGACCTCGTACGCGTCGGGGTACATCAAAGCCCAGCGCACGGACGCCGCGTCCCAGTCCTTGACGGTCGCGTTGAGCTCCCCGCCGACGTACTGCACCGGCTTCGAGATCCGCGGCAGCAGTGGCTCCAACCTGGGGAAAACAGACTCGACACTCACACGACCAGAGTAACGGCCCTCACGGTGCCCGCCGAATCGCGTGCCGGAACCGGTGGGTTCAGTCCAGCAACAACTTGCCCAGCCGCCGCGCCGCCACCACCGTTCCGACGGCCGCCATCACCGCGAAGTAGGCGACGTGACCGAGCATCCCCCACCCGACAACGCCCAGCGTGAGCCCCCGCATGAGCTCGATCGCGTGGTAGAGCGGCGTCCACGACACCACCGTCTGCAACCAGCCCGGGTAGACCGACAGCGGGTAGAACGTGGTCGAAAACAGGAACAGCGGCAACACCGCCAGCTGCACGAGGTCGAAGTCCTGCCACGACCGCATGAACGTCGTCGCCGCCATCCCCACCGCCGCGAACGCGAACGCCACCAGCAAGGCCGCCGGCAACGCCAGCACCGCCCACGGCGAGGCGATCAACCCCATCCCGAGCATCACGCAGATGAACCCCGCCGAGTACAGCCCACCTCTGATCAACGCCCAGGCGATCTCGCCCATCGCGATGTCCATCGGCCCCATCGGCGTCGTGAGCATCGCGTCGTACAACTTCACGTACTTGAACTTGAAGAACACGTTGAACGTCGCGTCGTACACCGCACCGTTCATCGCGGACGCCGCCAGCAGCGCGGGCGCCACGAACGCCGCATAGCTGATCGGCCGCCCGTCCGGCCCGGCCACCGCGCTCACCATCTGCCCGAACCCGAGCCCCAGCGACCACAGGAACAACATGGGCTCGAACGCCCCGCCGACGAGCACGAACCAGGCCCGCCGGTTCACCAGCGCGGCCCGTTCGACGAGCATGCTGGCCCGCCCGCCGTACAGCCCAGGCGGGATCACCCGCCACAACAGCCCCACGCTGGCGGGCGCCGAATTCGTTCGATCAAGGGTCTGAGTCATACCGCCAGCCTTCGGTGGAAGAACTTCACGCCGAGCGCGATGCCGCCGGCCGTCAACGCGACGAGGTACGCGATGTGCCCCAACGCCGGTAAGAGGTCCATCGTCCCGAAGGCCGCACCTCTCGCGAGCTCGATGCCGTGCCACGACGGCGTCAGCCACACCACCGGCAACAACCACGACGGCAACTGGCTGACCGGGAAGAACGCCCCGGTGAACAACGTCATCGGCATCAGAATGAACCGGAAGATCGTCGTGAAGCTGTCCGGCTTGTCCAACGTGGAGCTGTACGCGACCAACGGCGCGCTGAACGCCAGCCCGGCCAACGTCGCAAACGGAATCGCCAGCAGAATCCCCGGCCCCACCGCCGCCCCGAGCACCGCCGCGATGCCCACGAACACCGCCGCCCGCGCGAACAGCTGCGACCCGATCCACAACGTCTGCCCGTACAGCACCTGCGCGGGCGTGATCGGCGTGGCCACCATCCCGATGTACGTCTTCTGCCACAAGAAGGCCGACATGATCGCGTACGTCGACTCGAACGTGGCCCCTTGCAACGCCGTGACCACGACCAACGCCGGCGCGAGGTACTGCAGGTACGGCACGCCACCGATCAACGCCGTCGACTGCACCTGCGACCCGAACCCCAGCCCCAGCGCCACCAGGAACAACACCGGCGTCAAGAAACTCGACACCGCCGTGGCCCGCCAATTGCGCCGGTACCACAACCAATGCTTCTCAAAGCCGAACCAAGAGGCCCTCAGCGTCTGCATCAGTCCACCAACGTCCGGCCCGTGAGCCTGAGGAACACGTCCTCCAGCGAACTGCGCCGCACCAAACTCTGCACCGGCTGCACTCCGTGCTCGTGCACCAAGTTCAGCGTGTGCTCGCCGTCCTGCGTGTAGAGCAACAACCGATCCGGCAACACCTCAACCCGTTCGGCGAACCGCTCCAGCTCCGGCTTCGGCGCCCCCGGCTGGAACCGCAACTCCAGCACTTCCCGGGTCGAGTACCGACTGATCAACTCACTGGGCGACCCCTCAGCCGCGATCCGCCCGCCGTCCATCACCACCAGCCGATCGCACAGCTGCTCGGCCTCGTCCATGTAGTGCGTCGTGATGATCAGCGTGACGCCGTCCTGCTTCAACCGGAACAGCCTGTCCCACAACAGATGCCGAGCCTGCGGGTCCAACCCGGTGGTCGGTTCGTCCAACAGCAGCAACTCCGGGTCGTTCACCAACGACCGGGCAATCGTCAGCCGCCGCTTCATCCCTCCGGACAACGGCTCGACCTCGTGATCGGCCCGATCCGTGAGCTGCGCGAACTCCAGCAACTCGGCAGCCTTCTCGCGACACCGCTGCCGCGACATCCCGAAGTACCTTCCATAAATCTGCAGGTTCTGCCGAACCGTCAACTCCGTATCGAGGTTGTCGAGCTGCGGCACCACCCCGAGCCGCGCGCGAATCTTCGGCCCATCGGCACCCGGATCCATGCCGAGAACCTTGAGCTCCCCACCCGTCCGCCCGGACACGCACGAGATCATCCGCATGGTCGACGACTTCCCAGCCCCGTTCGGCCCCAGAAACCCGAACGCCTCCCCCTTGCGCACCTCGACATCGATGCCACGAACGGCCTCAAACGTCCCAAAATGCTTGGTCAGCGCCTTGGCCTCAACGAGGTTCTCCACCCGCACGACGATAACGACCAGGTCTGACAATTCTCGACGCAATTACGATCGCCCCATGCCAGAGATCAACCTGCGATGGCTGTCCGAAGCCACCGACCAGCTGCGCACCGAGATCCACACCGTCGTCCATGACGTAGTGGCAGCAGGCGGCGCCGTCGGCTACCACGAGCCCCCAACGCTGGAACGCATCTCCACCTGGCTGGACACCGCCCTGAAGCAGGTCCGCGACAACAACGCAGCCTTCACAACGGTGTCCGTCGACAACGTGGTCCGGGCCATCGGCCTGTGGCGACGCGGCAGCACCGCCGTCTTCCAGCACCGCGCCGAAATCCAGCAGATCATGGCCCACCCCTCAGCACGCGGCCTGGGACTGGGCCAGCGGGTAGTGCGGGGCTTGGTGGACAACGCCCGCGAGGCAGGCATCGAAATCCTCATGCTCGGCGTGCGCGGCAACAACCACGGCGCAATCGAACTCTACGAAGCCATCGGCTTCCGCGAATGCGGCCGCATGCCCAACGCCATCGCCGTGGGACAAGAACGCTGGGACGACGTGACGATGTACCTGCAACTCGGCTACCCGGAGGGCACAACCCTCAACGGCGCAAAGCCAGGCGGCCTGGGAAGCAGCCCCCGCAGAACCAGCAATTAGCGAGCGTTTCCGGTGGTGTGGTCCCGTCACGAGTCGTGCCACAGCACTTGCTGCAACCAGGGAGGGGTGTCAACTCGACAC
>NZ_JBSGXZ010000059.1:0-44747 GCF_053610285.1 Lentzea sp. NPDC054927
GCCCTGGATGGTGAGCGTCGATTCACCGCAGACCGCCGCCGCGATCAGCTCCGACAGCAACGACTTGGCCGTACCGGGTTCACCGACGAGCATCAGGCCGCGGCTGGTCGCCAGCGTCACCAACGCTCTGTCCACAAGCGACGGATCACCGACGAACTTCTTGGTGATACCGCGCTTGTCGTCACCGACCACGAACTTGCGCGCGGCGTCGAGGCTCAACGCCCAGCCCGGCGGCTTGGGCGCGCTGTCGGCCTCGCGCAGCCGGGCGAGCTCGTCGGCGTAGCGCACCTCGGCGGGCGGGCGCTGCATCGTCTGGGTGCTGGTCATGACCGCAGGGACTCCAGTTCGGAGAGGAGCTCGGAGATGGTGATCGGGTCGACGTCGAAGGTGCTCGGCGCGTCCTTCGGCGCGGACCACGCGCCGTAGCCGTTGGGGGAGAACCACACGTCGTGGAAGCTGACCTCGGGGAAGACGTCGACGGCACCGACGGCGATCCCGGGGTCGAGCCGCGCGACGAGAGCTCCGCCGCCGGGGAACGGCCGCGTGATCCAGCACTCGACGCCTGCGTCCTGGGGTTCGCCGCGGACCCAGCCCTTCTTGGTGAGGCCGAGAATCTTGCCGATCGGGTGAGCGACGTCGCAGTACTTCCTGATGTGGGGCAGGAGGTCTTCCGCGGACACCACGTGCACCGGGCGGCCCAGCTGCGGGAACGGCTGGAGGATCTCGTAGTCGGCGAACACCTCACCCCACGCGTGCGCCGCGTCCTGAAGCTCCACCGCGTGTGCCACCCGGACGACGGCGTTCTCGGAGAGCGTGAATTCGTCGTCGCCCGAGTCGGCGAGGGTGCGATCTTCGGCCAGGCGGAACGACTTCCCCTCGTCGGTGATCCAGACCAGGCGGCGGACCACGTGCCAGAGCAACGGGTGCGCGGCCAGCACGGTGTGGAACTCCTCCGCCGTCCAGGTGCGCTGGTCGACCATGGCGCGCTCGAGGCGCTGGATCTGGTCGGACGCGATCGTGCGGACGTCCTTCTTCAGCGTCATGTACCGCTTGTGCTCCAGCGGGGCGAGCTCCTGGTCGTCCTTGGCGCCCGGCTTCGGGAGGTCCTTGCGGCGCTTGCCGTCCGGGTCGAGCACGAACGGCTTGAGCTGCTCGTCGAAGCCCACGGTGAACTGCCGGCTGCCGTAGTCGATCACCAGGGTCGCGGCGTCGTCGAGGCCGAGGCGCGGCACGAGGCGGTCGGACAGCTGGTCGCGGCTCAGGCCCAGTTCGGCGGCGATCTGCGAGACCTTCTCCTGCGCGCGGGTCTTGAGGCCCTTGAACGACACCTTCTCCGCGATGCTGTTCAGGTGCGACAGCGCTACCTCGGTGCCGATGTCCGCGAGCACGTCCAGGCCGGCGACCGCCCTGGCGTGCTGGCTCTCGCCCGGCCAGTTGCGGATCATCGGGGACAGCGCGCGGACCGTGTCGTCGTTGCCGAACCAGCCGAGTGCGGTGAGCGCCCAGCCTTCCTTCGACGGGCCGCCCGCTTTCTGCCACTGTTCGAAAACGGCCCACGCGAACGCCGCCAGCGAGCCCGGATCGAGCGCCTCGCGGGCGATCGGCAGGCCCGCGTAGACGTCGCCGGGCTTGGACAGCGCGGCGGTCATCAGCAGGTGGCTCGCGGCCTCGGGGGACAGCGCGTGCTTGCGGTCCGCGAGCAGGACCTGGGGCAGGAGCCGGGTGTCGGCCCACTCGCCGATCACCGGGAGCTTCACGGGCAGCACGTCGACCGGATCGACGGACAGCACGACGTCGATCGCGGCTTCCGCGCCGCAGTCCCCAGCGATCGCGGCCACGTCCACGCCGAGACTCCGCAGGTGCCGCAGTGCCGTCTCCGCGTTGCGGCGGGGGATGCCCGGCTTGCCCGCGGCGGCGGGGATGAGCAGACGGGCGGCCTGGTCGCGGTGGCGGGCCAGCCACTCGGCGCCCCAGCGCCTCGGCTGCTTGGTCCGCGCGAACCAGTCCGCCATCACCGCGGCCACCTCGGGGGTGGCGAACGGCAGCAGCACCAGACCTGTGCCGCCAGGGGAGGACTGGACGTGCCGCAGGAGCGCGGGTGCCGCGTCGACGCCGAACCGGGCGGCGATGTTCTTGCCCCATTCCTCGACGCCGTAGCTGTAGTTCGGCTGCCAGTCCGCGAGCAGGTGCCGCACCTCGTCCACGGGTGCGAGGAGGAACAGGTCGTTGTCGTAGTAGCCGACGACGCCCGCGTTGTACTCCGCGAGCAGCTTCTTCCAGTCGTGGTGGTCCTGCCGCCATTCGGTACCCGACGCCAGCCACTGCTCGTGCTCGCCCGGCTCCCATCGCACGGCCACCTCCGGCACCGGCAGGTCCGTCAGCACCACGGGCTTCACCGGCGGGCGGCGGTTCAGCCACGGCGGCGAGGCCAGCAACGACGGCAGCTGGTCCGCGGTGGCTTCCGGCGCGGTCGCGGCTCCGCTCTCGGCGAGCACGGCGGCGGCCTCCGCCGGAATGTCGAGAGCCGGGTTCGACATCAGGTGGGCGCTCAACAGCCGGCGAACGTCCTCGCTCGACGACACCCGCTCCGCCAGCAACCGGGCGGCCCGCGCCGGGAACGCGGCCATCGCGGACAGCACCGCCGGCCGCACGTACTTGGTCTCCAGCCGGTCGAGCAGGATGGTGAACGCCTCGTCGGTGGGCAGCGCCGCCAGCACCTTCAGCACCTGCTTGCGGCCGTCCGCACGCTGGTAGGCCATGTCGGTGTCGAGATTCTCGGCGAGCAACGGCGCGATGGCGGGCCCCAGCACGTACAGCGCCGTGTACAGCAGGAACGCCTGCTGGGTCAGCGATTGGCCGGCGTGGTCGTAGTCCTCGTAGCTGCTGGCGCTGCACGGCAGCAGCCACCACCGGCTGCCCGTGTACGACTGCTTGCACACCTCGGCGAACCAGTCGGCCCGCGAGGGCACCAGGTACGACCGCAGCTCCTTCACCGTGGCCGTCGCCTTCATCTCCTCCAGCGCGGCTTCCGCGGCCTCGTGCGCGGTGCTGTCCGCGACCGCGAGGGCGTACCGGACGGCGGTGAGCATCTGGCCTTCTGGTTCGTTCACCGACGTCTGGTAGCCGTGGCGCCGGGTCTGCAGGCGGATGTCGGTGTACTCGCCCCGCCGCTCGTCCCACTGCTTGGAGAAGGTCAGGCCCATGAACTCGACGACTGCGCTCGCGGCGAACGCCACATCGTGATCGGCGATCCAGGAGTGCACCGACTGCGGCCCGGTCGCCGTGATGGCCGCGATCGCCGCGGCACCAACGGGATTCGGCTGTCCGGTGAGGTGTTCCCTGGCCGCTGCCACCAGCTCGGCCTTGGAGCCCTTGGTGGCCAGCGCGCGCTCGATCGCCTCGGCCTGCTCGACCACCTGCTGACGGGCTTCCTCCGCCTTCGCGGTGTCCACCGTGAACTCCGGAGCCGGGTCGAACCCGCGCTGCCGCACCACGTCTCTCAACCACGCTCTGGGCATGACCCAGGTGTCCTCGTCGACGACCACGGGCTCCGCGGTGGCGGTTGCGGTTACTTCGGTGACGGAAGCAGTTTTCGGCAGTTCGGCGGCAGAGCTGACTGAGCCGGCCGCGACGTAACCCTTCTTCTCCTTCTCCGCCACCAGCTTCGCGGCGTGCGCCTCGGCCGCCTCCGGGGATGCGAGCTCCTTGACCTGGGTCTGGCCGGCCGTCTCCAGCCGTCCGAACCGGACGGTCACCACGGCGCCGTCCCGCCCGATCTCCCAGAACTTCGCCGAGCCACCCGAGACGAGTTCCCACCTGCGCACTGCCGTACCCCCTGGGGTCAGAAAACGGAGCCGATGTCCACGGACGTTACCCAGAGGGTCCGACAATTCTTTACGGTCAGCTTAAAGAACTGCTCAGACCCCCTGCGGCACACCGTCACGTGTGGAGGGACTCCAGTTCGGACAGCAGTTCGGACGCCGTGATCGGGTCGACCCCGACGGCCGACGGCGCGTTCTTCTGCGAGGACCAGTAGCCCTGGCCGTCGGCCGAGTACCACAGCTCGACGAACTTGATCTCCGGGAAGATGTCGATCGCGCCCACGGCGATGCCGGGGTCCATGGCGGCCACAATCGCGCCGCCGCGCGGGAGCGGCCGGGTGATCCAGCACTCCACGCCACCGTCCTGGGGTTCGCCGCGAACCCAGCCCTTCTTGGTGAGGCCGAGGATCTTGCCGATCGGATGGTTGACGTCGCAGTACTTCTTCAGGTGCACGAGCAGATCCTCGCCCTGCGGCAGGACGTGCAGCGACCGGCCCAGCTGCGGGAACGGCTGGAGGATCTCGTAGTCGGCGAACACCTCGCCCCACGCCTCCAGGACGTCGTGGAGGTCCACCGGGTGCGCCACGCGAACCGTCGCGCTGCCGGGCAGCGTGAACTCGTCGTCGGCCGAGTCGGCCAGGGTGCGGTCTTCGGCCAGACGGAACGACTTGCCCTCGTCGGTGATCCAGACGAGGCGCCGGACGATGTGCCACAGCAACGGATGCGCGGCCAGCACGGTGTGGAACTCCTCGGCCGTCCACGTCCGCTGGTCGACCATGGCGCGTTCGAGGCGGTGGATCTGGTCGGCGGCGACCGTGCGGACGTCCTTCTTCAACCCGGCGTAGCGCTTGTGCTCCAGCGGTGCGCGGTCCTGGTCGTCCTTCGCGCCGGGCTTGGGCAGCTCCTTGCGGCGCTTGCCGTCCGCGTCGAGCACGTACGGCTTGAGCTGCTCGTCGAAGCCGACGCGGAACTGGCGCGGGCCGTAGTCGACGACCAGCGACGCCTCGTCGTCGAGACCCAGCCGCGGGACCAGCCGGTCCGCCAGCTGGTCGCGCGACAGGCCCAGTTCGGCGGCGATCTGCGAGACCTTCTCCTGGGCACGCGTCTTGAGGCCCTTGAACTTCACCTTCTCGGCGATGCCGTTCAGGTGGGACAGCGCCACCTCGGTGCCGATGTCGGCGAGGACGTCCAGCCCCGTCACGGCCCTGGTGTGCTGGCTCTCGCCCGGCCAGACGCGGATCAGCGGGGAGAGCGCCCGGACCGTCGAGTCGTCGCCGAACCAGCCGAGGCAGTTCAGCGCCCAGCCCTCCTTCGACGGCGCCCCGGCGTCCTGCCAGCGTTGGAAAACAGCCCACGCGAACTCCGCGAGTGAGTCCCGGTCGAGCGCCTCCCGAACGATCGGCAGACCGGCGTAGACGTCGCCGGGCTTGGACAGCGCGGCCGTCATCAGCAGGTGCCGGGCGGCTTCCGGGGACAGCGCGTGCTTGCGGCCGGCGAGCAGAACCTGGGGAAGCAGCCGGGTGTCCGCCCACTCGCCGATCGACGGCAGCTTGACGGGCAGCACGTCGACCGGGTCGATGGACAGCAGCGCCTCGAGGCCCGCCGCCACGTCGGCGGTGGGTGCCAGGGCCACCACGTCGACACCCTGGCCGTGCAGGTAGCGGATCGCGATCTCGGCGTTGCGCCGCGCGGCACCCGGTGCACCGAGCGCGGCGGGCATGAGGAACCGCGCGGCCATCTCGCGGTGCCGGACCATCCAGCTCAGCGCGAGCTTGCGCACCTGCTTGAGCCGTACCAGCCAGTCCGCCATCAGCGTCGCCACCTCGGGCGTGGCGAACGGAAGCACGATGACAGCGGCGTTGGAGTTGGACTCGGCTATTCGCACCAGCGGTGCCAACGCGTCCAAGCCGAACCGCGCGGCCAGGACCTTGCCGGTGGGCTCGGAGCTCCAGCCCAGCTTCGGCTGCCAGTCCACCAGCAGGTGCCGCACCTCCTCCTCTGGCGCGAGGGCCAGCAGCAGACGCATGCGGTGCCCGATCCGGCCGGCTTCGTATTCCGCCATCAGCTGCTGCCACGTCTCGCGGGTGTTCCAGTAGCCGGACGTCAGCCACTCCTCGCGCTCGCCCGGCTCCCACACCAGCGACGGCGCGGGCACCGGCACGTCCTCGACCACCACGGGCTGCACCGTCGGGCGGCGGTTGATCCACGGCGGCTGGACGAGCAACGACGGCAACGCCTCCGTCGGCGCCTCCGGGACCGCGGCTGACTCGGCCGCCGTGAACCCGTCGGGCCCTTCGAGGTGCGGGTTCGACTTGAGGTGGACGCTGAGCAGCTGCCGCACCTCGGCGTTGCGGGAAGCACGTTCGCCGAGCAGCCGAGCCGCCCGCGCCGGGAACGCGGCCATGGCGGACAGCACCGCGGGCCGCACGTACTTCGCGTCGAGCCGGTCGAGCAGGATGGTGAACGCCTCGTCGGTCGGCAGCGTCGCGAGGGCCTTCAGCACCTGCTTGCGGCTGTCCGCCCGCTGGTGCGGGTTGTCGAGCTCCTTGGCCAGCAACGGCGCGACGCTCGGCCCCAGCACGTACACCGCGGTGTGCAGCACGAACGCGCCGTTGGTCACCCCGACCTGAGCCTGCTCGAACTCGTCGTAAGTGCTGGCGCTGCAGGGAAGCATCCACCACCGGACCGAGTAGTCCGGATGGTTGCACGCCTCGTCGAACCAGTCGGTCCGCGACGGCACCAGGTACGTCCGCGTCATCCGGACGTCGGTCCGCGCGTCCAGCACGGCCTCCGCGGCCTCGCGTTCGGCGTCGTCCGCCACGGCCAGGGCGTACCGGAGCGCCGTGAGCATCTTGCCCTGCACGCTCTCCGAGATGATGTGCGTGACGGTGCCGTGCCGGTGCAGGTGCGGATCGCGCCACCCGTTGATCGCCGCGTTCCACACGGCGGAGGCGCTGATGCCGAAGGACTCGATGAGTGCCTCCACCGCGAAGGCCAGCCCGTGGTCGGCGATCCAGTGGTGCACCGACGCCACGTCGCACTTGGTCATGACCGCGATCGTGGCCGCGCCGACGGGATTCGCTTGGCCGGCCAGGTGATCGTGGACGGCCTGCACCAGTTCGGGTTCGGAGTCTGGTGCGGTCAGCAGCCGGTCGAGGGTGGCGGCCTGGGCCACCTGCCGTTGGCGTGCTTGGTTGGCCAGGTCGGGGTCCAGTGAGAAGATCGGCGCCGGATCGAACCCGCGCTGCCGGATCACGTCTCGCAGCCACGTCCTGGGCATGACCCAGGTGTCCTCGTCGGCGGCCTCAGGCGTGTCGACTGAGCGGTGGCCCTTCTTCTCCTTTTCTGCCAACAGCTTCGCGACGTGTGCCTCGGCCTCCTGCGCCGAGGCCAGCTCCGAGCTGTGCACTGCCGTACCTCCTGAACACGATCCGAAAGTTTGCCGTGGGTCACGCACGCAGCGATTCCAGTTCCGCGAGGAGTTCTGATGCGGTGACCGCGTCGATGTCGAGTCTCGCCGGGCTGCCGCCGCGCGGGGCGCTCCAGGAGCCCGCGCCGCTCTGGGAGAACCAGATGTCGTCGAACGACATCTCGGGGAACATGTCGACCATGCCCACCGTGATGCCGGGGTCCAGGGAGGCGACCAGGGCGCCGCCGCGGGGGAGTGGGCGGGTGATCCACGCTTCGCAGCCGTTGTCCTGGGGTTCGCCGCGCACCCAGCCTCGGTTGGTGAGGCCGAGGACCTTGCCGGTCGGCACGGTGTGGCCCACGTACTTCCGCAGTTGCGGGATGTGGTCCTCGTCCGGAGTGAAGGCGAAGGTCGGGCGGCTCAGTTGCGGGAAGGGTTGCAGGATCTCGTAGTCCGCGAAGATCTCGCCCCACGCGTCGAGGGTGTCGGTCAGGTGCACCGGGTGGGCCACGCGGACGGTGGTGCCCTCCGGCAGGGTCACCTCGTCGTCCTCGGCGCCGGCGAGGGTGCGGTCCTCGGCCAGGCGGAAGGTCAGGCCTTCGGCGGTGATCCACACCAGGCGGCGGACCACGTGCCAGAGCAGGGGGTGCCCGGTCAGGACTGTGTGGAACTCCTCGGTGGTCCAGGTGCGCTGGTCGACCATGGCGCGTTCCAGGCGGTGGATCTGGTCGGTGGCGATCGTGCGGACGTCCTTCTTCAGCACGGAGAAGCGCTTGTGCTCGGCGGGCGCCAGGTCCTGGTCGTCTTTGGCGCCTGGCTTGGGCAGGTCCTTGCGGCGGTTGCCGTCCGCGTCCAGTACGTAGGGCTTGAGCTGTTCGTCGAAGCCCACGGTGAACTGGCGTGGGCCGTAGTCGATGACCAGAGTCGCGGCGTCGTCCAGGCCTAGACGCGGGACCAGGCGGTCGGACAGCTGGTCGCGGGAGAGGCCCAGGGCCGCGGCGATGTCCGTCACCTTCTCCTGGGCGCGTGCCTTGAGGCCCTTGAACTTCACGCGTTCCGCGATGCTGTTCAGGTGGGTCAGTGCGACCTCGCTGCCGATCTGGGCGAGCACGTCCAGTCCGGCGACGGCCCTGGCGTGCTGGCTTTCGCCCGGCCAGGCGCGGATCAGCGGCGCCAGGCAGCGGACGGTCTCGTCGTCGCCCCACCAGCCGAGCGCGGTGAGGGCCCACGCGTCCTTCGCCGGAGCGCCAACGTCCTGCCAGCGGCCGAAGACGGCCCAGGCGAACTCCGCCAGCGACGTGCGGTCGCAGGCTTCCGCGGCGAGCGGCAGGCCGGGGTAGACGGCGTCCGGTTTGGACAGTGCGGCGGTCATCAGGAGGTTTCTGGCGGCGTCCGCGGACAGTGCGTGCTTTTGGTCGCTCAGCAAAACCTGGGGGAGCAGGCGGTGGTTCGCCCAGTCGCCGATCGCCGGCAGTTTCGCGGGGAGGACGTCGAGCGGGTCGACGTCGATCAGCGTGCGGATCGCGGCGGCGGCCTCGGCGCTGAGCGAGGCGGCGATGGCGATGACGTCGACGCCCGTTTCCAGGTGGAGGTGGCGGACGGCGAACTCGGCGTTGCGGCGGCGAGGCCCGGCCGCACCCAGCGCGGCGGGCAGCAGGAGACGGGCGGCGGCCTCGCGGTGGCGGGCGAGCCAGGACACGGCGAACGCGCGTGCGGTCTTGAGGCGTACCAACCAGTCCGCCATCAGCTCGGCGACCTCTGGCGTGGCGAACGGGAGCAGGACCACGCCGGAGACGTGCGGGTTGCTCGCGGCCAGGAGCAGCATCGGGGGCAGCGCGTCCATCCCGAACCGGGCTGTGATGCGCTTGCCCCAGGTCTCGCTTCCCCAGGTGTCGCTGGGAGTCCAGTCGGCGAGCAGCGGACGGGCGAGCTCCTCCGGGCCCGCCTCGAACAGCCTCTGTTCGTAGTGTCGACTGCTGCGCGCCCTGACCGCTGCCGCCAGCACCTCCCAGTTGTGGGTCTGCCCGGACCACCAGCCGGTGAGCTCCTTCCACTCCTCACGCTCGCCAGGCAGCCACGTGACGTGCGCTGCCGGCGTCGAAAGATCCTTCAGCACCACAGGTTTCGGCTGCGGCTTGCGGTGCGCCCACGGCGGCTCGGCGAGCACTCGCGGCAGCGCTTCGGCCGGCGCGTCCGGCAGCGTCTCGGGCACCGGCGTGCCCGGCGGCAGTTCGATTTCGGGGTGCGTGAGGACGTGCATGCGCAGCAGTTGGCGAACGTCCGGGTCGTTGGCCGCGCGAGGGGCCAGCAGCCTTGCCGCTCTGGCCGGGAACGAGTCCATCGCGGACAGCAGCGCGGGCCGGACATAGCGCTCCTGCAAGCGGTTCAGCAGCATCAGGAACGCCTCGTCGGTCGGCAGCGCCGCCAGCACCTCGAGCGCGAGCTTGCGGTTGTCCGCGGTCCACTCGACCTTGGCTCGCAGTTCCGCGTCGAGCACCGGCGCGAGCGCGGGACCGAGGACGTACAGGGCCGTGTAGACACCACGCGGCGACCAGATCAGGTGCCCGTGGTTCAAGCGGCGAAGGTGCTCCACCGTGCTGGCCGAGCCGTGCACCATCCAGTGCGCGCCCGACCGGACGGCGTTCGCCTCCTCGAACCAGTCGTGCCGCGTCGGGGCCAGGAAGGCCCGCGCGACCTGCCCGAACGACGTGGTGCCGACCTTCTCGAGCTGCGCGATGGCCGCGTCGTAGGTCTCGGCGTCGGTGACCGCCAGCGCCGTCCGGACGTCGATCAGCGCGATGGCCTCGAAGGAGTTGTCCCCCAGGTGGTGCGGCAGCGACACCCTGAGGTGGTGGCCGTACCAGTCCCCGGTCTCCCGGTCCTTCCAGTTGTGGATCACCGTCATCCCGTGGTGCACCACTGCCGCGGCGGCGAACGGCAGCCCGTACTCCTCGATCAGCCAATGCGCGGGCGACGTGGAACTCAACGGCACACTCGCGAGCACCCCGGCACCCAGCGGGTCGAGCCGGCCGTCGAGGTGATCACGCAGCGCCCGCACGAGGTCCTGGTCCGAGTCCGGATGGGACAGCACCTCGGCGACCCGGTCGGCGTGCGTCGCGATCTCGTCGCGGAGGACCTGCGCCTTCGCGGAGTCGACCGCGAACTTGGGCCAGGGCCTGACGTCTCTTCGGCGCAGCGCCTGCCGCAGCCACTCCGCGGGCATGATCCAGGTTTCCTCGTCGAGGGGAGGCTCGACGGGAACGGTCGCGGTGGAAGGCGCGTCAGGGGAGGCCGGTGGGGAGGCGAGGGTGGTGGCCGCGGCGGGAGCCGGTGGCGCGGCGGAAGCCGGCGTGGCGAGGGAAGCGGGCGACGCGGCGGGAGCCGGTGAGGCGGCGGATGCAGGTGGCACGGGGGATGCGGGTGGCGCGGCTGGAGCGGCGGACGCGGCGGAAGCCAGTGGGGTTGCGGAAGGCGGCGGCGTGGCAGGGGAGGCGTGCGACGCGATGGAAGCCGGTGTGGCGGTGGAAGTTGGTGAGGCAGCGGAAGCGGGCGGCGCACCGGGACCCGTTGGTGCGGCGGGGGAAGATGCTGTGGAGGTTGCGGGCGGGGTGGTGGGAGCGGGAGGCACCGCGGCAGTGTCAGCGACGCTGCGGTAGCCCTTCTTTTCCTTTTCTGCCACCAGTTTGGTGACGTGCGCCTCGGCCGCCTCCGGGGACGCGAGCTCCTTGATCTGGGTTTGGCCGGCCGTCTCCAGCCGTCCGAACCGGACGGTGACCGAGGCGCCGTCGCGGCCGATCTCCCAGAACTTCGCCGAGCTGCCCGAGACGAGTTCCCACCTGCGCACTGCCGTCCCCCTGAATGCGGTCCGAAGCTGATGTCAACGGACCGTACTCAGGGGGTCTGACAATTACTGATGATCAGGCGAAGTGGCTGGTCAGAGCTCCCACCAGAGGGCGGTGTCGGGTGGCAGGAGCAGTTCGCCGTCGCGCACGCCGTAGTACGAGGACGCCAGCAGCACGGCGCCCGGATCCGGGAGCGTCACGACGGAGCCGGAGAGGTTCACCGCGCACGCGATGCCCCGGCCGTCGGCCCGGCGCTCGAACCACAGCACGTCGACTGGGCCGTCGACCCATGTCACGCCGTCGCCGGCGCCCAGGGCCGGGTGTTCGCGGCGGGCGCGCAAGGCGTTGCGGTAGAAGGACAACATCGAGTCCTGGTCGCCCGCCTGTGCCTCCACGCTGAGCTTTGCCCAGTCTGCGGGCTGCGGCAGCCATGAGCCGCCCGGGCCGAAGCCGAGTGAAGGGCCCGAGGAGGACCACGGCAGCGGTACGCGGCAGCCGTCGCGGCCGCGTTCGGTGTGGCCCGACCGTTCCCACATCGGGTCCTGCAGCACGTCGTCCGGCAGGTCCAGCACCTCGGGCAGACCCAGTTCCTCGCCCTGGTACAGGTAGACCGAACCCGGCAGCGCCAGCATCAACGCCAGGGCGGCGCGCGCTCGCCGCACGCCGGTCTCGCCGCCGCCGTAGCGCGTCACGTGCCGTTGCACGTCGTGGTTGGACAGCACCCAAGTCGTAGGCGCGCCAACGGGTGCAACGGCGGCCAGCGACGAGTCGATGACTGAGCGCAACGCGTCGAATGTCCACTCCGCCGTGAGGTAGTGGAAGTTGAACGCCTGGTGCATCTCGTCGGCACGCAGGTACATAGCGGTCCGCTCGGCGGAAGGCGTCCACGCCTCGGCCACCAGAACGCGCTCGCCGTCGTAGGAGTCCACGACGGCGCGCCACTCGCGGTGGATCTCGTGCACGCCGTCCTGGTCGAAGAACGGCAACGCCTCCGTGCCCAGCAGCTTGAGCTGGTCCGCGTGCCCGATGTCCGGCAGGCCGGGCGCCTTGATCATCCCGTGCGCCACGTCCACCCGGAATCCGTCGACGCCCAGGTCCAGCCAGAACCGCAGCACGTCGCGGAACTCCGCCCGCACCTCCGGCAGGTCCCAGTTCAGGTCGGGCTGTTCCGGCGCGAACAGGTGCAGGTACCAGGACCCGTCGGCGACGCGGGTCCAGGCCGGGCCGCCGAACACCGACTCCCAGTCGTTCGGTGGCTGGTCGCCCACGCCCTCGCGGAAGATGTAGCGCTCACGGCCGCGCCCGGCCAGCGCCTCCTGGAACCACGCGTGCTGGTCGGAGCTGTGGTTCGGCACGATGTCGACGATCACGCGGATCCCGAGCCCGTGCGCGTCCGCGACCAGCGCGCGCACGTCGTCGAGGTCGCCGAACTGCGGGTCCACCGCGCGGTAGTCCGCCACGTCGTAGCCGCCGTCGGCCATCGGCGAGGCGTAGAACGGCGTGATCCAGACAGCGTCGACGCCCAGGTCGCGAAGATGTGGCAGGCGTGAGCGGATGCCGGGCAGGTCGCCGACGCCGTCGCCGTCCGAGTCCGCGAAGCTGCGCACGTAGACCTGATAGATGACGGCGTGCCGCCACCAGTCCTGGGACATGTCCTTTGCCTTCCGACGGGGTGTGTCAGCGGTCCAGGAAAGACGTTGCAAAAGTTTTCCGCAAGTCGGCTTGAGGAATGGTGGAGTGAACCTTCAAGATCTGCAAACTTTTGCAACGCCCTAAATTGCGTTGCAACACCGACGCGCCGTCCGTCAGAGTGGTTCTCGACGAACCGGGGAAGGGAGCCAGCCGTGATGCAACACATGCGCCATCAGCAGGTCTGGTGCTCCTCGGCATGAGCTGACTCATGTCTCCGGGGAGCCGTCCCGTCGCCGTCGCGACGAGGCGGCTTTTTTGATGCCCGTTGGTCCAATTGGCACGGACGCCGCGCTCTGGACGCGGAGATCGAGGTTCGAGTCCTCGACGGGCAGCTGTGACCGAAGCCGAAGCAGTCGAGGCGCCAGGTTGTGATCCTGGTCGAAGCCGGTGCGAGTCCGGTCGGTCACCCCAAACGCGCGGGATCCGGCGATCACCCAGGCCTCATAAGCCTGGGGTGCCTGGTTCGACACCAGGACGCGCGACCAGCAGGGCGAGGAAGGCGTCGTGCACGACACCGTTGGTGGCCAGCACGACGTCCTCCTCGATCACCGTCACGCGCCCGCCGGCCTCCTCCACGAGCACCGGCAGGCACGCCAGGTCGAACTCGTCCAGACCGGCACCGGCCGCGATCACCGCGTCGACCTCGCCGGTGATCAGGCTCAGCACCGACATGCTCCCGTCCACCACGACGCACTGATCGAGCACCGGTTTCCTCTTGCCGTGCAAGCACACTCGCGCGCCGTCGACGGCGTCCGTGGTGGACACACGGGCCGCCTCTTCGCGTCTGCCCCGGAAGACCCGGCAGCCGATGCCCCGTGCCGCCGCCATGGTGATGTCCAGTGACGGCATCGCGGAGACCGCCAGCGAACCCTCCAGTGCCAGGTCTACCGAATACGTCGGCCGACCGGCCACGAAGTCGGCCGTGCCGCTGATCGGGTCCACCAGCCAGCGCCTGCCCGATGTTCCCGACCGCTCGGGGCGTTCCTCACCGGCGACCGCGTCCTCGGGCACGGCCTCCGCCAGCCTCCTGCGCACGAGATCCTCGATCGCGAGGTCGATGGCGGTCACCTCGCTGCCGTCGTCCTTGTACTGCACGTGCAGGGTGTCCGAGGTGAACGCGCACGAGGCCAGTTCCGCGGCCTCCCGCACGATGCGCAACGCCAGTTCCAGATCGGTCGACATGGTCGAGAGCCTGTCGACACCCATCGCTGATGCGTAACTGATGTAGCGTTGTGCTACATGATCGAGTTCGTGCTGGGCGAGTCCGACCTGGTGGACGTGCGGTTCGCGGTCTCGCCGCTCAGCGAGCTCACGCTCAGCCTGCGGGTGCTGAAGGACCCGGCCAAGTACCCGCTGCACGTGCCGTGGGCACGCCGGATCCGCGACGTCGACGCCGAGGTCCTGCTGGCCCTGTCCAACGACCGCGGCTGGACACCCGACTTCCTCAGCCCCCGCCCGGTGACACCGTTCGCCCGGATCGAGGACGAGTTCGCCGCGCTCCGCGAGATCTCCACGCGCACCATGCGACGCGACTTCCGCGCGGTGCTCGGGGAGGTGCCCGCGGTCCTGCGAGACCGCGATCGAGTGTTCGACGCGCTGGAGACCTACTGGCACGCCGCCCTCGCGGGTCACTGGGGACGGATGCGCACGGTGCTCGAAGCGGACATCGCCCACCGCGGCCGCGACATGGCCCAGCGCGGGCTGGCGGCGATGTTCTCCGGGATTTCCGACCGGATCACCTTCACCGGCCAGGTCGTCCAGGTGCGGATCAAGGGCGCTCCGGCGTGGCGGGTGGAGGCCGCGGGACAGGGGCTCACCCTGATGCCCAGCGTGTTCGCCCGGCACACGGCGGTGCCGGTCGATCCCGGTGCACCGCCGTTGCTGATCTACGCCGCCCGCGGCGCCGGCACGGTGTGGGAGACCGGGCGCGGCCGTGGCCCCGCCGCTCTGGCCGGTGTGCTCGGCCAGGTGCGGGCCGATCTGCTGGCGGGGCTCGCGGAACCGTGTTCCTCCACCGATCTCGCCCGGCGCACCGGCGTCACGACCTCGGCGGTCAACCAGCACCTGAGAGCGTTGCGCGACGCCGGACTGCTGGCCTCCCAACGCCACGGCCGCAGCGTCGTGTACGCCCGGACCGAACTGGGCGACGCCCTCGTGTCCCGCTCGGTCGAATAAGGCGGCTACTTCATCGGTTTGCGGAGCTCGGCGGCACGGGCGCCGTACCGTTCGGCGAGCTTCTCGTCGACGAACTGGTCTGCGGTACGCCCGTTCAGTTCGACCGCGTCACTGAGTGCCTTGAACAACGCTTCCAGATCGATGACCCACGACGTGCCGTTGACGCCGTGTCCGAACGGAATGCGGACCTGGGCGTAGCCGGGCAACGAAGCCAACGCGCTGGCACGCGGCTCTTCGACCTTCACCTCGCTGAGCTCGGCCGGCTTCAGGAGGTCACGTGAAGCCACCAGCAGCAGCCTCAACGCGCCTGCCTCGTCGAACACGCCCTGCGGTGAGTTCGAGGTCCGCATCTCGTACACCTGAAGGCGGTGCACCACGGGAAGCTGGGCGAGCTGGGCTTCGGTGCTGCTGACCGCGTGCTTGACCATCGACTCCGCGAACGCGTACGCGTCGAGCGTGCACAGGAACATCGCGTCGTCGTTCTTGCTGTTCAGCGCTTCGACGAAACGGGTGAACCTGGTCTGGATGTCCTGTTCCAGGGCGGACCGCGGAGCCGTCGTCTCCGGTCTTCTGGACGGCTCGGGTTCGGGTTCGGGCACCGGTGTCGTGCCGCACGCCGCCAGCGTCACCGCGATGACCAGCGCCCCCAGTGTCAGCCTCATGGCCGGATGATAGGTCGTCTCACCCCTTGGAACAGGGAAGACTGCCCACGTGAGGTCCGTTGGCATGGACATGAGCGGCTTCGCGGAGGACTGGCAGACCTGGAAGACGGAGCGGGAGAAGAGCCTGGCCGACCCCTATGGGTGGCTCGCGCTGGTCTCGCTCGACTGGCTGGAGACGACCCCTCGCGCCTATGACGGCCTACCGGGCGTGTGGTGGCAGGACGACGACGCGGCGTACTGGCGCAACGACGGGGAGCCGCAGCGGTTCGAGCTTGTCCAGAGCGGCGCCGGCCAGCGCGTCGAGGTCGGCGATGTCGAGATCGAGATCGCTCGCCGCGGCGGGTACCTGATCCGCGTGCACGACCCGAAGGCCGAAGTGCTCCGGAACTTCAAGGGCGTGCCGTCGTACGAGCCACAAGAGCAGTGGGTGCTGGAGGGCGTCTACGAACCGTTCGACGCACCTGTCCCCACGACGGTCGGTGCGGTCGTGGAGGGCCTTAGCCACGTGTACGAGGCGCCGGGCCGTGTGCGGTTCACGCACAACGGCGCCGAGCACACACTGACGGCGTTCAACGGCCGCAACGGCGGGTTGAGCATCCTCTTCACCGATGAGACCAGCGGCGTCACCACTTATGCGGCGAACAGGTCGCTCGCGGCAACTCCGAGCAACGGCACGGTCGTGCTCGACTTCAACCGCGCGACGAACCTGCCGTGCGCGTTCACCGACTTCGCCACCTGCCCGTTGCCACCGGCGGGCAACCACCTGCCGTTCGGCGTCCTGGCGGGGGAGAAGACGCCCTACGAGCGAGGTTAGAAGAACTCGTCGAGCAACTGGTACCACTTGAGCAACGACGGGCGGGGGACGAGGCCGTAGGCGCGATCGAACGCGGCTACGGCCTCCTCGTCGAGTCCCCTGTGCACCAACGCGATGTCGCGATGCCGGTCGGACACTCCCAGCCGCGACACGTCGATCAGCACGGTCGAGCCGTCCGGGCGCAGCAGCACGTTCGGCCGGCAGAAGTCCCCATGTGCCACCACGAGATCCTCGGTCTCGGGGGCGGTGGCGACCAGCCTCTCCAGCAACTCTTCGGGCGTGATGCCCAGGTTCTCGTCGTCGAAGTCGCCGGCATCGACCACACCCGTCTCGACGTTGTGCCGAGCCTTTTCCAGCACAACTGGAATCCTTGCGTCGTAAGGACATGAGCTCGTCGGCAGCGCGTGCAACGACCGCAGCACCGTGCCCATGACGGTTCCCGCGAGCACGGGATCCACAGTGGCGAGCGACGGTGCACCTACATCGGCCAGCACCAGCCAGTCGTCGGCGAACGCCTTGATGGCCGGCACCTCGAAGTGCTTGCCCAGCCACAACAACCGATCGCGCTCGTCCGTCCCGGCGCGCTTCACGTAGCTGGAGCCCACGTGCCACACGTCGCCGGACAGTCCTTCGTGGTCGCTGGACCACACCGCGTCCGGGCCGACCGCGCGCAACACCTCCGCAGGGATCTCCACCTGATCATTGTGTCCTCGCCGGTGCCGGGTGACCAATTGAGTTTCGGTACCGCAAATCCTTGACGTGGCAACGGGAACACCGGAATGGTTGAGGACAAAGGGGAACCTGGGGAGGAACCATGAAGAAGATCGCCGTTGTCCTGTGCGCGCTGGCCGGTCTCGCCATCACACCTGCTGCGCAGGCGGCCGAACCGGACTGCACGTTCACCGACGCGTTCTGCGCGTGGGACCAGATCAACTACGAGGGTGCGAAGTTCAACGTCGTGCCGCTCGGCTCGTCGACGTGCGTGGATCTCGTCGAACACGGCTGGGGCAACCGGATTCGCTCCGCCTACAACAACAGCACCAAGACCGCGTCGCTGTTCGCGAGCGACGACTGCACCGGCCGGCCCTACCCGATCGACGGCAAGACCGGCCAGCCCAACATCACGTTCCAGGCGGGAAGCGTGTTCATCCAGCGCTGACTCACTCGCAGGCGATGCCGTCCTTGTCGCTGTCCAAACCGTAGATGTCACTGCCGATGACGCGGATCGGGCCTGCCACGTACGCGGGCCCGTTTCCGCTGCCTCCAGCGCAGTCCACGTCCGACGCGATCGGCACGCACCCGCTGTAGTTCGAGTCGCACGCGGGCTGCGGCGCCGGGGCGGGCACGGGCTGGGGTTGCGGCTGAGGGTTGGGCTGAGGGTTGGGCTGCGGGTTCGGCTGAGGCTGCGGTTGTGGTTGTGGCTTCGGCTGTGCGACCGCCGGAGGAGTGGTGGTCGTAGTAGTCGTTGTCGTGGTGGTGGACGTGGTCGTCGATGTCGTGGTGCTCGTCGGCGCGGAGGTCGTGGTCGTAGTGGTGGGAGCGGCCGTGGTGGAAAGTCCCGACGCCGCCTTGTTGACGTTCGACGGACCGCTCATCACCGCGCCCACAACACCGATCGCGATGAAGAACGCGAACAGGCTGGCCGCACCGATCGCCACCGGTGGCACCCACGACTTGGACCTGGACGCGACCGGCACCACCGCGCCACGAGGAATCTCGCGCGGCATGCGGAGTACGACCTGCAGCAGGCCGTTGTTCCCGCGCTGGACCAACGCCGCCGACCCGGTCGACCCACCGCCGGACTCCACGTGCATGAGCACCGGCGCATACCGTTGCGACATCAGGAAAGTCAGCTCACCGACCCGCTGCCCGTCGAGCCGCACCTCGATCCCGCGCTGACCGCGGTACTTGCCGGCGGCGATCATGCACCACGTCAGGTGCACGGCGACCTGCCGCGTCACACCGTCCGGAACGGCGTACCGGGCCAGCACGTCCTGGTGGTGCTCCTCGCCGGTGACGGTCACCGTCACCTCACCGGGCACCATCACCAGGCCGGCAGCCGAGTTCTCGATCACTGTCGCACTCCCTCAAGACGGGGTTCGTACGGCAGGACCATCGGGGGACCACCGTGGGTGTTACCGAGAGTGCCGCGATGTTGTGCCGATCGGGTGAAAACGGGCCTCAAGCGTCACGCAGCGTCGATGATCACCGATGTAACTCTTTCTGGCACGGCCCCAGCGTCGGGCACCGCCCTCCTGCCGCCTCCACCAGCCGAGACACCCGGCGAACTCGCTGACCTGCTGGCGCAGTTCGCCGACGCCGCGAGCCAGGCAGTGGAGACCGCGGGCCCGCGCTACCTCGCCTACTTCCCGGCCGGCGGCCTCTACAGCTCGGTCCGTACGGCACCGGCGTCCTGCTGGTTCGCGACGAGGCGAAGCTGCGCGCCGCCCACGTGGCCGACGGCGACTACCTGCAGCATCTCGACCACGGCACCGGCGTGCCCGACTACTCCGACCTCGGGCCCGAGCTGACGAGGGAGTTCCGCGGCCTGCGCATCTGGCTGCCCGTCCGACCTCACCGTCGTGGTGTTCCGCAGCGCCGACAGCGAGCAACTCCTGAAAGACCTCAACGATTCCGGCAACTTCTTCCTGTCCAGCACCAGGCTCGACGGCAGGTTCACGCTGCGGATCTGCGTGCTCAGCCACCGCACCCACCGCGAACACGTCGACGGGGTGATCGAGCTGATCAGGCGCTTGTCCGCAGCACCAGCGAAGTAGGCAGCAGCACCGACGGCGGCAGCCCCTCCTCGCCCTCGATCTCGGCGAGGAGACGCCACATCAGCATGCGCCCGAACCGTTCCACGTCCTGCCGCACGGTCGTCAGCGGCGGCACGGCCGGCACGGAGTCGTCGAACCCCACCACCGCGACGTCGTCCGGTACCCGTCGGCCGTGGGCGTTCAGGACCTGCAACGCCCCGAGAGCCATGATGTCCGCGGCCACGAACACCGCGTCCAGTTCGGGTTCCCGGGCCAGCAACGACGTCATCGCCGACGCGCCGCCCTCGGGTGTGAAGTCGCCGTACGCCACCAGGTCCGTGCGGCGGCCGGACATCGCTCGCCGCCATCCGGACAGCCGGTCGAGCCCGACCGCCATGTCCGCGGGCCCGGCGATGGTCGCGATCCGCCTGCACCCCAGCGAGATGAGGTGCCTGGTCGCGTTCAGCGCGCCGGTGAAGTTGTCCGAGTCGACGTACGGCACCGGGCCGCCGGCGAGTGGACGCCCGCCTGCCACCACCGGCAAGCCGTTGTCGTGCAACAACGACAGCAACGGGTCGTGGCCGTGCATGCTGAGCACCAACGCGCCGTCCACGTGCCCGCTGGTCAGGTACGACCCGACGTCGCCCGGCTCGCTCATCATCAGCACCAGTTGCGCGCCATGTCCGGCCAGTTCGGCGTGCACGCCGCGCATCACCCCGGCGAAGAACGGATCCGCGAGCACGCGGCCGCTCGTTTCCGAGACCACCAAGGCGATCGCGTTCGCCCGATGCCCAGCCAACGACCGTGCGGCCTGATTCGGCGTGTAGCCGAGCTGGATGACGGCCCGCCGTACTGCTTCCCGCGTCCGAGTGCTCACGTGCGGTGCGCCGGTGAGCACTCGGGACACGGTGGACTTCGACACCCCGGCCACCCTGGCGACCTCGTCGATGCCGGGGCGCCGGGTCACGGTGCGACTGTGTTGCTGCGCGCCACCTCGGAGAACCAGCGGGCGCTCATCTTCGGCGTCCGCACCTGCGTTTCGTAGTCGACGTGCACGATGCCGAACCGCTTCGCGTACCCCTCGGCCCACTCGAAGTTGTCCATCAACGACCAGCAGAAGTAGCCCCGCAGGTCCACTCCTGCCTCGATCGCGGCGTGTGCTGCCCGCAGGTGCGAGGCGATGTACTCGGTGCGGTCCGCGTCGTCGACCCCGGGGAGGTCGGGGTACGCGGCGCCGTTCTCGGTGATGTACAAGGGGATCGGCGGGTAGTCGCGGTGCACCCGCAGCAGCACGGACGTGAGGCCGTCCGGCCGGACCTCCCAGTCCATGTCGGTGCGCGGCGCGTCTTCCCTGCGCGGGAACGAGTGCTCGCCGACCCCGATCCACGGCGACGGCAGGGTTTCTCCCGGCTCGGCGCTGACGAAGTGCTCGGAGTAGTAGTTCACGCCGAGCATGTCGAGCGGCGTGGAGATCACCGTGAGGTCGCCGTCCTTGACCAGCTCGGAGAACCCGAGCGGAGCCAGGTCCTCCACGACGTCTTCCGGATACCGTCCGTGCAGCAACGGGTCCAGGAAGATCCGCTGCTGCAACCCGTCCAGCCGGCGCGCCACGTCCAGGTCGGCCTCGGACGCCGGGTCGGCGGGGATGATCGGGTACATGTTGAGCGTGATCCCGGCCTCGGCGCCCGCGTCGCGGATCACCTGGGCCGCCATGCCGTGCCCGAGCAGCAGGTGGTGCACCGCGGCCGCCGCTGCCGACGGCTCGGTCCGGCCGGGCGCGTGCACTCCCGACGCGTACCCGAGGAAGGCCGAGCACCACGGTTCGTTCAACGTCGTCCACGAGCTGATCCGGTCGCCCAGCGCCTCGATCGTGGTCTGCGCGTACTCGGCGAACCGGAACGCCGTGTCCCGCGCCGCCCACCCGCCGAGGTCCTCGAGCTTCTGCGGCAGGTCCCAGTGGTAGAGCGTGGGCCACGGGCGGATGCCGTGCTCCAGCAACGTGTCGATCAACCGCCGGTAGAAGTCGAGACCGGCCTGGTTCACGGCACCGCCGTCCGGCCGCACCCGCGGCCAGGCGATCGAGAACCGGTAGGCGGCGAGGCCGAGGTCGGCCATCATCGCCACGTCCTGCTCGATCCGCCGGTAGTGGTCGGCGGCGGGCTCGCCGGTGTGCCCGCCCACGATCTTGCCCGGTACGCGGCAGAACGCGTCCCAGATCGAGTCAGTGCGGCCGTCGACCTCGGTCGCGCCCTCCACCTGGAACGCCGCGGTAGCGGCTCCCCACAGGAATCCTTCTGGGAAAACTATGTTTTCCACCTTCACCCCTTAACAGCGCCCTGCATGACACCCGCGACGATCTGCCGCCCGAGCACGATGAACACGATCAGGACCGGGACGGTCGCCAGCGTCGTCCCGGCGAGCACGAGCGAGTAGTCGACGTAGTAACCGCTCTGCAGCTTCTCCAGCGCGACCTGCATCGTCGGGTTGTCGGCGTTCAACACGACCAGCGGCCACAGGAAGTCGTTCCAGGACTGCATGAAGGTGAACACGCCCAGCATCGCCGCGGCCGGTCGGGCCGCGGGCAGTGCGACGTGCCAGAACGTCCGCCAGAGACTGCAGCCGTCCATCCGGGCCGCCTCGACGAGTTCGTCCGGGATGGCGTCGACCAGGTACTGCCGCATCCAGAACACGCCGAACGCGGTGACGAGGTTCGGAACGATCACCGCTTCCAGCTCGCCTGCCCAGCCGAACTCCGCCATCGCCATGTACAGCGGGATGATCCCGAGCTGTGTCGGCACGGCCAGTGTCGCGACGACGAACAGGAACATCAGCCCGCGCCCGCGGAAGCGCAGCTTGGCGAACGCGAACCCGGCGAGCGTCGACAGCAGCACCACCGACAGCGTCACGGTCCCGGAGACGATGAAGCTGTTGCCCAGTGCCTTCCAGAACGGGATGGTGTCGATCACCCGTGCGGCGTTGGAGAAGAAGTTCCCGCCGGGGATCAGCGTGAAGTCCCCGGTCAGCACGGAGTTGTCCCGGCTCGCCACCAGGTACGACCAGTAGAACGGGAACGCCGAGCCCAGCACGAACGCGGCGAGCACGCCGTAGACCACAAAGGACGGTCGTTTCACCGCACGGCCCTCCTGGTGAGAAGGAAGTTCAACCCGGCGACCCCGACCACGATCAGGAACAACGTCCACGCGATCGCGGACGCGTAGCCGAGATCCAGTTGCTGGAACCCGGACTGGTACAGGTAGAGCACGACGGTCTGGTACTGGTGCTCCGCGCCGCCACCGCTGCCCGACGTCGGGTCGTACAGCTTGGGCTCGGTGAAGATCTGCAGGCCGCCGATCGTCGAGGTGACGATCACGAAGATCAGCGTGGGCTTCAGCATCGGCAACGTGATGCTGAAGAACCTGCGCACCGCACCGGCGCCGTCGACCGTGGCGGCCTCGTGCACCTCACGCGGGATCGCCAGCATCGCGGCCAGCACGATCAACGCGTTGTAGCCGGTCCACCGCCAGTTGACCATCGACGCGATGGCGACGTGGCTGCCGAACGTGTCGGCCTGCCAGTCGATCGGCGGGATGCCGACGGCCGACAGGATCCCGTTGACCATGCCGTACTGCGGCCCGAACAGGTTGCCGAAGATGATGGCCAACGCGACCAGCGACGCGACGTAAGGCAGCAGCACGCCCATCCGCCACGCCGTCCGCGCACGGAGGTTGGAGCTGAGCAGTGCCGCCAGCACCACCGCGATGATCACCTGCGGGACGCTCGACAGCACGAAGATGCTGAAGGTGTTGAACAGCGCGTTCCAGAACTGGCCGTCGGAGAACAACGTCGCGTAGTTCTGGAGCCCGACGAACGGCATCTCGTCGGCGCCGAGCTCCCAGTCGAACAGCGACACGTAGGCCGTGTAGAGCAACGGGAAGAGCCCGACCGCGCCGAACAACACGAAGAACGGTGCCACGAACAGGTATGGAGAGACCTTCGCGTCCAGAGCGGACAGCCGGAAGCGGGGAGGCCGCGAGCGGGGCTCCTGCGCCCGCTCGCGGTCCACCTTGGTGAGCACGGCCGTCACTTAGCGACCTTCTGGGCCTCCGCGACCGCGGTCTTCCAGCCTTCGTCGGCGCTCTTGCCCTGCTCGACCGACTGCAGCGCGGGGCTGAAGACGTTGTCCTGGATCTGCCCGTCGGTCGGGCCCTTGTACTGCGCGGCCTTGACCTTCTGCGCCTGCGCGGCGAAGAGCGCGCCCGCCTTGACGTCACCGAAGTAGGCGTTCGTCTTCTCCAGCAACGCGGGAGCGTCCAGCGCCTTGACCTGGCTCGGGAACGTGCCCTTGGCCTGGAACGCCTTGATCTGCTGCTCCGGCGCGGTCAGCCAGGCGGCGACCTCGGCGGCCTTCTTCGCGTTCTTGCCCTGCTTCGGCACGGTCAGGTACGAACCGCCCCAGTTGCCGCCACCGTTCGGGAACGCCTCGGTGACCGCCCACTTGCCCTTGTTCTCCGGACCGGCCTGGCCCTCGACCACGCCGAGCATCCACGACGGGCACGTCTTCGTGGCGAACGCGCCGGCCTTGAAGCCGGAGTTCCACTCGTTGCTCCACGCCACGAGCTTCGCGGACTGGCCCTTCGCGACCGCGTTCGTCACGGCGGTCCAGTCGGCCTTGATGTCCGGGTTGGTCTCGACGACGAGCTTGTCGGACTTGTCGAAGTAGCCGACCTCGTGCTGGTTGTGCATGGCGTTGAAGACCTGCGCGGCGCTGTCGAACCACGCGACCCCGCCGGACTTCGCGATGAACTGGTCACCGGCGGCGAAGTAGCTGTCCCAGGTCGCGAAGAGCGCCTTCACGGCCTCGGGGTCCGACGGCAGGCCCGCCTTCTCGAAGAGGTCCTTGCGGTAGCACATGGCCAGCGGGCCGATGTCCGTGCCGTAGCCGATCAGCTTGCCGTCCTTGGTGGTGACGGCCTCGGTCTTCCACTTGAGCCAGCGGTCTTCCTCGACCTTCGGCCCGATCTCCTTGAGATCGTTGAACTGCCCGGACTTCGCCATCACCTGGGCGAGGAAGCCTTCCTCGACCGCCTCGATGTCGGCGAGGCCGGAGCCCGCACCGAGCTTGGTGAACAGGTTCTGGTGGTGCGGCGCGCCCTGGCCGGTCTTGCGCTGCGTGAGCTTGACGTCCGGGTGGGCTGCTTCGTACTCCTTGAACAGCTCCTCGTACCCGAACTCGTTGAAGGTCGCGATGGTCAGCTCGGTCTTGCCGCCCTCTGTCGCCCCACCGGACGAGCAACCTGTTGCGGCGGTTAAAAGCAGGAGCACGCTGACCCAACTGCGGTGTCGCACGGGAGAACTCCCTCGGTCTCTGCGGCGGAATCTGGGAGCGCTCCCAGAAGTTTTCGAGAGTGTTAACCGCACGACATGAGGCTGTCAATGGGTTCGGGGGCGCAAGTCTGGGAACGCTCCCAGTTTGTTACGTGCAGCATGCAGGGGCATGCGCATATGGAGCAGGGCGGTTAGTGGTGTGGCCCAGAATGTTACCGAGCGAATTCGCGGTCAGACGGCACCACGAGGTGCCCTGCTGAGCGTGAATTACCCGCCAATGTTCTGGGTCGCGCCACTACGCGCTGGCGCGCTTGATGAGCGAGGTCGGCAGCAGCAACGACGGCGGCAGGCCCGCCTCGCCCGCCAGTTCGGCCAGCAGTCGCCACGTCATGGTGCGGCCCAGCTCCTCGACGTCCTGCCGGATCGTGGTCAGCGGCGGCGTCGAGGTGGTGGCGAACACCGAGTCGTCGAACCCGATCACCGCCACGTCCTCCGGTACGCGCTTGCCCTGCGCGTGCAGCACCTGCAGGGCGCCCAGCGCCATGATGTCCGCCGCGACGAACACCGCGTCGAGGTCGGGGGCCTTCTGCAGCAGTCGTTCCATGGCCCGCGCGCCGCCCTCTGGGGTGAAGTCGGCGTGCACCACGAGGCCGGAGGCGATCTTGGCCTCGCCCAGCCCGCGCTTGAAGCCGCTGAGCCGGTCCGCGCCGACGGCCATGTCCTTGGGGCCCGCGACGGTGCCGATCCGCTTGCGTCCCAGCGAGACCAGGTGCCGTGCGGCCTCCAGTGCGCCGGTGAAGTTGTCCGCGTCCACGAACGGCACGGTCGTCGTCCCGAGCGGCCGCCCGCCGGACACGACCGGCAGCCCGATCTCGGCCAGCATCGGCACCAGCGGATCGTCGCCGTGCAGGCTCACCAGCAGCGCGCCGTCGACGTGCCCGCTGCTCAGGTACGTGACCAGGTCGCTGGTGTCCGCGGGCTGGCTCATCATCAGCAACAGCTGCATGTGGCGCCCGGCCAGTTCGGCGTGCACCCCGCGCAGCACGCCGGCGAAGAACGGGTCGGACAGCACGCGGCCCGTCGGCTCCGAGACGACCAGGGCGATCGCGTTCGCCCGGTTGCCCGCGAGCGCCCGCGCGGCCTGGTTGGGGGAGTAGCCCAGCTCGGCGATCGCGGCGTGCACGGCTTCGCGGGACTTCGCGCTGACGTACTGCTCGTCGTTGATGACACGCGAGACGGTCGACTTCGACACCCCGGCCACGCGCGCGACTTCTTCGATGCGCGGCCCAGGGCGCCGTTTAGCCGTCTCGGTCATGCGGCCATCCTAGGCCGCTTGGCCCGACCATGATCTGCTTGCCCACACCGGCCACCAGCTCCGGTTCATCTCGGTTCCCCCTCTGCACAGCGGCGAGGGGTCAGTTTCGAAGATCGTCCGCACATATTCCGCACAGCACGGCCCAGTTCTGGCACCATGCCCCCCGAGGAGGGTCAGTGCGGTATCGGCTTCTTGGGCCGCTGCAGATTTGGCGTGGGGGCGCGGAACTGCGGTTGGGCGGGCCCCGGCAACGGGCGTTGCTCGCAGCGTTGGCACTGCACGCCAACGAGACGGTCAGTTTTGAACACTTGGTTGAAGCGGTGTGGGAATCTCCACCCGCAGCACCGGAATCGAACATACGCACCTATGTCGCCGCCTTGCGCAAGCTCGTGCTGGACGACCTGATCACCGTGCCCGGCGGCTACCGGCTGAAGGTGCCGGCCGGTGACGTCGACGTCGCCGTCTTCGAGCAGCTGTGCGCGGCCGGTGACGAGGCACTGCGGCAAGGTGATCACCGCACGGCGGTCGGCAGGTACGAAGAGGCCCTGGCGATGTGGCGGGGACCGGCACTGGACGGGCTCGTGATCGGGCCACGCCTGGAGGCCGAGCTCACCCTGCTGCAGGAACGGCGGCTCACGGTCGCCGAGCAGCACGCCCGGCTCGCGATCGAGCTGGGGCAGGGCGAGCGGCTGGTCGGCGAGCTGCGGCGGCTGACCAAGCAGTTCCCGCTCAGGGAACAGCTGTGGTTGCAGCTCATGCACGCGCTGCACCGGGCGAGCAGGCCCGCGGAGGCGTTGCAGGCGTTCGAGGACGTGCGGGTGCTGCTGGCCGAGGAGCTGGGCACCGATCCCGGCCACGACCTGCGAGAGCTGCACGCCCGGCTGCTGCGCGGCGACGAGCCGCGGCCAGCCCTGAACACGCTGCCTCGCGACGTCGCGGACTTCACCGGCCGCGAGGGTGAGATGGAGCGGCTGACCAGGGCAGTCACCGGACGGTCGGCGGTCGTGATCTCCGCGATCGACGGCATGCCGGGCGTGGGCAAGACGACGCTGGCTGTGCACCTCGCGCACCGGCTGGAGTACCCGGACGGTCAGCTGTTCATCGACCTGCACGCGCACACCGCAGGCCGTGCGCCCGTCGAACCGACGGACGCGCTGGACGTGCTGCTGCGTGCGCTCGGCCTGGAGGAGATCCCGGTCGGCCTGGACGAACGTGCGGCGGTGTGGCGGGCCGAGCTGTCGCGCCGGCGGCTGCTGGTCGTGCTGGACAACGCGGCGAGCGCCGACCAGGTGCGGCCGCTGCTGCCGGGCGTGCCGGGCTCGTTGGTGCTGGTCACGTCACGGGCGCGGCTGGTCGAGCTGGAGGGCACGTCGACGCTCACGCTGGACGTGCTGTCCGAGGCGGAGGCGCTGCAGCTGTTCGCCACGATCGTGGGCGACGAACGCGGCACCGACCCGGCGGCCCGCGAGGTCGTCGAGCTGTGCGGCAGGCTGCCGCTGGCCGTGCGGCTCGCCGCCGGCCGGTTGCGCAGCCGTCCGACCTGGACCACCGCCCACCTCGCGACGCGGTTGCGCGAGGGACGATTATCCGAGCTGGACGCTGTTTTCGCGTTGTCGTTCGGCCAGCTGCCGTCCGGGCACCAGAGGCTGTTCGGGCTGCTGGGCCTGCACCACGGCACGGACTTCGACGTCGACCAGGCCGCTGCGCTGGGCGAGCTCGACCCGCTCGAGTGCGACGGCATGCTCGAAGACGTCGTCGACGTGCACCTGCTGGAGGCGGCCACGGTCGGCCGGTACCGGATGCACGACCTGCTCCGGCAGTACGCGCAGTCCAAGGTGGACAGTTCGCGGGAGCCGCTGACCCGGCTGCTCGACCACTTCCTGGACACCGCGAACCAGGCGATGCGGCTGATGTCGCCCGCGGCCCGCAAGTACGAGGTGGACATCACCTACCGGCCGGCGTCGCGGCTCGTGCTGCGCGACTACGACCACGCGGTGGAGTGGATGGAGACCGAACGGCAGACGCTCGTCGCCGCTGCGGCGCTGTCTCTCGACGGTGACTGGCGCACACACACGTGGCAGCTCGCGCGCGCGATGACGTACTTCTGCATGGTGCGCGGACACACGCGTGACTGGGCCACGATCAACGAACTGGCGCTGGAGGCCGCGAAGGACGAGCCGGCGGCGCTCGCCATCACGACGAAGAACTACGCGATGGTGTTCTGGCAGACCGCCCGGTACTCCGACGCCATCCACTACAACGAGCGCGCGATCGAGATGCTCCGCGAGCTGGGCGACCTGCAGGCCGTGGCGGGCACGCTGAACAACCTGTCCCTGGTCTACCGGACCCTCGAACGCCACACCGAGGCCGCCGAGCTGCTGGAACAGGCGATCACGGTGGCCAGGGAGCTCGGCGACCGGCACCTCGAGTCGCAGGCGATGAGCAACGTCAGCAACATCTACAGCGCGCTCGGCCGCTACGACGAGGCGCTGGAGGCGTGCACGTCGGCGCTGGCCCTGATGCGGGAGATGGGCAGCCGTCGCGACGAGGCCGACACCCAGAGCGCGCTGGGCATGATCCTGCACGCCATGGGCAGGCACGACGAGGCGCTGGACGCGCTGAACTCGGCACTGGCGGCGGTGCGCGCGATCGGTGACGTCACCACCGAGACCGTCGTCCTGAACTACCTGGGTGACGTGCTCGCCGCGGCAGGCCGGCCGCAGGAGGCCGAGGCGCCGTTGCGGGAGGCGCTGGATCTGGCGGAACGGATCGACGACAAGCGTGAGGCCGCGAACGCGCACAAGCACCTGGCGAAGGTGGTCGCGGACCCGGCGGAGGCGGCGCGGCACGCCCAGGAGGCCGAGGAGAGGTTCGCGGCTTTAGGCACCGAGTGAGCGCGGTCCCGGTCGTCCTCCCGGCAGGACCGCGCCGCGCGGCAGCCCGTCCCGCAGCAACGGCAACAGCTTGGGGTGCTTGCTCATGAGCACCGCGGCGGTGCCGTTGCGCTGCTGGACCCGGCGGCAGAAGTGGGGCGAGAGCGCCACTCCCAGGTACGCGTCCGCCCTCGGTCCGTAGACGACCCGGTCGCCCTGCCCGCACCACGCGGCGGCGACCGCTTTGCCGTCCGTCCAGATGTACCCCTCGACGTACACACCGCCCTGGTGGCGGGCGGCTTCGCTGAAGGCGTCGCTGAACGTCACCTGGGGCTGCAGGCGGGTCTCGGGGCCCGCGGTCCACCACGTGCCGGCGTCGAGCACCAGCCCTTCGACGCTCGCGTGCGCCCACTCCGAGTCGTCGACGAGCGTGCGGAACGGCGCCTCCAGCTCGGTGAGCGCCGTCGTGAGCTCTTCCACCGGCTCATGGTGCGACGTTCCGGCCGGTCTTGCTGTCCGAAGTGGAATACCTCAGCCGCTCGGCTACGTGATCGTGATGGCGATGCTCACCTGCAACGTCCCCGCGGTGCCCGTGATGGTGCCGTCCCCGGCCTTCGGTCCCGCCTGGAGCCGGGCCCGGTACGTGACCGTCTGGCCGGGCGCGAGCGTTTGCCCGCCGCTGTCGCACGTGATGGTGTCCTTGCCGGCCGGGCAGCCGACGAATCCCGCGGAGATCTTGCCCGGCCCGACTGTCTTGATCTTGTCCGGCATGGTCAGCGTCAACGTTGGCAGCGGCGTGGGCGCCGAGCCGTTGTTGGTGATGGCGATGTTCATCTCGTTGGGCGGGCCGTCGGTCGTCATGGCGATGCCGGCGGGCGCGGTCGCCGACATGCTCGGTGCGCCGCCCGCGGCGGGGGCGAACGAGGTGCTGGTGGTCACCGGGGGAGTGGATCCATCCGGACCGGCGGACACAGGGGCGGCGCCGGTCGACGCGCCCGGCGCCGTGTTGCCGGAGATCGGGGTGGAGCCGGGCTGACCGGTGTTCTGCGGAGCGGTGGTGGTCCCGCTCCCGACGCTCGACGTCGTCGGTGGAGCGGCCGCCTGCGGAGCGTCCCCGTCGTTCGTCACGACGATGCCGGAGCCCACGACGACCACGACCGCGGCGGCCGAGGCGGCCACCCCGAACCAGGAGGTGGCGCTGATGGTCACGGCGGCACCCTTGGCGGCGGCCGCGGCCAGGTAGCCGGTGGTGCCGGTGCCGAGCACGATCGGTGCGATGAGACCGCGCAGCGCGCCGTTGACGTCGGACAGTTCGCTGGCGAGCTTGCGGCATTCGGCGCAGTCGTCCATGTGCGCGTCGAGCTGAACGGCCTCGCGTCCCTTGAGCCCGCCACGCGTCCAGGCACCGAGCTTGGTGACCGTCGCCCTGCACCGCTCCGCGGGTTCCTGGGCGACGTGCGCCTGCAGGAACGCCTTGCGCAGCCCTTCGCGGGCACGGAACGCCATCGCCGAGACGCCGTTCGCGGTCAGTCCCAGCAACGGCGCGATCTCGCCGGGCGACTGACCCTCGATCGCGGTGTGCCACAACACCGTCTGCCACCGCTCGGGCAGCGTCGCGAACGCCGTGGCGGCCATCGCCTGGTCGAGGTCCTCGACCGCCTTGTCCCGGAACGGCACGCTGGTCGCCTTGGTGGCACCGGGAACTTCCTCGATGTCGCCGGCCAGTTCGAGCCGCTTCTCCTTGCGGGTCCGGTCATACGCCGCGTGCCGCACCGCCGTCAGCAGGTACGGCCGGAACGCGGCACCCGGCCCGCCACCGGAGCGCAGCGCGGCGAGGACCTTGGCGAACGCGTCCGCCACCAGGTCGTCGGCGTCCGAGGACGACGAGGAGAGCTGCATCGCCAGGATGTTGGCCGAGCGCACGTGGCGTTCGTACAGCGTTCCGTAGGCCTCGACCTTGCCGTCGCGCACGGCGTCGATGAGGTCGGCGTCCGACGGCACTCGACCACGCTGCCCGATCAAAGAATGCCGCCTCACGTCAAACCCTGGACTGATACGCGGACCCTATCGAGATGAGACAACGCGAACAATCCACGCATCCGAACCCGATGTAATAAAAGACCTTCTGGTCGGACATAAGTCTTGACCAACACAGGTCCGATGGCCCTAGCGCTGGTCGCGCCGGACGCGGACGGGACGTGGTGGTGCCGCCTCCCGCCGGACTCACCGGCATTGTTCGCCGAACTTCCCGGCGGCGAGGGACTTTTCTCGATCAGGGCCCGAAAGGACCAGCCCGCTCTGGGCCGATGGCAGGTACCGGCGTCATGGCGGTCGCGCATTCGCCGGGCAACCTTGCGAGTACCTGACGATCTCGCGTCACCGCTGTGGTCATCCCACCGCTTGATCGTCCACAAAGGACTGAAATCGGGGAAGTGCCCGGTTGCCGGACTCGAGAACGTGATCTGGACTTGAGTAGCTGTACTCATGACAGCCCGAGGCCGACGCTGGACTCTCGGGATCATGACTTCACCCACGCCCCCGCACACCCCGACGACCGCTGCCTTCTACGTGCAGGCGGTCCTCTCGTTCGGACTCTCGCTCACCGCCGTCGGCATCGGAGTCGTGTTCCTGCCCGTCGACGGGTGGGTGCGCGCGTTCCTGGGGATCGCGATGCTCTACACGGTCACCTCGGCGTTCACGCTGGCCAAGGTGCTCAGGGACCGGCAGGAGGACACCTACATCACGAGCCGCGTGGACAGAGCCCGGCTGGACAAGCTGCTGACCGACCACGACCCGTTCAAGCTCGACGTGCCCTGACCGGTCAGGCGGGTGGCTGAAGCTTGGCGACGAGCTGCCGGAGTTCACGCTCGACGTCGACCTCGAGAAGCCGGAGCTTGCGCTCCGCCCGGTCCCGGATCTCCTGGTCGAAGAGCGTAAGGCGGCTTCGGGTCGTTCATCAGCCGGCGTGCGGCTTCACCGCTGCGTGGTTTGTTCAGCATGCGGGTGAAGAGGGTCGCGTCGTACCCGAGCCGGGCGAGTCCCACCACGCCGCATCGCGGTGGCACGGCGTTAGTGCGACAGCGCTACCGTCAGCTTCGCCGCGATCCCGCGCACGGCCGGTGTGTCGTAGCGGTCGCATTCGGCCAGTGCCCGCACCCGCAGCTCGCGGGCTTTCCCCGATTCCCCGGCCGTGTCCGCGAGCTCCGCCAGCCGCGTCATGATCTCCACCCGATGATCGGACAGCCGGGCCTCGCCCAGCGCCGACACCAACTCCTCGCGTGCCTCCGCGAGCCGGCCCGCGTCCATCAGCACCAGCCCGCGGTTGTGCCGCACCCGAGCAACTCCGGCGGTCGTGCCGTGCCGGAGGAACAACGACTCGGCCTCGTCGAGCAGCTCCAACGACTCCGGCACCTGTCCGGCGGCCGCCAGGCTCGTGGCCAGCCGGATGAGCAACATCGACAGCAGCTCCTCGTCGCCACCGGCCTTGCGGTGCTGGGCCACGCTGCGCCGCTGCACCTCGACGGCCTCGCCGAGTTCGCCTGCGGTGTGCAGCACGAGTCCGAGCAGCGAGAGCGCCAGGTTCTCGCCGATCAGGTAGCCGGCCTGTTCGAAGAGCGCGACGGACTGCCGGCCCAGCCGGACGGCCTGGTCGGCCTGCCCGAGCCGCCGCCGGATCGCCGAGCCGTAGTACCAGGTCCACGCCTCGGTGAGGATGTCGTCAGCCGGAACCGCCGCAGCCTCCTCGTGCACGGCCAGCGCCTCGTGGGGCTGCCCGCACAACGCGTAGAGCGCCCACGAGAGGTAGTTCAGCTGTTCTGCGGTGTCTCGAAAATGGCCCAAATGCCGTGCGGCGGAGGCACCCGCGCGGAAGACCTCGCGCCACAGCTCGCCGACGCCGTGCATGTCCGAGTACCAGTGCATGGCTTGGGCCAGTTCGAGAACACGGTCGTGCTCGTCCGCCGCGACCGCCGATCTCAGTGCGCCGCGCCAGTTCTCCAGTTCCAGAGCGAGCCAGCGGCCGGCGGGTTCCTTGTCCTGCATCGGATTGTCGTGATCGAAGTGCCGCGCTGCCTGGGTGGCGGTGGTGAGCAGCCAGTGCCGTAGCCGTGTGCTCACTTCGCGCACGTCGGCGGGATCCTCGTCGAGTTCGAGGCGTTCGCGGGCGAAGACGCGCAGCAGGTCGTGGAGCGTGTACCGGCCGGGCGTCTCGCTGATGGCGAGCAGGCTCGCGTCGGCGAGTTCGTCCAGCGCCTCCTCCCCGAACGGCGTGAGCACAGCGGCCACGTCGGCGCCCGTGTCCGGGCCCGGCACCAGCGCCAGCCTGCGGAACACCGTGGCGGCGCTCGGACTCAGCTGGTGGTAGGAGATCTCGAACGCCGCCCGCACCTGCAGATCGCCGGCTCGCAGCACGGACAGCCTGCGCCGTTCGTCCTCCAGCTGGTCGGCGAGGTGCGCGATCGTCCACTGTGGTCTGCTCGCCAGCCGGTTGCCGGCGATCAGCAACGCGAGCGGCATGCCACCGCACAACTCGGCGACCCGTGTGGCCGCTTCCGGCTCGACGGCCAGACGCCTGGGGCCCGCGACGACGCGCAACAGCTCGACCGAACGGTTCAGCGGCAGCAGCCCGAGGGCCAGCCGGTGCCGGGCGTCCAGGCCGGTGAGGGTTCTGCGGCTGGTCACGAGCACCAGCGTGCCGGGGCTCGAGGCGAGCAGCGGCCGCACCTGTGCCTCGTTGGCGGCGTTGTCCAGCACGAGCAACACCGCGCGTTCGCGCAGCAACGAGTGGTACAGCGCGAGCTTGTCGTCCGGGTCGTCGGGAATCTGGCGATCGTCCACGCCGAACGACCGCAGCAGCCGGTGGGCGGCCCGGTCCGGCGTGACCGGTTCGCTCTCGGTGCCGCGCAGGTCGAGGAACACGCACCCGTCGGCGAACCGCGCGCCGAGGCGGTGCCCGGCATCGATGGCGAGCGCGGTCTTGCCCGCGCCGGGCGCGCCGTGGATCACCGCTATCTGCAGCCGTGACGACGAGTCGGCCTCGCTCGCGAACCCGTCCAGCACCGTCCGCTCGGTGTCCCGGCCGGTGAGCTCGACGAGGACGGGTGGCAGTGTGAAAGACGCCACCGCGGCCGCCACGACCGCCGGAATCTCCGGCTTTTCCTCCGCCGCGCTGATGCGGCTCGCCCTGGCCAGCGCGGTGAACTCCGCGGCCTCCTCGCCCTCCAGCCCGAGGCCGCCGACGAGCAGCTGCACCGTGCGGAACTGCGGTGTGAGCGTGCGACCGCGCTCCATGTCGCTGATAGCGCGCATGCTCAGACCGGTGCGTTCCGCCAGTTCCTCCTGGGTCAGCGGAATGCGCGAACGGTAGAAGCGCAGGAAATCCCCGAATGCCGTGGTGCTCACGGTAGTACAGACGTTCAGCGGAGGGCATCGTTGCAGGCGAGACCACTTCTGCCGGTTGTTCTGCCGGTTGTTCAGCAAGGTGAACAACGGCCGCGCTGGATAATTTCGAGAAGGTGTCAATTGTTTCAACGACGCGGAATGCCGCTGAGGTTCCGCGCACATTGCTTCGTCTCGCGGAAAGTCGTCGCGGTCGACTCATCGCCGGTGCGCTGTGGCTGGGGGCCTTGGTCTGGCTGCTGACGACGTGGTCCGGGCACTACCCGATCGACCTCGACGTCTACCGCCTCGGCGGCCTCGCCTGGCTGGAGGGGAAACCGTTGTACGTCGGCTTCACCGGACCGCCGCTCGACCCGCAACTGCCGTTCACCTACCCGCCGATCGCGGCCGTGCTGTTCAGCGGGCTGACCTTCCTGCCGGCGGGATCGCAGAACCCGCTCATGGTGGCGTGCGGCTTCGTCGCGTTGACCGCCGTGTGCGTCGCGGTGGCGGGAAAGGTGCGCCCGGGTCTCAAGTGGACGGTCGGTCCGGTGGCCGCGATCGTCGCGCTGGCGCTGGATCCGGTGTGGATGACGTACGGCTACGGTCAGATCAACCTGTTCCTGCTCGCCATGGTGGTGATCGACTGCCTGCTGGTGACGGACCGGCGCTTCCGCGGCGTGCTGATCGGGGTCGCGGCGGCGATCAAGCTGACACCGGCGATCTTCGTGCTCTACTTCCTGGCCAAGCGCGACTGGCGGGCCGCGATCACCTCGATGGTCACGTTCGCAGGCCTGGCCGTGGCGGGTTTCCTCATCACACCCCGCGACTCCGCCCAGTACTGGCTGCACTCACTGCTCAACCCCGACCGCATCGGCGACATGTCGTTGTCGACGAACCAGTCGATCCGGGGCGTCCTGCGCGGTCTGGGCCTCACACCGGGCATCGAATCGCTGCTGTGGGCGGCGCTGGCCGCCGCTGTGGTGGCCGTGGCGGTCTTCCTGGCCCGCAGGGCGAACGACGACCTCGTCGCGTTGTTCACCATCGCGGCCGCGGGTCTGCTGGCGTCACCGGTGTCCTGGGTGCACCACTGGGTGTGGTGTGTGCCCGTGCTGGTGTACCTCGCCATGCGCGGCAACGTGTGGGTTGCCTTCGCCGCCGTGTTCCTGGTGTTCGTGACACGGCTGCACGCGTTCGACACGTTCGTCTGGCTGACGGTCGTGTCGCTGGGCCTGCTGGCCGCGCGGTCCCCAGGGCGGCAGGCCGTGCTTCACGCGTCGGTGTCCGCGAACCTGAGCACCCGCAGGCCCTCCAGCCGGAGCGCGGCCGGGTAGATCGCCTTGTAGATCCCGCAGTTCGGCGACCGCACGTCGAACCGGCCCGTCGCGCGGAACGTCGCCACCGAACAGCCACCGGTGCACCAGTTGCGCCACGAGCAGTCGCGGCAGCCTTCCTTCTCCTCGGCCAGCAGGTTGCGGATGCCGGGCCGGCGCACCGCGGTGATCGGGTCGTCCGCGCCGATGTGGCCGACGGGGGAGCCGAGTTCCATGTGGCACTGGGAGATCTGGCCGCGCTGGTCGATCACCACGTAGTCGTCGCCCACCCCGCACGACTTGCGGCGCGGCTCGGTCAGCTGGCCGCGGTCGAGCACGGAGCCCAGCACGCTCCACGGCGGCATGGCCTCCTCGATCGCCGCGAACGCGTCCGTCACGCCGTCGACCATCGCCTGCTGCTCGTACTGCAGGCCGGCGGCGTCGCCGGTGCAGGCGTTGTCGCGGAAGAAGTTGAAGCTGAAGGTCAGGTCCCTGGCCAGCGCGAACCGCACGACCGAGGCGATGTCCGCGGTGTTGCCGGACGTGATGGTGATCGACAGGTGCGGTGGCAGGCCCCGTTCGATCAGCTGGTCGATCGTGCGCATCACCAGGTGTGCGGACGGTTTGCCGCCCAGCGTCGGGCGCTGCGCGTCGTGTGCCGCCCCGAGGCTGTCCAGCGAGATCATCACCCTGATCGACCGCTGCAGCAGGTCACGCGTGAAGCGAGCGGGGAGCGCGACGCCGTTGCTCAGCACGACAGCGCTCAGATCCAGTCCGTGCTCGGCGCACCGGGCCACCGCGTGGTCGTGCAGCTCCAGCAGCACCGCCGCGTTGAGGCTGGCCTCGCCGCCCGCGTACTTCAGCCGCAACGAGCGGAAGCCGTGGCGCAGCGCGGAATCGACGAGTGCGTCCACACTGGACTTCGCGAGCGCGGTGTCCATCTCGTCGGCCGACTTGTGGACGTAGCAGTAGGTGCAACGGAGGTTGCAGGCGTTCGTCACGTGCAGCCACGCCGTGAGTTCACGTGACTCGGTGAACGACGCGACCGCCGGCGCCCCTGGTTCGTGTACGAGGTCCTGCTCGACGAGCCGCCGCACCACCTGCGTGACGACCTCGGGATCATGCCCGGTGAGCTCCACCGGCGAGACAGGGGAGTGGAACCGCCGGAAGATGTCCAAACCGGCCTCGTTCACCACCACGACCCCGCCGTTGCCCTGCGGCGCGAACAGCACCCAGTGCCCGGCGTCCAGCTCCAGTTCGAACACCTCTCGCGACCGCACGAGTGGACGTCCGGAGTGGACTGTCCTCTCCGGACGGGCGGCACGCGCGCCGCTGGTCGGGCAGGCGCAGTCCTCGCAACTGCGCACGACCAGCTCGTGCCCGTGCGGCACGTCGTAGCTGGACAACGCGAACGCCCGGACGCCGGTCGAACTCATGGTGCGGTGCCTCCTGCGGCGAGGATCATCAGTAGAGCTGTTCGAGGCGGGCGAGCAGGGATGTGTACTGCCTCTGCTCGTTCTCCGCCGTCCACATCCGGCGCAGAACCGTATACCACTCGATCTTCACGTCGTGCGGCAGCTTGTCGTAAACCCGTTGGAAGCGCACGAACTCCGTGGAGATGGCGGCCGCGCCGTGCGACCCCACCCGCCGGTCCGCGAGCAGCGTGAACCCCTTGCCGTAGTGCAGCACGGCCTGGTCCAGTCCCGCCGGGTCGTCGCCCGCAAGCGCGTCCGTGGCGGCCAGGTGTCCGCACATGAGCTCCCACCTGCCTCTCAGATCGATGAACCGGTACCTCTCGATCGCCTCCGCCACGTCGCCGGTGAGCGCGTCGAGGTCGTCGCGGTACGCCTGGTCCTCGGTCTGGTTCCACGCCTGGTAGGCGAGTTCGACGTACTCGATGATGTTCGCGGACAGGAACCATCCGTCCGCGATCCGGTTCGCCGCCACGATCGACTGCTTGAGGTAGTCGAGCCCTTTGTCCACATCGGTCACACCGAAGATCCGGCCCGCCCGGTTCAACGCCGACGGGTAACCGCGGATCGCCCGGTCTCGGCAGATCTCCAGCGAACGTTCGATCAGCGACCGCGCCCGCTCCAGCGGGTCCTCCGCCAGGTCGACGCCCGCCTGGTGCGCCTGCAACAGGCAGATCGCCTGTTCCTGGTAGATCTGCCCGAGCCAGGCCCAGCTGCCGTGCTCCTGGAAGATGGTCTCGGCCTCGCGGTAGTCCTGCCACGCCTCCAGGAAGTTCCGCTCGTAGCGGTGCACCTCGCCGCACACGCTAAGCGAGATGCCCACGTTGATCCGGTTGCCCAGCCGTTTGCGCACCTGCACGGCGCTCTCGACCAGGTTGCGGGCCTCCACGTACAGGCCGCGCAACGCCTTGAGGTACGCCCAGTTCGTCTGGATCGACGCCATCTCTTCGCGGGCCTCGTCCGTGCTGCCGGGTCCGAGCACGCTCGCGAGCGTGTCCCGCGCCTGGCTGTAGGCGTTGTCCGCGTCCTGCCACTGACCGATGTTGCGGTAGAAGAAGCCGAGCTCCTTGTTCGCCTGCGCCACCCGTCGCGCCTGCGCGGGCAACGGCAGCTGCTGCGCCTGCCGTTGCGCCTCCTGGAAGAAGCCCTTCGCCTCGCTGATGCGGTTCGGGATGCGCATGCACGCGTTGCCGCGCTCGTTCGCGAGGCGGTAGCGCATCTCCGGTCCCGCGCCCTGCAGCGGCACGTCCTGCATCAGCTCCATCGCGGCGGCCGGCTGTTCGTTGTGGGTCAGGAACGACGCGATGATCAGCGTCATCTCCAGGTACCGCACCGGTGCCTCGTCGGCCAGCCAGCGCTGGAACCGCCGCACCACGACACCGAGCACGTCGTCCAGCGGCGCGGTGAACCTGGCGTGCGGCAGGAACCGCTCCAGCTCGTGGCAGATGAGCTCCTCGAACAGCAGGTCGTTGTCCTGCTGGGCCTCCCGGTGCAGCGCCACGAACCGGTCGGTGCCGTCCTCGAACGACAGCAGCAGCCGGTAGTGCAGCTCGGCGGTGCGGATCTGGTCCAGCTCCCGCTTGTCGGCGGGCAGCTGCGCCAGCTCGCGCAACGCCTCGTCGCCGGTGCTGGGCAGCGCGGCCATCATGTCGGGCAACGTGTCGAGCGTGTGCTGCTGCTCCGCGCTCTTCTGCTGGTGCAGCTCGGAGTAGGCCGTCACGGCGTGCCGCCACAGCGCCGTCCGCCACGTCTCGTCCCTGTCTTCCAAGGGAATCAGCCGTTGCGCGAGTTCCTCGGCCAGCGCGTCGTGCAACGTGACGTACCGCTGGTTCGCGCGCGGCCGGACCCACGGCCGGGCGAGCAGCTGTTCCCACGCTTGCGTCCACGACTCCGCGTCCGCGGGCAGGTCCCGGTCGCTCATGAGCTGCTGCCAGATCGTCTGGTTCACGCTGTGCCGCACCACGGCGAGCCGTTTGATCGCCTCCGGCCAGAACCCGGTGTCGCGGAACGGGGTGATCAACCGCCGCCGGAAGAGATCACGCCGTTTGGCGTTGATCTCGCCGTCCTCGGTCATCTCCCGCGGCGGGTCTTGGTGCACGAGGTAGGCGACGGCCAGCGCGAGCCAGAGCGGATGGCTCTCGGTCAGGTCCGCCAGCCGATCGCGTTCGGCCTCGGTCAGCGAGCCCCGCAACGGACCGGCGTCGAAGTAGGCCTCGACTTCGGCACCGCTGAACCCGCCCAGCTCCAGCACCGTCGTCTCCACCGGCCGGTGCACGCCGCCGAGCTGCACCTGCAGCGGATCGTCGTGCACCGGCCGTCCCGACAGCACGAACGCCGTGGAGGGCAGTTCCTTCATCCACTGCGTGAGCTTCACCAGGAACGACGACATGCCGCGCACGGCCTCGACGGTGTCGAGCGTGATCACCACGGTCGTGCCGCTGGCCGCCACGAACGCCCGGTAGCACTCGACGAACGTCTCGTTCAGCCGCTCCAGATGCCCCTTGATCGTCTCCAGCCCGATCCGCTGCCGCGTGACGTCCTCGAACGACGCCGCCTGGTGGAAGTACGGCTCGAAGAAGTCGTGCCCCGGGTCGAGCTTCACCGCGATGTCGTGCTCGAGGTTGGTCAGCAGCCAGTACTCCGAGTCGTCCACGTCGATCGGCGCCATCCACACCACGCCGTCGTGGCCGCGGTCCGCGAGCTCCCGCACCAGCCGCGTCTTGCCGACCCCGCCCGGCCCGTACAGCAGCACCGCCCGGCTGGTGCCGTCCTGGCGCACCTCGTCGACGACACCCAGGACCGCGCGTTCCTCCTCGCGCCCGATGTAGAAGTTGTCGTTCTCGGTGCCGCGCCAAGTCATGTGCCCTCCGAGACCGCCGTGTCGATGGCCGACAGCACTTCCTGGAACAGGCCGACGTGGTCGTGCAGCGTCAGCTGGAACTCGTGGTCCTCGATGAGCAGCTCGTGCACGCACTCCACGAACTCACGCCGGTCGTAGAGCCCGGAGCTGAGAAAGGCCTTCGCGTACTGGGCGGCCGCCTCCGGCAACGCCTGGCGCAGCTCGGCGGGCTGCTGCAACAGCTGCCGGCACAGCTCGTGCCACAGACACTCCTTCATCATCATGACCTGCTCGCTACCGGCCTCGTTGACGGTCCACCGCTGGTAGCACCACTTCGCTTCCTCGTGCGCGGTGACGCGTTCGTCGTCGGAGCGGTAGTAGAAGCGGTACAGCACCCGCCGGATCGGGGAATTGATCACGCGCCACAGGCCCATCCGCGGATCCAGCAACGAGGTCGCGTTGAGCGCGGTCCACAGCTCGCGCATGTCCCAGCCGGCCGCGGTGACGTCGTCGCGCAGGGCCGCGTCGTCGTCGAAGTGGAACTTCAGGTGCGACTGGGTGATCAGGCGGTAGGGGACCAGCACCTTGAGCGCGTGTTCGAGCGCCTTCTTGGCGAGCGCGTTGCCGGCGCCGGACGGGAACAGCACGTCGTGCGTCAGCAGATCGTTCCGTACGTACTTCGCGGTCACAGCCTCGAAAGTCGTGGCCTTGCGCAGACCCCGTTCGATGCCGATCAGGTTCGCGTCGTGCGCCCAGTCCAGCCACGCGAGCAGCAACGCGGGCAATCCGTCGCTCTCCTGTTGCAGCAACAGCGCCGACTTCCGCACCAGGCTGTCCTCGGCGTCGGCGGCCCCGTCGCGCACCGCGTCCTCGATGACCTCGAGCTTGAACTCCGACAGGCCCAGCGTCCGGAACCGGCACTGCGTGTACCGCCCCAGCCCGCGCCACGAATCGGGCCGCCGGGTACCGATGATGATGCTGAACCGCTTGCGCACTCGCCGTTCGACAAGATGCGTGTACACAGCCGTCAACGCGCTGCGCACCTCGGCCGCGGTCTCCCGGTTCAGCCGTTCCGCGCTGTCGAGGAGGTACAGCTGGTTGTTGCCGCGCTTGCTGACCTCACGGGCGATGTCCTCGATCTCGTCCTCGGTCAGCGAATCGCCCTCTGGCTCGACGTTCACGCCCATCAGCTCGACCACGACCTTGGCGGGCGCACTCCACAGCTCTGGCCACCGGGCGAGGTCGAGCAGCCGCGTCTCACCCCAGCTCGTCGCTGTGAGCCGCCGCTCGGCCTCCCGAAGGAACCACGACTTGCCCATCCGCGGTGGCGCCGCGACCACCCACAGGTCCTGCCCGCTCGACAGGCTCAGCGCGTTGAGCAGGTTGGTGAGCTCCTGCTCGCGGTTGCGAAACCTGCCGCCGTCGAGCGGCGCGGCCTGCACCCCGAACGTGTTCAGCACCGCGGCCAGCTTCGCCTCTGTCGCCGCGCGCAGGTCGTGCCGCGCGTGGTTGCCGAGGAACGGGTGCAACGGCTCGTCGAACTCACCGACCTCGCACACCGTGATCACCGGCCGACTGGTCTTCGACTCGGTGGACAACCGGTCGGCGGTGTTCCACTCCTTCATGCACCAGTCGGACTGCTGGTAGTGGCGAGAAAGCAGCGCGACGAACCGATCGGCCCTGCCGAGTTCGTCCGCGAGCGTCTGCACGAACAGGCCCAGATTGGTCTTCTCGTACCGGAACACCTCGAAGTCGTGTTGCTCGAGCAGTTCCGCGAGCGTCCTGGCCACTGCGCCGTCCTCTTCGGCGTAGCTGAGGAAGACCCTGGTCACCTGCACCTCGTTCCCGCGATCGGCCGTGACGCGACCGCCGGCAGGTGCCCCCGTCCAGGCCGCTGCCCGCGATATCGACCGCGTGCCGAATTTCGCTACGGCACGCTCGACGATTGTTTGACCTCGCAGACGGGAATTCGGCATTTTTCACCCGTTCGGCCTTGCCGCACTCGCAGGTCGCGGACCTTACCGGTATGCAGGCGAGTACGTGAACCGGCGCGGTGTGGTTCACCATGCGCTATTCCGTGCGATCGGGAATTCAGGTGCTGTCTCTCTCTGACCGCGGCCGGGCGACGGTCAGGGTTCTGGCGACCGTCCTGTCCTCCTGGCAGTCCGGCGACTGCCCGACAGGGCGGACGTGAAGGCCGTATTCCACGGGATTGTGAATGTCGCACGCATTTCAGGCGGATCCGCAACGACTAAGATGCACGCCTCGCGAGATCTCAGCCCGGATGGGTGACGATTTGTCCGGCTGAACTTGCGTCTACCTGCGGCTATTCTGGAACGCAATTTGCGTTAGCAACTATGTGTCGTTCGAATGTCATGATCTTGCTCGAGGTCGACCTACACCTCACCAGGTGCTTACCCGCCACGAGTTCCGTGCTGCTCACCCCTGCCGAGCACATGTGCAAATCACCCTCGGTTACCCGAACAACTCTGGAGCACGACCGATGACAAGCTGTCCCGAGCATGCGAGGCAGTGTGAATGCGTGAGTGTCGAGTCGCGGTCGAGTCGCGCCTCGACCTCCTCTCCGCAGTCGATTGAACAGCTTCAACCCTCATCAGGCTTCGGGCATGCCGTAGTGCGCGACAAGCGAGTCGAGGCGAGGGCGGGATCAGTCGAGTTGGGCGCCCCCGCCTCCGTATCCGGGTCGAATGTGGGAGTGGAAGGTCCAGGTAGCTCTGATGACGTCCGCCGGGCTGAAGTGCCCGTCGCGCTGGGTGTGGCAGATCAACCCACTGTGAGGTTCCGGCCTTTGTCGTGGCTGGGCGGCGAACGTTCTGATCGTGACCCGGCTGTCTTGCCGGATGCGGCCGCGGTGGACATGGCCGATGATGTCAAGTGGGACATCAAGGCTGACGAGGCGCTGTGCCGGGAGCTGCGTCTGCGGGGGCCCGGCGGCAAGTACTGCGACGTCTTCCGCGATCAATTGATTGCGCATTGCCTGCCGGTCGTCGTGGCGTGGCTGCGGTCCGGCGTGTTCTTCGTTCGCAGTGCTGAAATCGATCGGCCCGTCGGCGAGGCGGAGGAGTTCTCCTTCGACGAAATCGAGGACCTCGCCTCGGAGATACTTTTTTGCGCTGCAATCCGATTTTTTGACAACGGAATTTTTGGCAACGAATGGACCGGTGCTGGTGGCGCCTCGCTGAAGACGTATCTTCTCAACGGGTGCATACGTGAGTTTGCGAATGTGTTCCGGAAGTGGAAGCGGCGCAAGCTAGGGTGGGCGAGTGTGCTCGCTGCACCAGAGCTCGATCATGTCGCGGAAAGCGGCATCTGTGACGCGTCCCTGTATCGGGTCGACAACACCGATGTGCTCCGTCGAATGCTCGAGCGTTTGCACATGACGGAGCGAACGGTCCTGCATTGGCATTACGGACTCGGCTACACGTATCCGGAAATCGCAAGCTTCCTGGGGCTGGATGCAGAAACGGTGGCGACGATCTCGGCGCGTGCAATGCGCAAGGCGCGTAAAAATGAGCTGGGCGAATGTTCGAAGTGAAGCGGACGGCGTGCGAGAAATCAGGGGAACCCGAGTCGAGGAACGGCGGATGCGGCGATGAGTGACAAGATCCACGGTGCGGATGAGGAAGATCACCTCAACGAGTTGATCGCACGGTCTTCGTTGGGCGACGACGTCGGCAACGGCCTGGCGCGCCGAGTGTCCCGTCAGCGTCTGGAGCTGCTGGCGCACCGCATTCGGCAGCAGACCACGCCAGCCGCAATGGCTGCCCCGGAGTCTGAGCCAGGGGAGAAGGCGACCCGTGACCTCGCTCGTGCCCTGGACGGGTGGATCAACGCCGCGCAAGGTGGTAGCACCCGCTACGCCGCAGGGTTGACCAGGCTTCGCTGGACCGTCGCCACGACCGATCGGCACAGCTACACGTCCCGGCGGCTGGCCGCCTACTTCATGCTCAGCTCCCGCTCGTTACCCGACCCCGGCGACGACAACCCCGTGATCGCCGCGCCTCTTGACACCCGCGGCGGAAGGCGACGCAAAGAGGTCCTCGACGACATCGCACTCGTCAGCACTCTGGAAGGACGGCTGCGGGCCATCTGGCCGAACGAGATCGGCCCCAAGATCGAGGGGCATCTCGACGAGATCCGCGACAGCCTGTACCACGTCGACTTGGGGCCGCATGTGTTCTGGCAAATGGTGGTGCTTTCGGGCGGTGCGCGAAACCACGTTCCCGATTCATTCTTGATGTTGTTCGTGTGGCGTGTGATCGACCCTGTCCAGATCGTTGTGGACGGCACGCGAAGTATGAAGCTGGTGATCCACAACTGGTTGCAGGCGAACCGGGACGCACTTTCCGACGCATGGCGGGATGCTGCGGGGGGTGGCGTGGCGGAGGATGTCAGAAGGATGTTCAGCCAGGATCCTGCCTGGGCAGGAATGGGTGTCTCCGTTGCTGTCGAGATCCTGCCTGCGGATGCGATCAGTGATTTCGACCTGTGTCCGGACCTGCCGTCGGTGCACGCCTTCATGTGGTCCGCATTGCAGGACGAACGGCGCTGGTTTGCCGGCACCAGGCATCTCGTCGAGACGGAGTCGGGAAGTTCGCTCGATTCCATTGCCGAACGTCGCGCAGCGAGCCGCCTGGCGGTCATGGATTCGGCTCTGGTGCTGGCGGGGGACTCGCCTGCCGCCGCGTCGCCTGCAGTACGCCACACGGTGGACGTCGATCATGGATTCGAGGTGGAGGCATCGGCGGAGGCCGAAACCGCGATGGCGCCGATCCCTACTCACCGGGATCCGTCCTGGCCGGGCAACGCGCTCGAATCACCTCGGCGTCGAACTCGGCCGCCGTACAACGCGCAGACCGAAGGATCTGAGCTGCGGAGCAACCCGCAGGGCTCGTGGGTAGTTCCCAGCGAGGTCACGGAGTCTGACGAGATCGGTCCCAGGATGCACGCGATGGCGACATTGGACTCGAAGTACTGGCCGTAGTTGTCCCGAGCGGGGCGGGAGATCGATGGCGGGGGGTGTTGGCCGATCAGTGATCGGC
>NZ_JBSGXZ010000060.1:0-42148 GCF_053610285.1 Lentzea sp. NPDC054927
GCCTGGTTGTGGCTCGCTCTGGCCCGACTTGGGACGGGGACCCGCCCGGACCGCACCACCCACGCAACGCCACTCCGCCCAACGCAACAGGCGTGCCATCAACCCACGCACGGCGGAGGACCCCCAGATCAGATTGGCAGGGGGTCTGGGGGACGGAGTCCCCCAGAGGAAGCACCCAACGCAACACGCTCAACGCAACCGGGGAACCCTACGCAACTGGCGACTGCTCCACAGACGGCAACACAACCCGAAAAACCGCCCCACCACCAGACGGCGGCTCACAACTCAATTCCCCACCATGAGCCCGAACAACCGCCCGAGCAATAGCCAACCCCAACCCAGACCCCCCAGACCGCCGATCCCGAGCGTCATCCAACCGAACCAACCGGTCGAAAATCCTCTCCCGCTCCCCCTCCGGAACCCCAGGCCCATCGTCCGACACCGTGAACCCAGTGCCATCCACAAGAATCCGCACCGCCCCACCCACCCCAGTGGCCTGCCGAGCGTTGTCCACCAAATTAGCCAAAACCTGCGCCAACCTCTGCCCGTCCCCAACCACAGTCACCGGCACCCCTTCAACAGAAATGTCGAAGTCAGGCGCCACAAACCGAGTCCGCGCAACCTCAGCCTCAGCCAACCCCAGCAAATCCACAGACTCCCGCTGCATCTCATACCCAGCATCCAACTGAGCCAACGCCAGCAGATCGTCCACCAACCGCCCAGCCCGCCGAGCCTCCCGCACCAGCAAAAACGACATCTGATCCCGATCAGGCGAATCAACCGGCGCCTGCACCAACGCCTCAGCCACCGCTTGAACCCCAGTAATAGGCGTCCTCAACTCATGAGCAGCATCCGCGACAAACCGCCGAGTCCGCTGCTCAGACCCCTCCAACGAGTCCAACATCCCGTCAAAAGCCGCAGCCGTACGCCCCAACTCGGTATCCGTCCGGGAAGGGTTCAACCTCCCACCCCGATGCCCAGCCGCAATCGCCTGCGCCAACGAAGTCATCGCGTCCAACGGCGCCAACGCCCGCCGAACCACCCAGATCATCAACACCCCGGTGATCACGATGGCCCCGAGCCCCAACATGATCAACAGCTTCCGCAACCGAACCTGAGCCTGCGAAATCGCCTCGGTGTCGGCATAAAAAGTGAACTTCGCCCCGCGAATCACCTGGTTCTTGCGCTGGAACGGCCCCTCCTCAGGCGCATCCCCGAACCGGTTCCCGTTGGCCAGCTCCACCGTCACGTGGACGTTCCGCTTGCTGAGCTGACGAACCACGTCCCGCGGCGGCACACCGCGAATCATCAACCCGGTCGCCCGCGTCTCGGCGTCGCGCAGCACCACGTCGACGTCCTTGTTGGACTGTCCCTCGAACGTCCGATCGACGGAGATCACCAACGCCACCAGCACCAGGAACAGCACCAGCAGCACCGAAACAGCAACCCGGCGCCGCAACGACACCGTGCGCAGGTTCATTCGTCAGCCCGCAACACGTACCCAAGACCACGCACGGTGTGTACCAACCGTGTGCCGTGTTCCTCGAGCTTCCGGCGCACAGCGGAAATGTGGACCTCGACCAGGTTCGGGTCGTAGTCCTCGTATCCCCACACGGCCGTCAGTATCTGCGTCTTCGACACCACCCGCCCGCGCTGAGCGGCCAGGTACACCAGCAGCCGCAGCTCGGTCGCGGTCAGTTCGATCGCCTGGTCAGCGCGCATGACGACACCGGCATCAGCGTCCACCACCAGGTCACCGACCTGCACCGTCGACGGCGTGCGGCCAAGACGGCGCAACACGGCAGAAACCCGCGCCACCAGCTCAGCCAGCACGAACGGTTTGCCCACGTAGTCGTCGGCCCCGCCGGACAGCCCGCGCAACCGGTCCGGCACGCCGTCGCGCGCGGTCAGCATGACCACGCCGGCACCAGAGGCCCGCCGAATCACCTCGAGCAGCTGAAATCCGTCGCGGCCGGGCAGCATCACGTCGAGCACGACCAGGTCGGGCCGGAAGCGCCCCAGGTCGGCCTCCAACTGGCGGCCGTCCAGCCGGTGCTGCACCTCGTACCCGGACTCGCGCAACGCGGACGACACCGCGGCGCCGATCGCCTCGGCGTCCTCGATCACCAACACCCTGGCGGACACCTCACCATTCTGCTGATCATCGGGACTTAGGGCGACTCGCCTTCAGCTCACGCTCAGATTGCACGCGCACTCTGGGCGCCATGTCGAAGAAATCAGCGTGGGCCGGCGCCATCGTCGCGGCCGTCGGGCTCACCGTCGGCGGCATCGCGGTGGCGACAGCGGCCGACAACCCCGACGGCCCGCCGAACATGGTGTTCGCGGAGCGCCACCCCGGCGGTCCTGGCAAGCCGGGACGTCCGGACAAGGCGAACCTGAAGGACAGCACGCTCGTGGTCGGCCGGGTGAAGTCGGTCGAGTCGGGCAAGCTCACGATCACCAAGGACGACGGCAGCGAGGTGTCGTTGACCACCGACGGCGCCACGAAGCTGCGTGGCGGCGACCTCGCTGGGCTCAAGGCCGACCAGCGCGTGACCGTGCGCGTGAAGGACGGCAAGGCGCTGAACGTGGCGCTGGCCAAGGCCAACGAGCGCGGCACGATCAAGGACGTCAACGGCAACAACGCCACGTTGGTGCAGGTGGACGGCCTGCAGACGCCGCTCGACCTGTCCGCGGTGACCGAGAAGCCCAAGAACGGTGACCTCGTCGCCGTGACCGGCACGGTGTCCGACGGCAAGACCGTCAAGGTCGAGAAGCTGCGTCAGCTGCCGAAGTAAACCTGGGCTCCACGCGGGCCGCCGCGTCTGCGAACATCGCAGTGTGGCGGTTCCGCGAAGCCCGGACAGATGGGTGTTCATCCTGCTGGTCGTCGGACTGGTCGGGATCGGGGTCGCGGTCGCCCTCTTGGCGCCGGCCAGGGTGCTCGGCGCCGAGGAACCTCCCAGACCCGTGGCCGCGACCGTCGTCGAGTCCGGCGCGTGCGGCCAGGGCATGGACACCGTCGAGTGGGAAGCGGGCGGCGAGAAGAAGCAGGCCAAGCTCGACGGCTGCGGTCACACCAAGGGCGAGACCGTCGAGATCGTGATGACCGGCAAGGACATGGTCTCGTCCGCCGCCTCTGTCCCCACCGGACCACCGATCACGCGCCGCCTCACCGCGCTGCTGTTGTGTCTCGCAGCGCTGGCGGGCGGCTTCTACGCGTTCCTCTTCCGCTACGCACCTCTGCACGCACCGGCCGTGCTGCCCGCACCTCGCCGTTGATTCCACGACGCCGAGAAAATCGAGCAACTGTTTCTCCATTTCGTGTTCAACTGTTCTTGGCGCCGTTCGGCCGATTTCACTCCTTATAATTCTGCAATACCGTGGTCAAGTTCGATCGATTCTGCCGTTACGCTTTTCGTCCAATTGGGGGATGTCTTGAAGCGTGCAAAGATTCGGATCTTGATCGCATTTCTCGGAGCAGCACTCACCTTGGTCGGCGCCGTCCAGCCGGCCGGTGCCGAACCGGTGGCCGCTTTGTCGGAGAACGTCGATCTGATGCAGGTGGGCGCGATGGGACCCACCAACCGTTGGCTGCAGAACCACAACAGCTGGAAATGCCTGCTGGTCCAAGGCGGGGCCGACCACAACCCCGCCGTCCAGTCCCAGTGCCTGGACTACGCCGACCAGAAGTGGGACTTCGTCGAGAAGGGCTACGGGCGTTACCAGCTGGTCAACCGGAACAGCGGCAAGTGCCTGCTCATCCGCGGTTCTGACAACGAGGCACCCGCCGTCCAGTTCCAGTGCCTGGACTACGTCGACCAGTTCTGGACCTTCCACTACTACGGAGGCGTCGAGGGCGAGTGGTTGTGGGTGAGGAACGTCAACAGCGGTAAGTGCTTGGTCGTTCGCGGAGGCAGCGACGGCACCCAGCTGGTGCAGTTCCCCTGCACGGAATACCTCGACCAGGCGTGGCGCCTGTGGCCGCAATAACCGGCTGATCTGGCCAGCCTCCCGGTACCCGCCTCAGCGAAGGCGGGTACCGGCGCGTCGCCTACTCACCGCCGGGCGGAGTCACCTTCTTGACGTAGAGCAGCCGGTCGCCCGGCTCGATCGCGTCCGCCTCTGGTGCGTCCACCCGGTAGAGCGTCTTGCCCCGCACCACGCCCAACACGATGTCGGGCAGGTGCCGCGGCGATCCGCCGATCTCGCTCTTCTCGACGTCCCGCTCGGCGATCGCGAGTCCTGCGTCGGGCGTCAGCAGGTCCTCCACCATCGCCACCACCGACGGCGTCGCCGTGGCCATGCCGAGCAGGCGACCAGCCGTTTCCGAGGACACGACCACCGAGTCGGCGCCGGACTGCTTCAGCAGGTGCTCGTTCTCCCGTTCCCGCACCGACGCGACGATCTGCGCCTTGGGCGCGAGTTCGCGGGCGGTCAACGTCACCAGCACCGCCGTGTCGTCCCGGTTCGGGGCAACGACGATCGCGCGCGCACGGGCCGCACCGGCGACCCTCAGCACGTCGTTGCGCGTACCGGAGCCATGCACGGTCACGAGCCCGATGGCGGAAGCAGCGTCGAGCGACTCCTGCACGGTGTCCACGACGACGATCGAGCCGGGCTCGACACCGTCGCCGAGCAGCGCCTGGACCGCTGACCGTCCTTTCGTGCCGTAACCGACGACCACGACGTGGTCACGCACGATCCGCCTCCACTTTTGAATGCGCAACGCCTGCCGGGAGCGCTCGGTGAGAACTTCGAGTGTTGTACCGACCAGCACGATCAGGAACAGGACCCGCAACGGCGTGATGACCAGAACGTTGATCAGCCGCGCCGACGACGACGCGGGCGTGATGTCGCCGTAGCCGGTCGTCGAGAGAGACACCGTCGCGTAGTAGAACGAGTCGAGCAGCGAAACGCCGTCCTCGTTGACGTCGCGGTAGCCGTCGCGGTCCAGGTAGACGATCAGCACCGCGAGCAGCAGCGCGGCCATCGCACCGACCACGCGTTTCATGATCGCCCGGACCGGGCTCTGCACCTGGTCCGGCATCCTGATCACGCCGACGAGCGAGTGCGACGCTTCGTCAGACAGGGTCATCGGGCCAACCTCTCGGGAAGCATCCGCCACAGGTGAGCAGCCGCCTCCGCACCCTTGAGGAGCAACGGCACCACTACGCGCTCGTTCGGCGCGTGCACGCGATCATCCGGCAAGGTCGCGCCGAGGTAGACGAGGGGCACCCCGAGGAACGCCTGCAACACCGCCGCGGGCCCCGATCCGCCGGCCCGAGCGAACCTGACGGGCTGGTCGAACGCGAGCTCCATCGCCTCCTTGACCGTGGCGTTGGCCGGGTCGTCCGGGCTGATCGCGTACGGCGGCACACCCTCACCGCGGAAGCTGACGGTCGCGGTGATGCCGCCTGGAGTGTGCTTGGCGACGAACTGTTCGAGCTGGTCCTTCACCTTCTCCGGCAGCTGGTCCGGCACCAGCCGGAAGCTGATCTTCGCCGTCGCGCTGGCGGGGATGATCGTCTTCAGGCCGGGACCGGTGTAGCCGCCGCTGATCCCGTTGATCTCGGCGGTCGGCCGGACCCAGATCCGTTCAAGCGTGGTGTAGCCGGGCTCTCCCGCCACGGCCTGCGCGCCACCTCCGTTGCGCGCCAGCCACTTCTGCTCGTCGAACGGCAGCTCGGCGTAGTCCCGACGCTCCTTTGTGGACGGTTCTAGTACCTCGTCGTAGAAGCCTTCTAGCTGAATGCGGCCGTCGTCGTCGTGCAGCGCGGCGATCAGTTTCGCAAGCGCCGTCGCCGGGTTCGGAATCGCACCGCCCGCGCGCCCGGAATGAACGTCATCGGTGCCGCCGAAGAACGTGATCTCGCCGCCGAGAACACCCCGTTGCCCGGTGTTGACGGTAGGTGCCTCGCGTTCGTGCAACGCCGTGTCGGTAAACACGACAAGATCGCAAGCGAGATCCTTTTTGTGCGCTTCGAGCAGCTTTCGCAGGTGTGGCGAACCCGATTCCTCCTCACCTTCGACGAAGAGTTTCAGCGTGACGCCCGGCGCATTCTGTCCGGTGGCCGCCAGATGTGCCTTCACCGCGAGCAGGTGCATCGCGACCTGCCCCTTGTCATCGCTGGCGCCGCGCCCCCGGATCTCATCGCCGCTGATCACAGGCTCGAACGGCGGATGCTGCCAGCGCTCGATCGGATCGACCGGCTGCACGTCGTGATGACCGTAAACAAGCACCGTCGGCGCATCCGGATCCTCGGCCGGCCAGCACGCGAAGACAGCGGGAAGCGCGGGCCCGTGATCCCAGATCCGAACCTCCGGCCACCCGTCTCTGCGGAGCTCCCCCGCCAGCCACTCGGCAGATCTCCGCACGTCAACGCGATGCGCCGGGTCGACGCCGATCGACGGAATCCTGATCCACTCGCAGAGCCCCGCCACGAAGGATTCGGTCAACGCGGCCACCGCGGCGCGTTCGGGATGAGGAGAATCACCTGCCACGCTCGTGGAGAATAGGCCAGCCCCATCTCGCCTACGCGGCGTAGGCATGCAAGGGTGACGGCATGGAACCGAACCGTTCCCGAGCGCGATCGGCGCTGGCGCTCGCCGCACTGCTGGGCCTGGCAGGAGCAACCCACTTCACCAGGCCGAAGTTCTACGACGCGATCGTCCCCCGCGCCCTGCCCGGCACCCCGAGGCAATGGACGTACGCGTCAGGCGCAGCCGAACTGGCCGTGGCCACCGCGGTAGCCGTACCCAAAACGCGCCGCTTGGGCGCCCTGGCCGCCACCGCGCTGTTCATCGCCGTCTTCCCGGCAAACGTGAAAATGGCTCTGGATTTCCGCGACAAGTCGCCGAAAGCCCGAGCCCTGGCGTATGGTCGCCTGCCACTGCAGATCCCGCTCGTAGCATGGGCCTGGAAAGTGGCCAAAGCATCCCCATGACCACCCTGGGTAATCCTTAACCAAGTATCCCGCAAACGCTGTCATTTTCTGCGCGAGGAACCCTAGGATGCGCCCTGTGCACACGCTTCTTCAGCGCGCCGCAACCGCGCTCGGCTGGGACGGAGTCGTCGTTCCCGACGTCGCCGTCCTGGGCCAGCAGGTGTCCGCGGTGGTGCGCCTGCTGCCCGAAGTGCACGAGTGGAGAACCCAGAACGGCTGGCCACCCCGCGCCGACCCCTCGTGGTTCCGCTCCTGGTTCGAACCAGAAGCCCACGACCGCCTCCCCGTAGCCGCCGTGGAGCTGATAGGCGTCCTGGTCAGCGAATCCACAACGGACCGCGCCCTGCAATCCTGCGGCACCCTGCTGACCCTGGCCCCGTGCGCGGTGATGCTCCCCCGCACCGGCGAGTCCCAGGCCTGGTCGTACATCGAACTCGACTACTACGGCATCGGCGTCGTGGTGGCCGACGACTCCACCGCCGACCTGATGGTCCCGCCGGAGGACCGCTCCCCGGAGTTCGGCCCGTCCCTGTTCGGACGATGGCTGCTCGAGGTCCTCTACGAACGGGTCCTCAAGGCCTCACACGCGCCGGCCGAAGCCTGAGCCCGCTCGCCTCGCACCTGCCCGCCGACGGCTGAGCCGCTGGCCCTCGCACCTACCCGCCGACGGCTGAGCCGCTCGCCCTCGCACCTGCCCGCGGAAGCCTGAGCCGCTGGACTGCCGCAGCCCGAGCCGGCCGTCCTGCACCTCACCGATCGCCTCGGCGCCTCCGGGCAACTCACCCTTGAGAGCCCCGGCCCCTCCACCTCTCTGAAGGTTCCGGTCGCCGTTCGAGCCTGGGCCCGCTGCTGCCCCCGCGCGCTTCCTTGTCACGCAACGAGTGAAACGCGCTTTGGGTTCCCGGCTATCCACAGGTTACCCGGCCGAAGATAACCGCAGGTCAGAGAACCGCAACCTGTGGACAACTCGAGATCTTGAACCCGCAGTGATCGGCAGCGGCGCCGCGGTGATCGACAACGCAGCCTGACCACGTCCCGCCACATCCCGCCGCGCCACGCCCGCCCCGCCGCGCCACGCCCGCCCCGCCGCGCCCGCCCCGCGCCACGCCCGCCTCGCTGCGCCCCGGCCTGTCGACTTGTGCCCGCCGACTCGTGCCCGCCGACCGCGTGCCCCTCAACGCCGCGCCACCGCGACCCAGCGCAGCCATCACTCCACGCAGCCATCACGACTCCACGGACCGGATCAGGTCCTTCAGCCCCTGCTCATCCAGCAGGTCCGCCGGCCTCTCCGTGTGGTCATGCCGCACATAGTGGAACGCAGCCCGAACCCGCTCCAACGGCTCCCCCACCAACGCCGCCCAAGCCAGCCGATAGGCCGCCAACTGCACCGACAACGCGGGCAAAGCCTCGGCGTCCGGCACGGCCCCGGTCTTCCAGTCGACCACGGTCCAGCCATCGGCATCCCGGTACACCGCGTCCATCCGCCCCCGCACCGAGATCCCGTCAAATTCCGCCTCGAACGGCACCTCGACGTCATGCGGCGTCCGGTCCGCCCACGCGCTGCCCAAGAACGACTCCTTCAACCGCTCCAGGTCAGCATCCGGCGCGGCATCGGCGTCCCCAGCGCCCGGCAGTTCGTCGATGTCCAGCAGCCGGGTCGCGCCGAACCGGTTCTCCAGCCACGTGTGGAACGCGGTGCCACGGCGAGCCAGAGGGTTCGGTGGGAACGGCAGCGGGCGGCGCAGGCGGCGGGCCAGGGCGTCCGGGTCCTTGGCCAGCTCCACCAGTTGTGAGACCGACAGGTGGTCGGGCAGGACCACCTGTTCGCGGCGGTTCTGGGCGGCGGCGCGTTCGGCCAGCAGCACGTCCACGTCGCGGGCCCAGCCGTCCGGGTCGGCGTCTTCCGGCATTTCCGGGTCGTCCGGGACCACGTCGTCGGGCAGGGGTTCGGGTTCGGGCGGGAAGTCGTCGTCCGGGGGCTCGTCGACAGGTGGTGGGTAGTCCTCGTCCACCACGGCCAAGGGCTCGTCGAAGATCAGCGGGAGGGGTTCGGGCGGGGTGTTGCGCAGGGCGTCCATGGCGGCCAGGACCATGGCGGCGCCCTCGACCACGGCGTCGCGGCGTTTGCCCAGGGGGTCGGCCGGCCACTGGGAGGTTTTGACGTCCTCGGCCAGTGGGTTCGGGGTGTCGGCCGAGGGTTCCGGCGCCCACACCGAGATGTCGCCTGGCGGGTTGTCGCGTTGCAGGACCTCGTGCATCTCCTGCAGGAACACCGAGGGACCCTTGGGCTTCTCGCCGGACTCCGACCACCAGTGGCCCGACATGAGCAGGCTGTGTTCGGCGCGTGTCACGCCGACGTAGAACAGGCGGCGTTCTTCCACCAGGCGCCGGTCTTCGAACTCCTCGGCGTGGATGGTCAGCGCCTCGTCGACCTCTTTGCGGTTGAAGCCGGCGGACAGCCGCAGCACCGGCAGGTCGGCCGAGTCGCCGCGCAGGGACGCGGGTAGTTCGGTCACGGCTTTGAGCCAGCACGAGGACTTCTTGCGGCCGGGGAACACGTCGCGCACCAGGTGCGGCAGCGCGACGATGCGCCACTCCAGGCCCTTGGCAGAGTGGACGGTCAGGATCTGCACGCGGTCTTCTGAGACCTCCACCTCGCCGGGTTCGAGGCCGTCCTCGGCGTGTTCGGCGGTGTAGAGGTAGTCGAGCAGTGACGGCAGCGTTGCGGACGGGGAGGCTGCGGCGAAGTCCGTCACGACGTCGGAGAAGGCGTCGAGGTGGGCGCGGCCGACCATGCCGGGGCGCGACATCGACTCGATGTCCAGAAGCAGGGTGCGTTCGACGTCCGCGACCAGTTCGGGCAGCGGCTGGTCGAGCCTTCGTCGCAACGCCGCCAGCTCGCCGCCGAGCCGCCGGATTCGCCGGTAACCGTCGGTGGAGTAGGCGTCCGGGTCGCCGGGGTCGTCCAACGCGTCGGCCAGGCCTGCCTGTTCCGCGTGTTCACCGGGCAAAGCGTCCGCCAGCACCAGAAGCGGATCGTCCACAACGGACTGTCGCGGGGCGACTCCCGCCAGATCGCGCGCGCGGGACCACAGCGCGGCGAGGTCCACTGCTGCGAGCCGCCAGCGCGAACCGGTCAGCAGGCGGGCGGCCGCCGTACCTGCCAACGGGTCCACCAGCACGCGAAGGGCCGAGACCAGGTCTCGCACCTCGGGTTCGTCCAGCAACCCGCCGAGGCCGACGACCTCGACCGGCAGGCCGCGTTCGCGCAGGGCCGCCGCGATGGCCGCCATGTCCGAACGCCGGCGCACCAGGACGGCCGCGGTCGGGGGCACGCCTTCCGCGTCGAGGTGCGCTTCCCACTGCGCCGCGAAGTTGTCCGCGAGCCAGTCGAGTTCCTGCCGGATGTCCTCGTGCAGAGCCAGCCGCACGTCACCCGCGCCGGCACCGGGGCGGGCGCGCAGTTCGTCGACCTCCAGACCGGCTTCGCGCAGCGGCAACGACACCGCGTTCGCCAGCTCCAGGACCTCCGGCGGGTTGCGGAAGCTGGTCAGCAGACCGAACTTCCGGGTCGGCGGGAAGTCGTCGGCGAAGCGCGGCAGGTTCGCCGCGGACGCCCCGCGCCAGCCGTAGATCGCCTGCGCCGGGTCGCCCACCGAGGTCACCGGCATCGGCTCGCCGAGCCCGAACAACGACCGCAGCAGCACGCGCTGCGCATGGCCGGTGTCCTGGTACTCGTCCAGCAAAACCGCGCCGTAGCGTTCGCGCTCGCCGGAAGACACCTCGGGGAACGCGGCGAGCTGTGCGGCCAGCGACATCTGGTCCGCGAAGTCCAGAGCGGCCTCTTTGCGCTTGCGCTGCTGGTACGCGTCCAGCAGCGGCAGCAAAGCGACCCGCAACCGTTGTGCTGCAACGACTTCACGCAGCTTCTCCGGCAACGCGTCGCGCTGCCGGGGCGCCTTCGGAGCGTTCTCGATCAACGCGCACAGCTCCGCAGCGTGCGCCTCCAGCTGCTCAGGCGTCACGAGGTGCTCGCCCAGCTCACCGGCCAGCGACAGCAGGTACCCGGTGACCGTCGCCGGCACCTTGTCCGTGTCCAGGTCGCGCGCCCACGTCGACACCACGCGGTGCGCGAGCTGCCACGACGCCGTCTGCGTCAGCAGCCGCACGCCCGGCTCCACCGGCAGCCGCAGACCGTGTTCGGTGACCAGCCGCCCGGCATACGCGTGGTACGTCAGCACCACCGGCTCGCCGGTCAGCACGGCCATCTTCGTCTCGCCGCTGGGATCCAGCTCGTCCAGCAACGACGACCCGGCCAGCCTGCGCAAACGAGCCCGCACGCGATCCGCGAGCTGGCGCGCCGCCTTGCGCGTGAACGTCAGGCCCAGCACCCGGTCCGGCAGCACGAGACCGTTCGCCACCAGCCACACCACGCGCGCGGCCATGGTTTCGGTCTTACCCGCACCCGCACCCGCGATCACCAGCGCGGGCTGCGCTGGTGCGGCGATCACCTCGGCCTGCTCGGGGGTCGGTTTGTTCAGCCCGAGCGCCTCGGCGATCTCGAAAGGACTGACCGTCATCGGGCGGCAGCGCGGTCACAGGTGCTGAGCAACGTCACACACACATCTTCCTACCCGGACCACACGCGTCCGCACCACCCGTGCCGGTGTGTTCGCCGACCGTTCGAACGGATGAAACGCGCAGGTCACAGCCACCTACTCGCTCACCTGCCGGCCGGACGGGTGGACCGGGCACGTCGTACGCGCCGGGCAACGGTCGCAGTCCGCGTTCTCCCGCGCGGTGTACTGCGGCCCCAGCACGGACTCCGCGGCTCCCTGCACCACCTCCAGCCACGCCTGGACACCCTGCTCGTCGAGCGGTGCCTGGGTGCGTTCGACCGCACCTGTCTTCTTGTCCTCCTTCGCCACGTACAGCAGGCGAGCCCCGCCGGGCTCGGTGCCCAGTCCGATGTGCGTGAAGCCGCCCAGCGACGACGCCAGCTGGTAGACGGCCAGCTGTGGATGTTCCTGGGACGCCTCACGGGACACCGGGCTCTTGCCGGTCTTGAGGTCGATCACCACAGGGCGGCCGTCCTCGTCGTGCTCGAGACGGTCGACCCGGCCGCGCACCTGCAGCCACGGGCCGCCGTCGCGCTTCGGAACCTCGACGACCATCTCCTCCTCGACCGCGACCTGCGTGAGCTGGCTGCGGCTCATGGCCAGCCAGGCGAGGAACGTGTCGAGCATCTTTTCCACGCGCAGGCGTTCCCGGCGGGAGAACCACGGCGCGCCCGCGTCCACCGCCGCCCACGCCTCGTCCAGTTTCACCCGCAGCTGAGCCGAATCCGCCCCGGACGCGGCGGCCTGGGCCAGCGCGTGCACCAGCGTTCCGGTCACCGAGGCGAGCTCGGCCGGGTCCTGACCGCCGTGCCGTTCGACCACCCACCGCAACGGGCACTTCGTGATCACCTCGATGGTCGACGGCGTCACGCTGACCTTCTGGTCCTCCGTCCACAGTGGAGCATCAATGGACACCTCCGCCAAGCCGTACCAGGACTCCGGATGCGCACCGGGCACACCGGCCTCGGCCAGCCGGGCCAGCTGCTCCGCCGCCCGCGACCGCCGCTCGGGATCCTCCGAGTCCGAGCACACCACCCGGCGCAGCTCGCCGACCAGCTCACCGAGCACCAGACCACGCTGCGGGCGGTGCAGTTTGCGTTCGTCCTCAGCGGACGACTCGATCTCGTCCAGGAACCGCGACGGCTGTTCGTCCTCACCCCGCACGGCACTGATCAACAGCTTCGAGCGCGCCCGGGAAGCCGCCACCAGCAACAGGCGACGTTCCTCCGCCAGGATCGGGGCGACCGCCGACACCAACGGTTCGAGGCCGGCCAGCACGTCCACCATGCGTTCGACGCCCAGCACCGTGCCGCGCAGCCGCAGGTCGGGCCAGCTGCCCTCCTGCACGCCCGGCACCGCCACGACCTCCCACTCGCGCCCGGCCGCCGAGTGCGCGGTGATCACCGACACCGCCTCACCGGTCGGAGCCGCGGCCGCGAGCGTGTCGCCGACGATCCGTTGCGACTCCAGGTAGTCCGCGAACCCGGCCACCCCGGAACCCGGCAGCCGGTCGACGTACTTCGCGGCCGCCTCGAACAACGCGACGATCGCGTCCAGATCGCGGTCCGCCTGCATGCCCGGCATCCCGCGCCGGGCCGACTGCGCCACCCAGCGCTCCTGCAGACCCGTCGCCGTCCACAGGTCCCACAGCACGACCTCGACCGACTTCCCGGCCTCGATCGCCTTGCGCGCCAACGCCAGCAGGTGCCCGATCCGGCGTGCGGGCAGTGACTCCGCGTCCTCCAGGGCCGCCAGCCGGTCGGCCGTCTCCACCACCTCGACGAGCAGCTCACCGCTCGGCCGGTCGCCACCCGCGGCCATCTCCAGGCGCCGCAAGCCACGCCGCAAACGTCGCAGCGCCAACGGATCCGCGCCACCGTAGGATGACGACAGCAGCATCGCCGCGGTGTCCTCGTCCAACGACCCAGGCGAAGCAGCCGCACGGACGAGAGCGAGCAACGGACGCACGGAAGGCTGCTGCGCCAACGGCAACTCATCGGACGCCACCGACACCGGCACCCCAGCGGCGAGCAACGCCCGTTGCAGCACCGGCAAGGACAACGTCGCCGACCGCACGACAACGGCCATCTGCGACCACGGCACCTCATCGGCCAGGTGCGACCGCCGCAGCTGGTCTGCCACCCACGTCGCCTCCTGCGCGGACGACGCGAGCAACCGCACCTGCACGGAACCTTCACCCTCGGCCGGCAACACCGAGCGCGAGGGAGAAGCTCCGGGCAGCCGGGCAGCCAGCCGCGCCACCGCGTCCCTGACCTCGGGCATCATCCGGTGCGACTGCCGCAACACCACCGTCTCACCCGGCACGTCCCGCAGGATCTCCGGATCGGCGCCGCGGAACGTGAAGATCGCCTGGTCCGGATCGCCGGCCAGGACGAACCGCTCCGCACCCGACCCCAGCGAGCTGATCAGCGAGTACTGCATCGGGTCGAGGTGTTGCGCGTCGTCGACCAGCAGGTACCGCACCCGGCGCCGTTCGCCGAACAGCAGGTCCTCGTCGTTCACGAACGCGGCATAGGCCGACGACACGAGCTCGGCAGCGTCGTAGGCGGGGGCGTACGCCGTCGCGGAGTCCATGCCGGACAACAGGTTCACCGCCTCGTACTGCGCGCCGAACCGGCCGGCCGCCACCCACTCGTCCCGTCCCTGCTCCTCACCGAGCTCGATCAGGTCCTCCGGCCCGAGCCCGCGCTCCGCCGCCCGCAGCAGCAGATCCCGCAGCTCGTGCGCGAACCCCGGCAGCTCCAGCGCGGGCCGCAACCGCTCCGGCCACTGCAACGCACCCAGATCGACGTCACCGGCCAGCAGTTCGCGCACCATCGCGTCCTGATCCGGCCCGGACAGCAACCGGGGTGGCGGCTCGCCGAGCAGCACGGCCTGGTTGCGCAGCACCGCGAACGCGTACGAGTGCACGGTCCGCACCAACGGCTCGCGGATCGCCGACAACCGCCCGGTCAGCAGCTGCGTGATGCGAGCGCGCAACGCCACGGACGCACGCCGGTTCGCGGTCAGGACCAGCACGTTCTCCGGATCGGCTCCCAGTTCCAGCACGACGTGCGCGGCCAGCTCGGCCAGCAACGTCGTCTTGCCGGTGCCGGGACCACCCAGGACCCGCAGAAAACCCTCGTGCGCGAAGACCCGCTGGGCAGCGGAGTCCCACCGGGGACGCGGGCGCGTCTCCGGCTTCCGGCGGACCAGCTGGGGTGGAAGTGCCACGACTCGATTTCACCACGCTGCACCGACAAGATCAGCGACGCCCGCCGATCGGGGCAGCACCCGGTTTTCGACTACCTTCTTGACAGATAGTGGTGGTCTAGTCCATTTTTGAATGCGTTGTGAGCCCCCTCACTGCCAGCTCCGCCGCCCTGGACCGAGCAGTCTTGGAGGACTGATGAAGCGGTTCCTCGTCGGCGCAATCGCTGCCACGTGCGCGGCGATCATGCTGCCCACGACCGCACAGGCGGCCGTCAACCCCGTGCTCGCGGCCCCCTACCTCTACCAGTGGGGCGGTCAACCCAACCCCGCCACGGTGATGCAGCAAACGGGTATCAAGTCGTTCACCCTCGCGTTCATCCTCAGCGACGGCGGCTGCAACCCGAAGTGGGACGGCAACCGCGACCTGAACGGCTCCGACAAGACCCTGATCAACAACATCCGCGCGGCCGGTGGCGACGCGGTGCCGTCGATCGGCGGCTGGTCCGGCAACAAGCTCGGGCAAAAGTGCTCCAGCGCCACCGCACTCGCCGGCGCCTACCAGAAGGTGATCAACGCCTACGCGCTCAAGGCGATCGACATCGACATCGAGGCGCAGGAGTTCGAGAACAACGCGGTGCAGGACCGCGTGCTCGGCGCGTTGAAGATCATCAAGCAGAACAACCCCGGTGTGAAGACCGTGATCACCATGCCGACCGACCGCACCGGCCCGAACTCGTGGGGCAAGCGCCTGGTCACCCGCGCCAAGGAGCTCGGTGCGCCGATCGACACCTGGGCCGTCATGCCGTTCGACTGGGGCAGCGGCGGTGACATGTTCGCCTACACCAAGAGCGCGGTCGACGGCCTGAAGAACCACGTCAAGTCCACGTTCGGCCTCACGGACGACGCGGCGTACCGGCGCAGCGGCCTGTCGTCGATGAACGGCAAGACCGACACCGGCGAGACCGTCACCCCGCAGAACTTCCGCGACATCGTGACGTGGGCGAACTCCAAGCACCTGTCCCGCGTCTCGTTCTGGGCGGTCAACCGGGACAAGGGCAACTGCGGAGCGATGAGCTCCTCGTGCAGCGGCATCAACCAGCAAACCTACGAATTCACCAAGGCGCTGGCGAAGTTCACTGGTTAGCAGACTCCTCCGGTGGCCGGACGTGACCCCGACCCCGTCCGGTCACCGGGGTTCCAACCTCTTCAGGAAGTCGCTCGCCGTCCCGGCGGCACCGAAGTGCTCGCCGGTGGCGAAGTCCGCACCCACCGCACGCCACCACTGGGCCTGCTCCGCACTGCGAATCCCGTCGACCGCGACCGTCACGCCCGCCCCGCGCACCAGCGGCATCAACGCCGTCACATAAGGGGATCGACGCTCGACCAGGCTGCGCGCGACCCGCACCGACTTCACCGGCAGATCTCCCACGGCCGCGGGATCGAGCGGCCCGAGCCCGAAGTCGTCGAGACCCACGTGCACGCCCAGCCCCGCGAGCACCGCGAGGTTGTCGGCCGCGTCGGTCAGCGGCAGCACCTCGGCCGGCATGCTGACCGCCAGGTCGCCGACCGTCAGCCCGGTCTCCTCCAGCACCCGCACCACGCGTGAGACGAGGTCCGCGTCGGTCGACTGGTGCGCGGTCAGCCGCACGATCAGCGCCCGGTCGAACTGCCCGCGCTGCCGCCACCACGCCGACTGCCCGCCCGCGATCCGCAGCAGCCACTCGCCGAGCGGCAGGATCAGGCCGGTCTCCTCCGCCAGGCCCGCGCACCGGTCGTGGTCCATCGCCTCGAGACCCGGCCGATCCCAGTGCAGCACGGCTTCGACGCCGCTGACCTCACCGTCGGCCAGCCGCACGATCGGCCGGTACCGCACGGTGATCTCGCCGTTCTCCCACGCGCCCGGCATCGTGACGGCCAGCGCGTGGTCACGGCGGACCTCGGCGTCCTGGCCCGCGTGGAACACCTCCCACTGACCGCGCCTGCGCACCTTGGCCCGGCGCAGCGCCGTGTCCGCCGCCCGCAGCAGGTCGACCGGTTCGGTGTCCGCCGGCGGCCGGTGCACCACGCCCGCGCTCACCGACACCGCCAGCCCGTGGCCGTCCACGTAGATCGGTTCGAGCAGGTCGTCGTTGACGCTCTTCATGATCGCGCCGACACTCGGCGTGGTCGCCGTGTTCTCCACCAGCACACCGAACTCGTCGCCGTCGAACCTGGCGATCATGGCCTTCTCGCTCGCCATCACCACCCTCAGCCGCTGCGCGACGTGCTGCAGCAGCCGCTCGGCGACCCGGCCGCCGAAGCTGTTGCACACCATGCCGAACGCGTCCAGGTCCAGGTGGAAGACGGTGATGCCGTGCTCGAGATCGGCCTTGCGCAGCGCGATCTCCAGCTGGGTGGTGAAGTACTGGCGGTTCGGCAACCCGGTCAGCACGTCGTGCAACGCCTGCCGCTTCAGCTCGCCCTGCAGCAGCGCCAGTTCGGTGCCGTCCTCGACCACCACGACGAAGTGGTTGGGCGCGTTGTCAGCGCCGCGCAGCAACGACACGGTCAGCGTCAGCCGCGCCGTCTCACCGTCCTCGCGCAGCATCCGCTGCGACTGCCTGATCCGCTCGGCTCCGCCACCAACCAGCTCGTCCATCGCCTCCCGCAGCATCTCGCGGAAGCCCGGCGCGATGAGATCGAGCAGCGGAACGCCGGTGAGCTCGCCCGAGGTGCGCCCGAGGATGTCGCCGACGGCCGCGTTCACCCGGAGCAGCCGCCCGTCGAGATCGACGATCAGCACGCCATTGGACGACGACTTGACCACCTCGTTGTAGCGGGCCTCGCTCTCCTTGAGGTTCCAGTTCGCGTCGCGCACCGCCTTGAGCAACGACTTCTGCATGCTCTCCTGCTGCGAGAGCACGGACTCGGCGTTGGCCGCCGTGAACCCGGTCCCGAGCGCACCCAGCGCGAGTGCGATCCGTTCCGCGTGCCGCTGCTCGACGGGCTGGAACTCCGGCAGCGCCGGCAGCCCCTTGCCGAGCACCTCCACGGTGCAGCGCAGCCCGTGCGGCCCCAGGTGACCGAGCTTCGCCAGATCCGCGCCGATCTGCTCGACCGGAGCGGCGGTGAACGGTTCTTCGTGCAATGCCGAACACAACGCGTCGAGCCGAATTCCCAGTTCCGCGTCGAGATCTTCCCTGCCCAGTGGAATCGCGACTGCGGCGAGCAGGCGATACGACCACTTCCGGGCAAGGATCAGCCGCGCCCGGACATTGTCCTGAGGCGAGGGCGTGACGCCGGGTATTCGACTCGGGTTGGGCATTCGAGGCTGCCTCGCAAAATGGCTCTGAGGTCAGGCAGTTTACCCACGCACAGTCAGTCTCACCTCAACCGGCGGCGTGAATCAACATCACTCTATCGGTATTTCCTATGCCTTTCGACCGACCCCTGCGTAAGCGACCCTGTTCACCGCGGGATCATCGGAGACGTCACCAGGTCCGGAAGGTCGCCATTCGGCGTACTTGACCAGTCCGGGCTCGACCAGTTCGAAATCTCCGAAAAACGCCGCGATCTCGTCGTGACTGCGCTCGACGACCACGTCCCCGCCCGCCTGGTTCATCCTGTCGGCCGCGGCGAAGGCCTCCTCGTTGGCGTGGTCGTTCGCCATGTGCGAGATCGCGAGGTAGCTCCCGCTGGGCAGCGCCTCGCGGTAGTGCTTCAGCAGGCCCCACGGATCCGCCTCGGTCGGCACCCAGTGCACCGCGAACAACATCAGCAGGCCGATCGGCTGGTCGAAGTCGAGCAGCCGGTTCGCCTCACCGCTGGTCAGGATGCTGTCCGGATCACGCATGTCGGCCTGGAGCACGCTGACGCGGTCGTTGCCCGCGACGATCAGTTCACCGTGCGCGACGGCCACGGGATCGCGGTCCACGTAGACGATCCGGCACTCGGGAGCCTCTTCCTGCGCGACCTCGTGCACGTTGGCCACGGTCGGGATGCCCGAGCCGATGTCCAGGAACTGCCGCACCCCCTGATCGACCATGAAGCGCACCGTGCGGCGCAGGAGAGCCCGGTTGACCCGCGCGGCGCTGCGGGCGTGCGGCATCATCTTCTCGACCTTCTCGCCCATCATGCGGTCGACCGCGAAGTTGTGCGCGCCACCGAGCAAGTAGTCGTACACGCGCGCCGCGCTCGGCACGGAGACGTCCACGCTCTGTGGAATCCAGTTCTGCTCGCTGGACACGACGACCACCTCTTCAGGTTGCGGACGCACCAGCTTAGTCAGGCACAAAGCGCACACGACTAGACCAGTGGTGTGAACGCACGCCACCCGATCGGGCACTGTCACTCTCCACCGAACGACTCATATGGTTGTCCCCCCCTTTCCATGTGGCGAGGAGCGATGATGTCCGTCCCGGTGGCACCCGGCAGGCTGCCATTTCTCGGGCACTCCCTGCCGATGCTGCGCAAAAAATTCGAGTTCACCGCGAATTTACGAGGTCAGGGCAATCTCGTCGAAGTTCGTCTCGGGCCGATGCGGACCTTTTTCGTCACCAGCCCCGAGTTGATGCACCAGGTGCTGGTAACCGATGCGCCGAAGTTCCACAAAGGCCGGATGTTCGACAAATTCCGGCCTTTCGTGGGCAACGGGCTCGCGCTGTCGAACGGAACCTTCCACCTGCGCCAGCGCCGGATGATGCAGCCGGCCTTCCACCGCGACCGGATCGCCGGCTACGCGAACACCATGGCCCGCGCGGCGCGCGACCTGGTGGAGAGCTGGCGGCCGGGCGAGGTGCGGCGCATCGAGGAGGACACGCAGGGCTTGGCGGTCACGATCGTCGGTGAGGCGTTGTTCTCCACCGAGATCGGCCAGCGCGCGATCGACGAGGCCCGCCGGTCCGTCTTCGTGATCATCAAGAACGGGATCGCGCGCGCACTCTCGCCGGGATTCGTCGAGAAGCTGCCCATCCCGGCCAACCGCGAGTTCGACGCGGCCATCGCCCGGATGCGCGCGATCGTGCACGAGGTCATCGAGAGCAGGCGGGACGACGACGCCGACCACGGTGACCTGTTGTCGACGCTGTTGCTGGCCAGGGACCCCGAGACCGGCGAACCGATGACCGGCGACCAGGTCTTCGACGAGGTCGTCACGCTGCTGACCGCGGGCATCGAGACCACCGCGCTGGCGCTGTCCTGGATCTTCCACGAGCTCGCCGCCAACCCCGACGTCGAGAAGCGGGTGCTGGCGGAGGTCGACGAGGTGCTGGCCGGGCGTCAGGTGACGATCGACGACGTGCCGAAGCTGACCTACCTCGGCCAGGTGGCGAACGAGGTCCTGCGGAAGTACCCGCTCTGGCTCCTCATGCGCCGCACCGCCGAGGAGGTCGAACTCGGCGGCGTCCTGCTGGCACCGGGCACCGAGGTCATCCTCAGCCCGCACGCGATGCACCACGACCCCGCGAACTTCCCCGACCCCGAGCGCTTCGACCCTGACCGCTGGACCCCCGAACGCGCGCGGCAGCTGCCGAAGGGCGCGTACGTCCCGTTCGGCGGCGGTATCCACCAGTGCATCGGAAACCACTTCGCACTGACCGAGATCGTCATCGTCGCGGCGACGGTCTGCTCTCACCACCGGCTGGTCCCCGACCGGCCCGTGCGCGTCAAGTTCACGAACGCGGCCTACCCCAACGACCTGATGATGACGGTCGTCCCCCGCTAGCTGGAGGTTGTACCCCGATGCGTTTCCGTCGGCTCTGTGCCGCCGTGCTGCTCGCTGCCTTCATACCGGTGCCCGCGCCGGCGAGCGCTGCCCAGGCCACCTGTGAGGACGTGAACACGCCGGTTCAGTTCGGGCTCATCAGGCAGGTGATGTACGGCAAGCTGTGCGTCCCGCAGGGAGCCAGGACCGTCCAGGTGCTCGTTCCCGGTGGCACGTACACCGGCGGGTACTGGGACATCCCGGTGGAGGGCGAGACCCGGTCGGTCACGCGCGCGATGAACAGCGCGGGCATCGCCACCATGGTGGTGGACCGGATCGGCACGGGCAGGAGCACCAAACCACTCAGCATCCTGGTCGACGTGCCGAACCAGGCCGAGGCGGTGCACCAGGTGATCCAGAACCTGCGCCCGCGGTTCGCCAGGGTGCTGATCGGCGGGCACTCGATCGGCTCTGCCATCGCGATGGCGGAGGCGGGCAGGTACCGGGACGTCGACGGCGTTCTGGTCACCGGCATGACGCACCAGTGGGACTACGTCAGGGCGGTGCCGGCCCTGACCAACCTGATCCCCGCCGTGATCGACCCGAAGCTGAGCCTGCGCGGCCTGGACGTCGGCTATCTGACGACGGCGCCGGGCACCCGGTACACCATGTTCCACGCGCCGGGCCCGAACATCTCCGCGGTGATCGACCTCGACGAGTCCACAAAGGACGTCGTGTCGGCAGGAGAGTTCGTCACCACCGCGCTGATGTCCAACCTCGTGCTACCCGCGAGCGCGGCCATCAACGTGCCGGTCATGACCGTGCAGACCTCGGCCGACTACTTCTGCGGCACCCCGCCGCTCGGCGCCGACTGCTCGTCTGCCGAGGCGCTGGTCAGGTCCGAGAAGCCGTTCTACCCCCTGGCGCCGCGCCTGGACGCCTTCGTGGTCAACGGTTATGGACACGTGTTCAACTTCGACGCCAAGAGCGCAAACGGCTACCACGCGTCAGTTACCGCGTGGCAGCGCAGCATCTAGTCGCGCAGGTTCTTCAGGAACTCTCCCGCATCCCGCGGTGAGCCGAAGTGGGCGCCGATCGCGAGGTCGGCGCCCGCTTCCGTCCACCACTCGGCTTCCTCGGCGGTCTCGACGCCGTCCACGCAGATTCGCACACCCAGCTCGTGCACGGCCGGGATCAGCGCGGTGGACCGGGGATCCTTGCGCCGCACCAGATCCTTGCGCACCAGCACGGACGCCACCGGCAGCTCCGAGAGCCAGGCCAGATCGCTCGGCCCTAGGCCGAAGTCGTCGAGCGCGATCTGGATGCCCATGTCCGCCAGCGTGCTCAGGTTCTCCGCCGCGCCGGCCACGCCCAGCACGCCGATCGGCATGCTCAGCGTCATCCGTTCGTGCGGCATCGCGGTCTCCTCGACCACCTTCGCGACGCGGGACACCAGGTCCGCGTCGGTGGCCTGGTGCCGGGTGAGCCGGACGCCGAACTGCTGGTCGAGTTCGCCGCGCTGACGCCACCACTGCGCCTGGCCGGCCGCGACCCTGATCAGCCACTCGCCCATCGGCAGGATCAGGCCGGTCGAGTCGGCGAGCGCGGCGCACCGGTCGGAGAGGTCCCAGTGCAGGACGGCCTCGACGCCCGCCAGCTCGCCGGTCGCGAGCACGCGAACGGGCTGGTAGGTCACGCCGATGTCGCCCTGTTCCCACGCTCCCGGCATCACCACGGCCAGCGCGGCGTCGCGCCGGTCCGCGGTGTCCTGGTTGCCGTGGAACAACTCCCACTGCCCGCGCTGGTCGTTCTTGGCCTGCCGCAACGCCAGGTCGGCCATCCGCAGCAGTTCTGTGGGCTCGACGTCGGGCGAGGGCCGGTGGACCACACCGGCGCTCACCGAGACCGCGAGCCCGTGTTCGTCCACGAAGACCGGTTCGGCCAGGTCGGCGTTGATGGTGGCCATCATCGTCGCGATGTTCGGTGTGGTGAAGGAGTTCTCCACGACGATGCCGAACTCGTCGCCGTCGAACCGCGCGACCATGGCGCGTTCACGGGACGTCAACGCCCGCAGTCTGCGTGCCACGTGCTGCAGCAACTTCTCGCCGACGCGACCGCCGAGGCTGTTGCACACCAGGCCGAACGCGTCGAGATCGAGGTGGAACACGGTCACGCCGAACTCGGGGTCGGCGCGGCGCAGCACGGTTTCCAGGTGTGTGGTGAAGAACTGCCGGTTGGGCAGCCCGGTCAGCACGTCGTGCAGCGACTGCCTGCGCAATTCTCCTTGCAACAAAGCAAGTTCCGTGTCGTCGTCGGCGACCACGAGCACATGGCTCGGCTTGTCGTCGCCGTCGCGCAGCAGTGACGCCGTCAGCGTGACCTTGGCCAGGTCGTCCTCGCCGCGCAGCAACTGCATCGGTTCCCGCTCGAACTCATCGCGCTCGGCGAGCACCTTCTCCATCATCTCGCGGAACACCACGACGGAGCTCGGCGCGATGAGCTCCATGAGCCGGACGCCCGGTTCCGGCGCGCGACCGATGATCTCGCCGATGGCGTCGTTGGCCCACACCACCTTCCCGTCGAGGCCAACGATCAGGATGCCGTTCGTCGACGAGATGGCGATGCCGGCGAACTTGGCCTCGCTCTGCCGCTGGTCCCACTTCGCGTCACGGGCGGCCTTCAGCAACGACCGCTGCATGCTCTCCTGCTGGTCCAGGATGGAACGCGCACGAGCGACGGTGAAGCCACACGTCAGCGCACCGATTCCACCGACGACGCGCACCGTGTGCTGATCGCTCGCGCGAAACTCCTCCAGTGCCAGCAAGCCTTTGCCCAGCACGTCGACAGTGCGCTTGAGCCCAGGCTCGTTCACGTAGCCGAGAGCGACGAGTCGCTCGCCCACCTCCTCGAACGGGGCAGGGTCGAACGGCTCGTTGTGCAGCGCCGCGCACAATGCGTCGAGCTGGCCGCCCAGTTCGGCGTCCAGCTCGTCTCTGCTCAACGCGACGACAACGACGCTGCTGAGCAGGTAGCTCCACTTGCGCGCCAAGGCTTCACGCGCGCGGACGGCGGCGGTGTCCGCAGGTGGAGCGGCATCGGGTCTTCGGCTTGGATTCGTCATTCCCGTTGCCCTGTATGGGGTAGAAGAGTGTCCGGGAGTTTACCTACCGGCAGTCGGTGCTCATTGCGCCAACAGTGTGATCCTCCGACACTACAGGGTGATTTCAGCCCTTACGACCCACCCCGGCGTACAAAAACATGTTCATGGACGCCTCGTCCGCGAAATCACCGGGACCGTCCGGCCGCCACTCCCCGCAGCCGACCAAACCCGGTTCCACCAGCTCGAACCCGTCGAACAGCGCGGCGACCTGCCCGTGCGTGCGCATGTGCATCTGGTCCGCGCTCTTGCTGCGATTGACCAGGTCAGCGGCCTTGTCGACGCTTTCGTCGATCTGGTCCTTGGCGACGTGCGTCATCACGATGAAGCTGCCGGCGGGCAAAGCGTCCCGATAGCGGGCGACGAGCTTCTCCGGGCTGTCCTCGTCCGGCACCCAATGCAGCATGAGCAGCATCAACAGGCCGACCGGCTCGTCGAATCGCAACAACCGCCGAACTTCCGGACTCGACAACACCGACTCCGGGTCGCGCATGTCGGCGTGCACAATTGCAGCATTTTCGTTGTCGGACAGCATCAATTCACTGTGCGCGACGGCGACCGGGTCCTTGTCGACGTAGACAATTCGCGCAGCAGGGTCGCGTTCCTGCGCCACCTCGTGCACGTTCGCGACGGTCGGGATGCCGGAACCGATGTCGAGGAACTGGCGAATGCCCTGGTCCATGAGGAAGTTCACCGCGCGGCCGAGGAACCGCCGGTTCAGCCGGGCGACGCTGGGCAGCCCTGGCACGAGCTTCTCGATCTGGGAACCGACCTGCCGGTCGGCGGCGAAGTTGTGGGCGCCGCCGAGGATGTAGTCGTAGACGCGGGCCATGCTCGGCACGCTGGTGTCGATGCCGAGCGGCACCCAGTCCTGGGTCTGAGCCACGGTGAACACCTCTTCGGTTCGTGGCGGTTCGGGGGGATGACGCACGAGCTTAGTCACCCGAGCGGCGGGTGCGCTGAACCATCAGAGTGACCCGGAACCACCCGTTCAGGCACTGTCGTCCTCCTCCAAACGGCTCCTAAGGTGGTCCGTCCCCATCCGGCCCAACTCCCAGGAGTCTGGATGCCCGTCCCGGTGGCTCCCCACCGCTGGCCGTTACTCGGGCACACCCCGGCGATGCTCACCCAGCGCGCCAAGTTCACCGACGCGCTGCACGAGCACGGTGATGTGGTGCGTCTCGACCTCGGTCCTCTGCACGCGTATTTCGTCTCAGATCCTTCGCTGACTTACGAAGTTCTGGTCACGCAGGGATCGAAGTTCCGCAAGGGCGCGATGTTCGACAAGTTCCAGCCGTACCTGGGCACCGGGTTGCTGCTGTCGAACGGCGAGTACCACCTGCGACAGCGCCGGATGATGCAGCCGGCCTTCCACCGGGAACGGATTGAAGCGTATGCCTCGACGATGGCTCGTGCTGCTTCTTCGCTGGCTGCGCGCTGGCAACCCGGCGAGATCCGCGTCGTCGAGGACGACATGCAGGAGCTCGCGGTCACCATCGTCGGCGAGGCGCTCTTCTCGACGGAGATCGGCAACCGCGCGGTCGAGGAGGTCCGCCGGTCCATCTTCACGGTCATCCAGCAGGGCATGATCCGCGCGCTGTCCCCCGCTTTCGTCGAAAAACTCCCGATTCCAGGCAACAAAGAATTCGACGCCGCCATCGCCAGGATGAAAGCCGTTGTGCTGCAAGTGATCGAGAGCTGGCGCGCCGACGGCACCGACCACGGCGACATGCTCTCGATGTTGTTACTGGCCCAGGAAGACGGCGTCGGCATGACCGACCAGCAGACCTACGACGAAGTGCTCACCCTGCTCACCGCGGGCATCGAGACCACCGCGATCGCACTGGCCTGGGCGCTCTACGAGGTGGGCAGCAACCCCGAGATCGAACGCCGCCTGCACGCCGAGATCGACTCGGTCGTCGGCGACCGCCCGGTGACGTTCGCCGACGTGGGCTCGTTGGTCTACACAGGACAGATAGTCCAGGAAACCCTGCGGCAGTATCCGATCTGGTTCGTGATGCGCCGAACCCTCACCGAAGTGCAGCTGGGCGAGGTCACCCTGCCCGCGGGCGCCGAGGTGATCGTCAGCCCGCACGCCCTGCACCACGACGAGCGCTACTTCCCAGAACCCCGCCGCTTCGACCCGGACCGCTGGACACCGTCCTTCACCGCCGGTCTCCCGCGCGGCGCGTTCATCCCGTTCGGCGGCGGCAACCGCCAGTGCCTCGGCAACACCTTCGCCCAGACCGAAATCATCGTCACCCTCGCGACCGTCGCTGCTCGCTGGCGACTGGTCCCCACCCGTCCGGCGCGCGTGAAGTTCACGTCCGCCCCGTACCCCAACGGCCTGCTGATGAAGGCAGTCCCCCGCAACTAGTTGGAGGTAGTACCCCCATGCGTTTCCGCCGGCTGTGCGCCGCGGCCCTACTAGCCACCACAACGCTGCTGGTCCCGCTCCCCGCTTCCGCGGCGGTCACCTGCCAGGAAGTCAGCTACCCCGTCAGGGTCGGCCTCACCCCGTTGGTGACCTCGCTGGAAACCATGGCCGGCAGGCTGTGCGCCCCTGACGGCGCCAAGACGGTGCAGGTCCTGATCCCCGGCGGCACCTACGACAGGTCCTACTGGGACGTGGGCTACGAGCCGTCGACCCACTCGTTCACCCGCTCCCAGAACAACGCGGGCTTCGCCACCCTGGCCCTGGACCGCCTGGGCACCGGCAAGAGCTCCAAACCCCTCAGCGTCCTGCTCACCGCCTCCACCCAGGCAAGCGCTGCGCACCAGGTCATCCAGACCCTGAAACCGCGCTTCACCAAGGTGATCGTCGCGGGCCACTCCATCGGCTCCGCGATGGCCCTGATCGAAGCCGGCACCTGGCACGACGTCGACGGCGTCCTGGTCACCGGCTTCACGCACAAGATGAACTACATCACCGTCGTCCCAGTACTGGCCAACATGGTCCCGGCAGGCCTCGACCTCGGCTACCTGACCACGATGCCTAACACCCGCTACAACTCGTTCCACAAACCAGGCCCGCTGATCTCCGGCGCCATCTCGTTCGACGAGTCCACGAAGGACGTCTTCGCGGCCACCGAAGCCGTGGACACCATCCTCCTGAACACCGTCATCAACCCGATCAGCCGCAACATCACCGTCCCAGTGCTGATCGTCGTGGGCGACGACACCCACTTCTGCAGCTCGGGCCTCCCGCTGATGGGCAGCGACTGCTCCTCCCCCGCCGCCCTGAAGGCCGACGAGGGCCAGTTCTACCCAGCGGTCCCCCGCCTGGACACCTACATCCTCAACGGCTACGGCCACTCCATCAACTACGCGCCGAACGCCTCGGACTACCACGCAGTTGTCTCCCAGTGGGCCAAGGGCATCTAGCTAGACTCGGGGGATGGACGAAGAGATCCACGAGCGCATCCGCGACTGCATCAAGGCCATCCCCCGCGGACGCGTCGCCACCTACGGCGACATCGCTGATCTCGCCAAGGCGCCGTCGCCACGGCTGGTCGGCCGCATCCTCAACGAGGACGGCCACGACCTGCCGTGGCAACGCGTGCTGAAGGCCGACGGCACCTGCGCGCCGCACATCCGCGAGACGCAGCTCCAACTCCTCCACGAGGAGGGCGTGCCGAACCTGGACGGCAAGGTGAACCTGCGCGAGTACCGCTGGGAGGACGCGCGCAAGGAAGAAGCCGAAGGCCTCTGGTAGCCGCCACCGCCAGCCCTGATGCCGCGCCGGGTACGCCCACGTGCCATGCCCCACTGGGTACACCGCATGGCGATGCGAAGCGAGCCGTACAGACCCGTGCCGCGCTGGGTAGCGGCCCCAAGTTGACCACCGCGCGACCACCTACGCAAGGTGACGTGACGCTCGGCAAGGTAACCGCCCCGCACGCTCGGTCCCCACCGAACCTCAATCCCTGTCAAACCACCCGGTGGAACAGTTCCATTGAGGCCGGATCCACTCCGCCCTCATGCTGATTGCAGCAACACCGCCCGAGCCTCGTAGTACTTGCGCAACAACACATCGACCACAAGAGGATGCGCCCCGATCGGTGCGGACACGACGTCCGCGCCACACTCGGCGAGCGACCCGTGGAATGTCCCTGGTGCCAGGAGCCACGAGGCAACGGCCACGCGGCGCCCCCGCAGCCCGGCAACGACGTCGGGCACGCGGGGCGTCGCGGTCGCCACGTAACCGACGGCTTCCGCGCCCAGCAACGAAGCCGCGCGCCGCACCGTGGCGAGTGCTCGCGCGTCCGACGATCCCGCCGCGGCGAGCACTACTGCATCGCCGCGGCGGACACCTGCTTCCCGCAACCGGTCTCGCACCGCGGGCACCGCACCCAGGCCCAAAGGCGAGGTCAGCACCACGTCGGGCCGCGAGCCGATCTGTTCGGGAATGTCGACTCGAACGTGGTATCCGGCAGCCAGGAACGCCGGCACCACCACACATGGTCCGTCCACAACGGACCGGACGTCCGGCTGCCGCACATCGGCATAGGCAACCTCGACGGGCACGTCCACCGAGTCCTGGACCAACGAAGCGATCTCGTCGCACACGAGAGCTCCGCGCGGATCCCGAGTGCCGTGAAACGCCAACACCAGTTTCATGCGGGCTCCATAGCTAGGCGGTAACCACGTTTGACGACCGTGCACACCATCTGCGGCGAACCCAGCGCGGTCCGCAGCCGCCCGATGGCCGTCTCGACGGCGTGTTCCTCACCACCGGAAGGCAAGGCCGCCAACAGGTCCTGCCGGGAGACGACTCGTCCGCGAGCCTCCACCAACGTCCGCAGCACGGCCATCGGTGCCGGCGCGACAGGCCGGAGCTCCCCGTCGATCACCACGGCCTGAGCCCGCATCTCCATGTCCCGGGACGCGATCCGCAACCGGGTGGCCCGAGAAGGCAGTTCCAGCGCCAGTTCCCGAGCCATCGACCCGATCCGGGCCCGAGCCGGCTGGACGACCGGGATCCCGGCGGCCACCAGCGGGCCAGCGGTGATCGCGCCGACGCCGACCACCAGGACGTTGCGCCGCAACGCCTCCACGAACTCGCCGTACCGCTCGCCCGCGGCGCGCAGGACCGACGTGGCGGCCGGGGCGCTGGTGAACGTCATGGCGTCCACCTGACCGGCCAGCACGGCGTCCAGCAGACGCTGCAACGGTCCGGTGTCCGCGGGCGGCATCCAGCGATAGACCGGAATCTCCACGACCTCGGCACCGGCGGCGCTCAGCGTGTTCACGAAGTCCGGCAGCGGCTCACCATGCAGCTGAATGGCGACCCGCTTGCCCGCAACGCCCATCCGCAACAGGTACTGCAGCAGCTCGGCGTTCGACTCAGACGACGGCGACCAAGTCTCGACGAGTCCGGCCGCCCGCACCGCACCCTTCGCCTTCGGTCCGCGCGGCAACACCACCGCACCCTCGAGAGCACGGTGCAGCCGGCTGGCCAGTCCCCACCCCTCAGCGGCCTCGAACCACCCGCGAAAGCCGATCGCCGTCGTGGCAACGACGACGTCGATCGGCATCGACACGAGTTGCTGCGTCGCCGCGTGCAGTTCGGCGTCGTCGGGCAGCGGGACGATCCTGATGGCGGGGCCGTGGATGACCGTGGCGCCCTTGCGTTCGAGCAGGGCACCGAACTCGTCGGCGCGACGGGCCGCCGTGACACCGATGGTGAAGCCCGCCAGCGGACCCGTCATGTCAGCTCCACCACGCCATCACGCACCCGAACCGGATGCACCGCAACCGAAACGGACGGCTCTTCCAGGCACTTGCCGGTGGCCAGCTCGAACGCCTGCTTGTACACCGGCGACACCACAACAGGAACGCCACCGCGATCGCCCACGATGCCGCGCGACAACACCGCGGCACCGCTGAACGGGTCGATGTTGTCCAACGCGTGCAAGGAACCGTCGGCGGTCAGGAACACCGCCACCTGAGAGCCGTCGGGCAGCAGCGCCGCCACACCCTGCTCGGGACGCAACACGTCGAAGTCACAGACCACCGTCACCTGACGACCTCCGGAATTCCGAGCTGGACAGGGACGCGCTGACCACGCTCAGCGCGGAACGAGATCGTCGGGTCGGGAACACCGGGCGCGTTCACGAAGCTGGTGAACCGCGCGAGCTTCTCCGGGTCCTCGAGCACTCCACGCCACTCGTCGGCGTAGTCGGACACGTGGGACACCATCGCGGCTTCCAGCTCGGCGCAGATGCCGAGCTTGTCCTCGACGACGACCTCACGCAGGTGGTCGAGCCCGCCGTCGAGCCCTTCCAGCCACACCGAGGTGCGCTGCAGCCGATCGGCCGTGCGGATGTAGAACATCAGGAACCGGTCGATGATCCGGATCAGCTCCTCGGTGTCCACATCGGACACCAGCAGGTCGGCGTGGCGAGGCGTGAAGCCGCCGTTGCCGCCCACGTAGAGGTTCCAGCCGTTCTCGGTCGCGATCACGCCGAAGTCCTTGCTGCGCGCCTCGGCACACTCGCGAGCACATCCCGAGACGGCCGACTTGAGCTTGTGCGGCGAGCGCAGGCCCCGGTAACGCAGCTCCAGCTCGATGGCCAGCCCAACCGAATCCTGCACGCCGTAACGGCACCACGTCGTGCCGACGCAGGACTTCACCGTCCGCAACGCCTTGCCGTATGCGTGACCGGACTCGAAGCCGGCATCGACCAGACGACGCCAGATCTCCGGCAGCTGGTCCACGGTCGCACCGAACATGTCGATCCGCTGACCACCGGTGATCTTCGTGTACAGCCCGAAGTCGCGCGCCACCTCACCGATGACGATCAGCTTCTCCGGCGTGATCTCACCGCCGGGGATCCGCGGCACGACCGAGTACGTACCGTTGCGCTGCAGGTTCGCCAGGAACTTGTCGTTGGTGTCCTGCAACGAGACCTGCGTCTCGCCCAGGATGTGCCCGTTGTTCAGCGAGGCCAGAATCGACGCCACGGCCGGTTTGCAGATGTCGCACCCGCGCCCGCTGCCGTGCTTCTCCACCAACGCGGAGAACGTGGTGATCCGAGTCGCGCGGACGATCTCGAACAGCTCCGCCCGCGAGTGCGTGAAGTGCTCGCACAACGCCTTGGACTGCTCGACACCGCAGTCGGTCAGCAGCTTCTTCAGCATCGGCACGCACGAACCACACCCCGTGCCCGCCTTGGTGCACGCCTTCAGCTCAGCCACATCGCAGGACACGCCGGACTGAATCGCGTCGGTGATCGTCTGCTTGGTCACCGCGTGACAGGAGCAGACCTGCGCATCCGCAGGCATCTCCACGTCCACGGCCCCGCCAGGCTGCAACAGCGCCGCCGGAACTTCCTTGCCCACCAACGGCCGCAGCGACGGGTAGGAGGAAGCGTCACCGACCAGCACACCACCGAGCAAGATGCGGGCGTCGTCCGACACCACGAGCTTGCTGTAGGTGCCCGCGACCGCGTTGTTCACGACGACTTCCAGCGCACCCTCGGTCTGCGCGTGCGCGTCACCGAACGACGCCACGTCGACACCGAGCAGCTTCAGCTTCGTCGACATGTCCGCACCGGGGAACACCTTGGTGCCACCGTTGAGCTGATCCGCGACGACCTCTGCCATCGCGTAACCGGGAGCCACGAGCCCGTACGCCACGCCTTCGACGGAAGCACACTCACCGATCGCGAACACGTGCGGATCCGAGGTCCGGCAGGCGGAATCGACCAGGTACCCGCCGCGAGGCCCGAGTTCCAGCCCCAGGTCCAGATCGGTGCGCGGCCGGATGCCCGCGCTGAACACCACGACGTCGAGGTCGAGCTCTACCCCGTTGGCCAGCTTGGCGATCAACCGCGACCCGTCGCGTTCGATCGAGGACGCCGAGGTGCCGGTGTGCACGGTCAGGTCGAGCTTCTCGACCAGCCGCTTCAACAGCCCGGCACCACCGTCGTCGACCTGGATCGGCATCAGCCGCGGTGCCAGCTCCACGACGTGCGGCGAGACTCCCATGCCGCGCAACGCGTTGGCCGCCTCCAGCCCGAGCAGGCCGCCGCCGAGCACCATGCCGGAGTGTCGGCCTGGCCGGTCAGCGGCCTGCACGGTCGCCCGGATGTCGTCCAGGTCGTCGAGCGTCCGGTAGACGTGACAGCCGGGCAGATCGCGACCGGGCACCGGTGGCACGAACGGCACCGAGCCCGTCGCCAGCACCAACGCGTCGTACGACACCTCGATGCCGGAAGCACCGACCACGACACGCCGTTCGCGGTCGACCGAGACGGCCTTCTCGCCCAGCCGGATCTCCGCGCCGGACAACGGTGCCAGCTCCAGGTCCGCGGAGCTCCAGGTGTCCACATAGGACGACAGCGCCACCCGGTCGTAGGCGGGGCGGGTCTCCTCGCCGAACACCACGATCCGCCAGGAGGATCCGTTCAGAGCATCGACGAGCCGGTGGCCGACCATTCCGTTGCCGATCACAACCAGGGTTCGCGTCATGTCCGCATCACTCCCTCCGCCCGGTATGCTCACCGCGCGGCGTGTCATCCCGAGGTCCGCGATATTTCGCGGGTGTTAAAGGAAACTCTCTTCGCAGGTAGCAGCGGTGTGCGTCACACGCCCGCGTAGGCGAGGCTCGGCCGCTGCACGAACACCTTGCGCCGCAGGTAGAACCACCACGTGGTGCCGAGGCAGAGCCCGTAGAAGACGAGAATCGCGGTCAGCGCCGGCGTCAGGGTCTTCGAGCCCTCCAGCGAGAACTTGAAGACGAGGTTCACCAGCACACCGCCGGCCGCGCCGATCGCACCCGCGATGCCGACCACCGCGGCGGCCTGTCGCTTGGCCGACTTGTCGTCGTCGGACTGGGTGCGGAAGATCGCCGGGATCATCCGGTACGTCGAGCCGTTGCCGACGCCCGCCAGCACGAACAGCAGGATGAACGAGCTGAAGAACAGCGGGAAGCTCTGCATGTCGACGCTGGTCATCACGCCGATCGTGCCGACGGCGAGCCCGAGGAACGTCGCGAGCGTCACCTTCGCCCCGCCGATCCGGTCCGCGAGCCACCCGCCGGCCGGACGCGCCACCGAGCCGATCAGCGCACCGAGGAACGCGAGCGCCACCCAGCCCTTGTAGTCGACGAAGCTGATCTTGATCAGCGACGGGAACGCGAACGAGTAGCCGATGAACGACCCGAATGTGCCGATGTAGAGGAACGACATCACCCAGGTGTGCTTGTTCGACAGCGCCAGCTTGTACGACTGACCGTCCGGCTTCGCCTGCGTGAGGCTGTCCATGAAGAACCACGCACAGGCCGTCGCGATGACGATGAACGGCATCCAGATCAGCGCCGCGTACGCGAGGTGGATCCCGGTGCCGATGGTGATGACGACCGGCACGATCAGCTGGGTGATCGCCACGCCGAGGTTGCCGCCGGCGGCGTTCATGCCGAGCGCCAGGCCCTTCTTGCCCTCCGGGTAGAAGAACGAGATGTTCGCCATCGACGACGAGAAGTTGCCGCCGCCCAGGCCCATCGCGGCCGACGTGAGCAGGAAGAACCAGTACGGGGTGCCCGGCGTGGAAACCGCGTAGACGAGCATCGCGCACGGGATCAGCAGCAGCCCGGCGCTGATGGTCGTCCACAGCCGCCCGCCGAACTTCGGCACCGCGAACGTGTAGGGCACCCGCAGGATCGCGCCGATCAGGTTCGGCACGATCAGCAGCCAGAACTGCTGGCCCACGCTGAAGTTGAAGCCGACGGAACTGAGGCTCACGACCACGATGCTCATGAGGACCCACACGCTGAAGCCGAGGTTCTCCGCGAAGATGGAGAACGCCAGGTTCTTCCGGGCGATTCGTTTGCCGGTGGATTCCCAGAACTCGGGCTTCTCCGGCTCCCAGTGGTCGATCCAGCTCATGAAGTCCTCCGTGGGGTCGGCGATTGCCGTAGAACGTAAGAACCGCGCATTACCAGGGAGTTCTGACCGATGACGGTGAAGGCAACTCCACCGCACATCACGCCGACGCCGGCTGTGAGGCGCCGAGCCAGTCGAGCAACCCGCACACAGCGTCCTTGCACCCACCACAGCCCGTAGTGGCCCGCGTCGCCTCGGCCAGCTGCGGAACGGTTTCCGCTCCCGCCCGCCAGGCCGACACGATCTGTCCCTTGGAAACGGTGTTGCACCGGCAGATCACCGCGCTGGACGGCAGGTCGGCCGGGCTCGCGGCCTCGGCCGGCAGCGCTCGTCCCAGCAGCAACGCCAACCGGTCCGTCGGAGCGGGGATGCCGCGGTCGTAGAGCTGGGTGATCGTGGCGGCGGCGTCCGGTGCGCCGATGACGATCGCGCCGGTCACCCTGTCGTCGCGCAGGACGAGCTTGGCGTACCGGCCGCGCGAGGGTTCCTGGAAACACAGGACTTCCGAGTCCGGGCAGTCGACAGCGGTGTGCACCTCGCCCAACGCGGCCAGGTCGACGTCACGGGCTTTCAACCGGGTGACAACGGAAGTACCGCGATACCGAGCGGCCGGATCGGCGCCGGTCAGCCGATCTGCCAGCACCGTGGCCTGGTCCCACGCCGGCTGCACCAGACCGGACACCGTGCCGGGGTGCTGCGCGCAGTCACCGATCGCGTGGATGCGCGGGTCGCTGGTGCGCAGCGCGTCGTCGATGAGAACGCCCCGGTCGACCTTCAGACCAGCCTTGACGGCCAGTGACGTCTCGGCGCGGACGCCGGCGGAGACCACGACGAGTTCGGCGGGGACGTGGGTGCCGTCGTCGAGGATCAGGCCGTCACCGGGGAGGTACTTGGCGGCGAACGAGTTGAGCCGGAACTCGATGCCCAGCTGGCCGAGGGTGCGGGCGAGCACACCACCGGCACCGGGGTCGAGCTGACGTTCCATCAGGTGTCCGACGGGGTGCACGACGGTGACCAGGCAACCGCGTCCGGCCAGGCCACGGGCGGCTTCGATGCCGAGGAGGCCGCCGCCCAGGACGGCCACGGGTGCGCCCTTGTGGGCCTTGGCCTCGATCTCGGCGCAGTCGTCGAGGGTGCGGAAGGCGACGACACCGGGGGCGAGCTTGCCGTCCTCGAGCAGGCCTTCGGCGGGCGGGACCCACGGGGTGCTGCCGGTGGCGAGGACCAGCGCGTCGTACGGGATCGGTTCTTCCTGGCCGCCGAGAACGACGCTCCGTCCGGCCCGGTCGATCTCCAGCACCTCCTGACCCAGCCGCAGGTCCACGCGGTGCTCGGCCGCCCACGTCGTGTCGTGCAGCCGCGTCGACTCCGGCGTCATCGCCCCCGCGACCACCGTCGAAAGCAGTACGCGGTTGTACGCGGCGTGCGGCTCGGCACCGATGACCGTGATGGAGATGTCCGGATCGCGACGTCGTAACTCGTCCGCCAGCCGCGCGCCCGCCATGCCGTATCCGACGATCACTACTCGCCTCATGCCCGCTCCAATCGCACCGCGCACACCTTGAATTCGGGCATCCGGCTCGTGGGATCGAGCGCGGGGTTGGTCAGCAGGTTCGCCCGGCCGTCACCGGGGAAGTGGAACGGCAGGAACACCACGTCGCCGCGCATGCTCGGCACGCACCGCACGACCGCCGTCACCGTTCCCCGCCTGGACACGACGTGTGCCGGCTCGCCGGAAGCGAGTCCCGCCCGCATGGCCGTGTCCGGGTGCATTTCCACGTACATCTCGGGAACTGCCTTCATGAGCTCGCCGATCCGCCGCGTCTGCGCGCCCGACTGGTAGTGCTGCAACACCCGTCCGGTGGTGGCCTGCAACGGGAACTCGTCGTCCGGCGGCTCGGCGGGACCGCGGTGGTCGACCGGGACGAACCGCGCCAGGCCGTCGGCGTGCGCGAACCGGTCGAGGAAGAGCCTTGGCGTGCCGGGGTGTTCGACGGACGGCACCGGCCAGTGCAGCTGCTCGGACTCCAGCCGCTCGTAGGTGATGCCGGAGTAGTCGGAGAGACCGCCCGCGGACGCCCTGCGCAGCTCTTCGAAAGCCTCCTGGGGCACCACGGGAAAGCCCCCGACGCCGAGCCGCGAGGCCAGGCCGTTGATCAGCTCCAGATCGCTGCGCACGCCGGCGGGTGGGTCGAGTGCCTTGCGGCGCCTGATGATCCGGCCCTCGAGGTTGGTCATCGTGCCGTCTTCCTCGGCCCACTGCGTCACCGGGAACACGACGTCGGCCATCGCCGCCGTCTCGGACATCACGAAGTCCGCGACCACCAACAGGTCCAGAGCCTTCAACCGATCGGCGACACCGGACGCGCGCGGCGCCGACACCACCGGGTTGCTGCCGAACACCAGCATCGCCTTGAGGTCGTCGGCGTTGAGCAGCTCGTACGCGCTGCGTCCCACTCCCGGCAACCAGTCGACGCCCCAGACGTCCATGATGTGCTTGCGCGCCACAGGATCGTCGAGCTTGCGGTACCCGGGCAGCTGATCGGCCTTCTGCCCGTGCTCACGACCGCCCTGACCGTTGCCCTGCCCCGTCAGGCAGCCGTAACCGGAGCCGGCGCGGCCCGGCAGACCCAACGCCAGAGACAGGTTGATCCACGCCGACACGTTGTCGGTGCCGGACGCGTGCTGTTCGGTACCGCGGCCGGTCAGCACATAAGACCGTCCGGCCAGCATGTTCACCGCAGCGCGTTGATCAGCGGCCGAGACCCCCGTGACGCGTTCGGTGCGCTCTGGCCACCACTGCGCGGCGATCCGCCAGGCCTCGTCGAAACCGGAGGTCCGGGAGGAGATGTACTCCTTGTCGATCGCGCCCTCGATCACGGCCGTGTGCAGCAAACCCAGTGCCAGCGCCAGATCCGTGCCCGGCGCGGGCTGCAGGTGCAACGTCGCGCGCTCGGCGGTCGGGGTGCGGCGCGGGTCGATGACGATCAACCGGGCACCTTCGAGGTGCCGGAGGAACGGCGGCATCGTCTCGGCCGGGTTCGAGCCCGCCAGCAACACGGTGTCGGCGCCACGGAGATCGGTGAGCGGGAACGGCAGACCCCGGTCCAGCCCGAACGCCTTGTTGCCCGCCGCGGCGGCCGACGACATGCAGAACCGGCCGTTGTAGTCGATCTGCGAGGTCTTCAGGGCGACGCGCGCGAACTTCCCGAGCAGGTACGCCTTCTCGTTGGTCAGCCCGCCGCCGCCGAACACGGCGACCTCGTCGGGCTCGTAGGACCGGACCTTCGCGACGACGTAGTCCATCGCCTCGTCCCACGAGACGGGCTCGCCGTGCAGAAGAGGCGTCGTCAACCTGCCTGGATGGCGCAGCAGGTCGCCAGCCGTCCAGCCCTTCTGGCACAGCCCACCGGGACCAGGGGCCACCTGGCCGTCGATGACGCTCATGGAGCACTGCAGCGCGCAGTAAGGGCAATGGGTCACGCTGCTGACGCTAAGAAGCCCGCGTTAACCCGGTGGTCCGCAATGTTTCGTCGGTGGAAAATGGCCCGCTCAGAGCAGTGCTGTCACCTGGTGAGCAGCACGTTCCAAACCCGCAAACGACTGTGACGTTGACAACGGGTGCAGCGCGTGCACGGCAAGACGGAACAACGTCGCGCGCAGCAGCACCTGCTCCCACTCGGCCAGGTGACTCCACCGGTGCAGCAGGCCGGAGTCCGCGCCACCCCACGCGACGGCGTCCACGGCGACCACGGCGGCAGCCCACTCGGACGGACGCCAGTACGCGGTGAAGTCGATGACGGCGGGCTGCGCGTCGCCCGCGAACAGCACGTTGCCGAACAGATCCCCGTGCACGACCTGCGGCTTGAGGTGGACCGGCTTCTGCACTTCCTTCAACAGGTCGAACAGCCTGCCGCCGAGGTCAGCGTCGAGCGGCACGTCCTCCTCGCCCCACGCCGCGCGGTCGGCGACGGCGAACACGTCGGTGCGCGTGTCGAGAAACCGGGGTTTGGGCAGTTCAGCCGTGGCCTGGTGCAGGCGCTGCGCGACGGCGATGACCTCGTCGTGGCGCGCCTCTGCCCGTCCGGCGAGGAACTTGGTGGCCGACCAGCCGCCGACGACGTACCTGCCGTCGGTGGATCTCAACGGTCTGCCGATGCGCAGGTTCGGCACGTCGAGACCGTCGAGGGTCTTGGCGATCCAGGTGGCTTCCGCCGGCTTGGGCGCGGGCCGGATCGTGGCATCGCCGCACCGCCACGCAGGACCACCGTCGATGAGCTCTGGCTCGGCGTCACGTGCCCCGAACGCCGCACGCACGTGCGCTGGGGGCGATTCGGGGGACCGGGTCACGGTCGGGCACGCTACCTGCTTAGACCGTCCGGGTGGTGGACCACGACACGCCGTGATTCAACCCACCACCCGGACGGCCCAGCTGTTGGAGCGTCTGCAAGTACCACCGACTAGGCCGTTGGTAGTACTTGCAGACGCCCTCAAGCCATCAGTAGGTCGGCAGCGACGGGTCGACCTCGCGGGCCCACGCCAGCACACCGCCGCCGACGTGCACGGCGTCCTTGAAGCCCGCCTTGTGCAGCGCCGCGAGCGCCTCCGCCGAGCGAGCACCGGACTTGCAGTGCAGCACCAGCGGCTTGTCCTGCGGCAGCTCAGAGAACGCCTCGCCGGACAGGATCTTGTCCTTCGGGATCAGCACCGATCCGGGGATCCGGACGATCTCGAACTCGTGCGGCTCGCGCACGTCCACCAGCAGGAAGTCCTCACCGGACTCTTGCTTGTGCTTGAGCTCGAGCGGCGTGATCGTGTTGCCCGCGGCCGCCTGCTGGGCGTCCGTGGACACGACACCGCAGAACGCCTCGTAGTCGATCAGCTCGGTGATCTTCGGCGACTCCGGGTCCTTGCGGATCTTGATGGTCCGGTAGCTCATCTCCAGCGCGTCGTAGACCATCAGGCGGCCCAGCAGCGGGTCGCCGATGCCCGTGAGCAGCTTGATCGCCTCGGTCACCATGATCGAGCCGATCGACGCGCACAGCACGCCCAGCACGCCACCCTCGGCGCACGACGGGACCATGCCGGGAGGCGGCGGCTCCGGGTAGAGGTCGCGGTAGTTCAGGCCTTGGCCGTCCGGTGCGTCCTCCCAGAAGACGCTGACCTGGCCTTCGAACCGGAAGATCGAACCCCAGACGTACGGCTTGCCCAGCAGCACCGCGGCGTCGTTCACCAGGTACCGCGTGGCGAAGTTGTCCGTGCCGTCGAGGATCAGGTCGTAGTCGCGGAAGATCTCCAGCGCGTTCTCGGAGTTGAGATGCGTCTGGTGCAGGATCACCTTGACGAACGGGTTGATCTCGGCGACCGAGTCGCGTGCGGACTCCGCCTTCGGGCGGCCGACGTCGGACTGGCCGTGAATGACCTGACGCTGCAGGTTCGACTCGTCCACGACGTCGAAGTCGACGACGCCGAGCGTGCCGACCCCGGCCGCGGCCAGGTACAGCAGTGCCGGGCTACCAAGGCCGCCCGCGCCGACGACGAGCACCTTCGCGTTCTTCAGCCGCTTCTGCCCGTCCACCCCGACGTCCGGGATGATCAGGTGCCGGCTGTAGCGCGCGACTTCTTCCTTGGTCAGCTCCGCGGCTGGCTCAACGAGCGGCGGAAGCGCCATGCTGGTCCTCCTCGACGAATGTCTCCGTGTCCGAGACAACGTCTACCCTGCCTCGACTCTTCCCCGTTGGAAAGCCGTCTCAGCCTGCGGGAAACGCGTTCGGCGTGCACACCTTGCCATCGGCCGGCACGACGTCCTGGCCCGCGTTGAGCTGCGACACGAAGTCGTTCGAGACCCCGAACGTCTGCTGCATCATCACGGGGGCCGGCGCGCCTGCCTCGGGACAGGCCGCGTGGCCGCTGCCCAGGGCGTGCCCGACCTCGTGGTTGATCACGTAGTTGCGATATCCGGCCAGGTCACGGCCGTAGACCATGGCTCCGCGCACCCAGCGGGCGACGTTGATGATCACGCGCTTGCTGTCCGGGTTCCAGCAGGAGGTCTCGAACGGGATCTCCTTGCCGCACAGCGTGTGCGTCGTCTTCGTACTGGTCAGCGTGACGATGAAGTCCGGCTTCTGGTCCGCCTCGACCCGCTGCAGCGCGACCGTCTTGGTGCCGATCCAGCTGCGCGGGTCCGACAGGAACCCGTCGACCGTGCGCCCGAACGCGGCCGCGTCGTCGTTGTAGTCGGCGGGCTTCACGCCGTCCTCGATGGCGATCGCGTACTTGCGGAACTTCTGCGCGTTCGCCTCGCCGACCCGGGGCCCGTTGCCGGGGACCGCCTTGAACGTGCCGACGCCGTCCTGCGAGAAGTCCGGACCTGGCGGCAGCTCGGCGGTGGGGATGTTCAGCACCGGCTTCTTGCCGGGCAACTCGGACGGGGGCGCCTCCGGCGTGCCGGCAGGCGTCTGGGCGGCGCCGGTCGTGTTGTCACCGGCCGCGGGCGCCTTCGGCTGGACGGTGTCGAGCACCACCAGCGCGGTCAGCACGAGCAGGACCGGGATCGCGTAGATGCGCCACCCGTAGTTGGAGACGAGCTTCTTCACCCCGCGCTTGCGGGGTCTCCTGGTCTGCGCGGTGCCGTCGGGTTCCCAGGCGGCCGCGAGCGGTTCGGCGCTGGTCCGGCGCGCGCCACGACGGTAGCGGTCAGCGGGCGGATCAGTTCGTCCTCGCTCGGGGGCGCGATTCACGTTCCCCAGGATCCCACATCCCCCGTATGGCCGTCGTTGCTCACCATGTGTGGCGATCGACCGCCTCCCACATGCCCAGCACAGCCCTGGCCACCGTGGCGGGCCGCTCCATCTGGGCCACGTGCCCGGTGCGCGGCAGCACCAGCAGTCGCCCCTTCTGCAGGAGCCTCACCGTCTTCGGCCCCTTCCGCACGCTGACCAGCCGGTCGTTCTCCCCCCACAACACCAGCGTCGGCGCCTTGACCAGCGGAAGGATGCGCCAGAGCGACTTCGGCCCCGGCGTGAGCCAGCTCTGCATCAACCCGAACGTGCTGCGGTTGAGCGCCAGCCCAGCCCACTTCTGCCGGGCGCGTTCCTCGTTCTCCTTGATCGACTCCTCGATCCGATGATCCGGCACCACGCTCGGGTCGGCGAAGCACAACCCCAGCATCTGCTTCGTGCGCTCGTGCGCCGTGAGCTTGGCGAGCTCGCGCCGCACCTTCGACCCGACGATCGGCAGCACGGCCAGCGCCATCCGCGGGTCCGACATCCGGTCCAGCCGCGGCCTCAGATCAGGCACCGCAGGCGATACCAGCGTGAGCGTCTTGACCAGATCCGGCCTGGTGGCGGCGGCGATGAGCGAGATCGCCCCACCCATCGAGTTCCCGAACAGGTGCACCGGCTGACCCAGCGTCTCGATGTACTTGATCACCGTGCGCGCATGCGTCGGCAGGCTGAAGTCGTACCCCGGGATCGGCTCCGACCGCCCGAACCCCGGCAGGTCCACCGAGTACCCGCTGACATGCCCCTGCAACTGGGCCGCGAGATCTGTCCAGTTCGTCGCGGACCCGCCAAGCCCGTGCACGTACACGGCCGGCGGCCCGTCGCCAGGCGTGACCCTGACGTGGACCTCATGGTCGTCGACCTGGTGAAACTCACCCGGCCATGGCGTCTGCGACTTGTCCAGCGGCGGCAGGGCGACCGTGGACAGCGGGGCGGGAATCAGCGTGCTCACCAGACCAGGATGCGGGAAAAGCAGCCCAGATGGTTCCCGGATGTGGGCTACCAGCGAGTAAGGTTGCGCTACGCCTCGGACAGGCAACCCCTCTCCGACGGCCGATCACTCGTGCTGGAGGCACCATGACGGAGACGGCGCAGAGCGCACCCGCAGGCAGGGGCGTTCGACTGCCGCGCACCGCCCGCCGCGCGCAACTGCTGGCAGCGGCGCAGGACGTGTTCGTCGCCAACGGCTACCACGCCGCGGCGATGGACGAGATCGCGGAGCGCGCAGGCGTGTCCAAGCCGGTGCTGTACCAACACTTCCCGGGCAAACTAGAGCTCTACATGGCCCTGCTCGAGTCCCATGTGGACGAACTGGTGGGCCGAGTCCGCACCGCGATCGCCTCCTCATCGGACAACAAACTCCGCGTGCGCGCCGCCGTGGCCGCCTTCTACGACTTCGTGGACGGCGAAGGCCAAGCCTTCCGCATGGTCTTCGAGTCCGACCTGCGCTCCGAACCTTCCGTCCAGGAAGCCGTAGAGCGCGCCACCACGGACTCCGTGGACGCCATCACCGACACCATCACCGCCGACGCGGGCCTGGACCCAGAACGCGCCCGCCTCCTGGCCGTAGGCCTGGTCGGCCTGTCCCAGGTAACGGCCCGCTCCTGGCTGGCAGACAACCGCCGCGTGCCAAAGGAAGACGCCGTAGCGCTGATCTCGAACCTGGCCTGGCGAGGCATCGGCGGCGGCTTCCCACTCCAGCACTGACAGGCCGATGGCGGAGCCGAGGCGCTAGAGGCGACGGCGAAGCCGAGCTGCTTGAAACGCAAGGTTCCGGTGGGTGGTCCCGTCACGAGTCGTGCCCAGCACTTGCTGCAACCAGGCAGGGGTGTCAACTCGACACGCTTTTCGTCGAGTTGACAC
>NZ_JBSGXZ010000061.1:0-41874 GCF_053610285.1 Lentzea sp. NPDC054927
CCCCCATACGATCTAGTATGAGGACGCGGGGGCGGCACCACGATGCGCCCGTCTGACCGCGAATTCCCACGGCAACGTTTCGAGCCACGCCACTAGCCGGCGCTACGGTCAGATCATGACCACAGCGAACGTCAACGGCATCACCATCGGCTACGACGACGAAGGCACCGGCGCCGACGTGCTGGTGCTGGTGCACGGACACCCGTTCGACCGCACGATGTGGCGCCCGCAGGTCGAGCACTTCGCCGCCGCAGGATGGCGAGTGATCGCCGCGGACCTGCGCGGCTACGGCGAGAGCACCGTCATCCCCGGCATCACGCCGTTGCCGGTGTTCGCCAACGACATCGCCGCGCTGCTCGACCACCTCGGCGTCGAGAGGTTCGTGCTCGGCGGCCTGTCGATGGGCGGGCAGATCGTGATGGAGTGCGCACGCCAGTTCCCGCAACGGATTCGCGGCCTGATCCTCGCCGACACGTTCGCGCAGCCGGAAACCCCGCAGGGCCACCAGAACCGCAACGACATGGCGGATCGGCTGTTGCGCGAGGGCATGGCCGGCTACGCGGACGAGGTGCTCTGGAAGATGGTGGCACCGCACAACGTCGCGGCCGGCGAGCACGTCGCGAGGATGATGCACAACGCACCGCCGGAAGGTGCCGCGGCGGCGCTGAGGGGCCGTGCGGAGCGACCGGACTACACCCCGGTGCTCGGCACCATCACCGTGCCGACCCTCGTGGTGGTGGGCAGCGATGACGAGTACACACCGGTCGACGACGCGAAGTACATGCACGAGCGTGTTCCAGGCTCGACGCTGGTCGTGGTCGACGGCGCCGCGCACATGCCGAACCTGGAACGCCCTGAGGTGTTCAACAAGGCTGTAGCTGAACTTCTAGCGCAGACCTGAGCCGATCCCGGTCAGGCCGCGGACCTCCATCTCCGACTGCTTCGCGGGGTCCGCGGGCTCGCCGCCCAGGATCGTGCCCAGGAACCCGGCCAGGAACGACAGCGGGATCGACACGATGCCGGGGTTGGAGAGCGGGAAGAACGCGAAGTCGGCGTCCGGGAACACCGACGACTTCGACCCCGAGATGGCGGGGGAGAAGACGATGAGCAGCACGCACGACGTGAGACCGCCGTAGATGCTCCACAACGTGCCGCGCGTGTTGAACCGCTTCCAGAACATCGAGTACAGCAGCGTCGGCAGGTTCGCGGACGCCGCCAGCGCGAACGCCAGCGCGACCAGGAAGGCGACGTTCTGACCGTTCGCCGCGATACCACCGACGATCGCGAGCACGCCGACGCAGACCGCGGTGATGCGGGCGACCCGCACCTCGTCGCGCGGGTCCGTCTCGCCGTGCTTGATGACGTTCGCGTAGACGTCGTGCGCGAACGAGGCCGAGGCGGTCAGCGTCAGACCGGCGACCACGGCGAGGATCGTCGCGAACGCCACCGCGCACACGATGCCGAGCAGCACCGTGCCGCCGATCTGGAACGCGAGCAGCGGGGCAGCCGAATTTTCGCCTCCGGGAGCACCGGTGATCTTGTCCGTGCCGACCAGCGCCATCGCGCCGAAGCCGATGACCAGCGTGCACGAGTAGAAGATCGCCATCATCCAGGTGGCCCACACGACGGACTTACGGGCTTCCTTCGCGTTCGGCACCGTGTAGAAGCGCATCAGCACGTGCGGCAGGGAGGCCGTACCGAGCACCAGAGCGAGCGCCAGGGACAGGAAGTCGATTTTCGAAAGTCCCGTGGCGCCGTACTTCACGCCCGGCGCCAGCACCGCTTCGCCCAGCGGTGACTGCTGCGTCGCGCGGTCGAGCATCGAGGAGAAGTCGAAGCCGAACTTGCCGATCAGGAAGATCGTCAGCAGCGACACCGACAGGATCAGCAGGACGGCCTTGATGATCTGCACCCACGTGGTGCCCTTCATGCCGCCGACCAGCACGTACAGCACCATGACGATGCCGACGACCGCGATGATGATGGCCTGGCCGATCTTGCTGTGCACGTCCAGCAGCAACGCCATCAGGCCGCCGGCGCCCGCCATCTGCGCGATCATGTAGAACAGCGAGATCACCAGGGTCGCGTTCGCCGCGGCCGCGCGCACGGGGCGCTGGCGCATGCGGAACGCCATGACGTCGCCCATGGTGAAGCGGCCGGTGTTGCGCAGCCGCTCCGAGATGAGCATCAGGCCGATCAGCCAGGCGACGACCCACCCGATCGAGTACATGAAGCCGTCGTAACCGTTCACGGCGATCGCACCGGAGATGCCCAGGAACGACGCCGCGGACAGGAAGTCACCCGAGAGTGCGATTCCGTTCTGCGTGCCCGTGAAACTGCTGCCTGCCGCGTAATAGTCCGACGCGCTGACGTTGCGCGTCGACGCCCGGTACACGATGTACAGCGTCAGCAGCACGAAGATGCCGAAGACGGACAGGTTGATCGCGGTGTTCGCCCCGGTCACGCGAGCTCCTCATCGGTTTCCACGAGCGCGCGCACCTTCTCGACCTGGGGGTCGAGACTCTTCTTGGAGTAACGGGCGTACGCCATTGTGATGATGATGGTGGTGACGAACTGGAGGAATCCCATCGTCAGGCCGACGTTCACCGTTCCGAACAGCGGAGTGCTCATGAAGTCGGCGGCGTAAGCCGAAAGCAATACGAACGTCACATACCAAGCGAGGAACAGCAGCGTCGCGGGAAGAATGAATCGCGTCACCCGCCGCTTCAGCGCGAGGAAATCCTCACTCGTTTGGATGGCACCGAAATCAGGCTCACCGTCACCATCTATGAGCAATGAGTGAGCAGGCTCGTCAAAGGTCGCGAATCCGGGCGTGGCCGGGCGTGACACGGAGGGCAACGCCTTCGTCATCAACCGCTCGCATTCGTTACGGGGAGTACCCGGCGCGGCTCTGTCGAGAGGGCGCGGCTGAACCGGGGGTGGAGGGCGCCAGCGTAACCACGCGTGGCGACGAGTCAATCCCCTGAACTCGCAGGACCACCCCATGAGGTGGGCTGTCACTGTGGGTGATCAATCGTACACGCCCCAGGTCGTTGTCGCGTCACGCTCTCTGGCCTACTATCCGCTCACACCCGATACCGCTGATCTCGATATCTTGCGGCGGGTGTCTCGACTCGCGGGGATTCACCAGGCCAGGAGGTAGCCGATAGTGGGGCACTTCGAGCGCGCCTTGGGGATCATTTCGTGAATGTCGAGTGGAGAAAGATCAGCGACTGGCGCAACTGGCGCCTGCCGGTCAAGCTCGGCGTCGTGCTGCTCGTCCCGGTGGCCGTCGCCGTCGGCGCGGGCGCACTGCAGATCTCCGGTTACGTCGACCGGTCGAACAACTACGTGCAGATGCAGGGCCTGGTTCGGTTGCGGGCGGATCTCGCGCCATTGATCTCCAGCGTCCAGCAGGAACGCACGCTCGCCGCCCAGAGCGCGACCAGCGGTTCCGGCGTCGGCGCCTACCAGAACCAGATCAGCGCCACCGACAACGCCGCCGCGACCGTGCGCCGCCGCGTCGACCGCACCGACGGGCTGGGCGACGTCGCGCGCAACCGCTTCTCCGAGCTCGGCGGTCAGCTGGAGACGTTGAAGAACCTGCGGGAGAAGGTGGCCCAGGGCGGCGACGGCGGCGACCCGTCCGGCGGCACCACCGGCTACACCTCGGTCGTGAAGGCGTTGCTGGACTTCGAACAGGCGCTCATCGGCCAGTTCGGCGACGAGGCCATCTCCGGTACCGCGATGGCGCTGCACAACATGGTCATCGCGCAGGAGCAGGTCTCGCTGCAGCACGCGGTCGTCTTAGCCGGGATCGGCCGGGGCAAGCTGCTCGGCCCCGAGGTCCGCACGCTGGAGCAGTCCGACATCCGCCTCCAGGACCGCCTCAACGACTTCCAGGCCATCGGCACGACAGAACAGCGCCGCGCCTACGACCAGACCGTCACCGGTGCCGCCGTCGCGAGCCGGACCGCTCTGGTGGAACGCGCGCTGACCCAGCCCGACGGCACCCCGGTGACGACGCGTCCCGGCCAGCCGAAGCCGCCGCCGTCGTTCGGCATCGCCGTCGAGGACTGGAACAAGGCCTCCGGCACCACCGGCCGTTTCATGGAGCAGGTCGTCCGCGAACTGCAGGACGAGCTCGCGAACTCCGCCGCCCGGCTGCAGGACGACACGTCCAACAAGGCGGGCGCCGCCGCGGTCATCCTGCTCGCGATGCTGATCGTCGCCGGCACGCTCGGCTTCGTCATCGGCCGCTACCTGCTGCGCTCGCTGTCCGAGCTGCGGCGGTCCGCGCTCGACGTGGCGCACCACCACCTGCCGGAGGTCGTCGCCGCGATCCGCGCCGACCGCAAGCCGGACACCGAGATCGAGCCGGTGCCCGTGCACACCAGCGAGGAGTTCGGCCAGCTGGCGCGCGCGTTCGACGCCGTGCACGAGCAGGCGATCCGGTCCGCCGTCGAGCAGTCGTCGCTGCGGTCGGGCATGAAGAACATCTTCGTCAACCTGTCGCGCCGCTCGCAGGGCCTCGTCGAACGCCAGCTCAAGCTCATGGAGGAGCTCGAGCGGCACGAGGAGAACCCCGAGCAGCTCGCCAACCTCTTCAAGCTCGACCACCTCGCGACGCGCATGCGCCGCAACAACGAGAACCTGATGGTGCTGTCCGGCACCGACGTCGCCCGCCGGTTCCACCAGCCCGTGCCACTGGCCGACGTGCTGCGCGCCGCCGCGTCGGAGATCGAGCACTACCAACGCGTCGTGGTGAAGTCGACGCCGTCGGTCGAGATCGTCGGCTACGCGGCCAGCGACCTCGTGCGCCTCGTCGCGGAGCTGCTGGACAACGCCACCGCGTTCTCCGCGCCCACCACCCAGGTCATGATCGGCTCCCGGATCGACCAGCAGGGCTCGGTGCTCGTCGAGGTCGCCGACCAGGGCATCGGGATGGGCCCGGCCGAGCTGACCGAGGCCAACGAACGGCTTTCCTCCGGTACCGAGGAAGACGTGCCGGTGTCCCGCCAGATGGGCCTGTTCGTCGTCGGCCGGCTCGCGGCCCGCCACGGCATCACCGTCCGGCTGCGCGGAGCGGGGGAGAGCAGGGAAGGCCTGCGCGCCTTCGTGCTCGTGCCGTCGGAGCTCGTCCGTTCCCACGAGGAAGCCCCCGCGGCCGCCCAGCCGCGCCACGCCGCGCTGCCCCAGCCGAAGCAGATCGCCAACGCCAGGCAGCCGCACCTGGTTGTGAAGACCCCCAACCTCGCCCCACCACCCGCGCCCGCACCGGCCATCGAGCACCCTCGTGAGTCGGGCGAGTGGACCTCGTTCCGCGGCGCCGCGATCGACGAGTCGCTGCCGCAGCGCACCCCGCGCCCGGCGCCCGTCGTGGAAAACCCCGTGCCGGTCGAGACACCAAATGAGACGACGTCTTCCTGGTTTTCCGGGAGCGGAGCCTCCAGCGAAACGGTCAACGGTGACCATTCGCCCCCACCTGCGTCGTCACCGTCCGTAGTGGCGTCCTGGTTCGGCAAGAAGCCCGGCGGGACGGTCTGGGAACAGGCCGGCGACCCCGCCACGGACGCCGGCGAGACGGATGCCGGGTTGCCGAAACGCGCGCCGCGTAAGAATCTGCTTCCCGACCTCGCGGAACGTCCCGAGAACGGCACACGGCCCGCCGTGGCCCAGAAGCGCGATCCGGAACGAGCACGAGGGTTTCTCGCGAGCTACCAGACGGGCCTGCGCCAAGCCCCGCTGGGCAGCGGCGGGAACGGAAACGGCCAGGGGAACGGCCTGTGGAACGGGGAGAAGGCATGAGCACGCCTCAGTCGCGCCAGGTGGACCAGTTCGGCTGGTTGATCACGAACTTCACCGATCGCGTGGCCGGAGTAGCCCACGCGATCGTCATCTCGGTGGACGGCCTTCTGCTCACCAAGTCGACAGGCCTGCCGCCGGACCGCGCCGAGCAGCTCGCGGCCATCTCGTCGGGCGTCACAGCGCTCACGATGAGCGCGTCGCGTTGTTTCGAGGGCGGCGGAGTGTTGCGCACCGTGATCGAGATGGACTACGGGATCATGCTTCTCATGTCCATTCGAGACGGGTCTTGTTTGGCGGTTCTCGCCGCGCCCGACAGCGACGTCGGCCAAGTCGCCTACGAGATGACCGTGGTCGTCGACCAGGTTGGCCAGATCCTCACCCCCGAACTGCGAGCGCAGCTGCACAGCGTGAGGTGAATCCATGAGTTCGGCCGCTGACGCGCACCGACGACGCAGGCGGGCTGAGACGCCCGCCGAGCAGACGTTCGCCGACCTGATGAACGGGTTTTCCCTGGACTCGGGCCGGAAGCGACCACGCACGCCGTCGTCCCCGGTGCCCGAGCGGGAAGCGACTCCCGTTGTACCGCAAGAAGAATTGCTTGCGTATGAGTCTCCGGCACTGGAGCCTCAGGACGCCTCGATCGTGCGTGCATATGCCTGGACGGGCGGGCGCACTCGGTCGAACATCAGCCTCGAGATCGAGACACTTGTCTCCGCCAATGATCAGACTCGGCAGTCTGCAGGTATCTTGCAGGCTGAGCACCAACACGTCGTCGAGTTGTGCCGCTCACCGCGATCCGTCGCGGAGGTGGCCGCACTGATGCGCCTCCCACTGGGAGTCGTCAAGGTGTTGCTCGGCGACATGGCGGAACGAGGTCTGGTGGACGTGCACCAGACCGCTTCCGCGGGCGGTGACACGCCGGACCTCGGGTTGATGGAGAGAGTGCTTAGTGGACTACGTCGGCTCTAGATTTCCCGAATTCGGGCCCCCCGGGCCGCCCGGACGGGAGCTGACCTCGGCCAAAGTCGTCGTCGCCGGTGGATTTGGCGTCGGTAAGAGCACTTTCATCAGGACGATCATCGAAAACGATCTGCTGACGATGACCGCGCTCCCGCCGGAACGCGCCGGCCTGGTGACCGAACTGGTGCGCATCCAGTTCGGCCGGGTGTGGCTGGACTCCGGTCTGGCCCTGCACCTGTTCGTGGCCCCGCAGTGGCAGGACCCGCGCGCGGGCTGGAACGACGTGGTGCGCGGCGCCGTGGGTGCCGTGGTGCTCTTCGACGTGATGCGCCCCGCGGACTCCGTGGACGCCATGCGGTACTTCGAGGACCACCGGATTCCTTACGTGCTGGCGTTGAACAACGTGCACGACTCCGTCCGGTCGGACGTGAAGGCCATCATTCGCGGGATGGGCATCGATCCCGCGGTGCCGGTCGTGAACTGCGACCCGCGCGTGCGCTTTTCCGTGCGGGAGGCGCTGATCTCGCTGGCCGAGCACGCGAAGCTGGACCGGTGGCGGCGGAGGCCGGGGCCTGACGAAACGACCCCGCTCGCGCCTGTTTGCTGACTTGGAGCTTCTCCAAGCGCTCACACTTTCTGGTTGACGTACTGACGAAACTCGGGCTGGGAGACATTTGTCTTCTAGCCTGAGTTTCGTTGGGGCGTGCTTCGGGGCAAGGGGGTGAGATGACCACCGCGCGGCGTCTGGAGAGTTACACGCTGAACGACTGGGAGAGTCTCGACCCTCAGCCCGGCCGTCGGGTCGAGCTCCACCACGGACGTTTCGTCGTCACCGGTGTACCGGCGGTGAAACATCAGCGAGCAGGCGACAGGCTGGCGACAATTCTCGACGATGCTGTTTTCTCGGACGGGATGGAAGCCGTCACAGCTGTTGGCGTCCGCGTCGGCGAGCACTTCGGCTACATCCCGGACATCGTCGTGACGACCGAGCGCGTCGAGACCGTGTCCGTCGACGTCGCGAACGTCGCGCTGGTGGTCGAGATCGTCAGCCCGTCCACGAAGAAGAGCGATCGCCTGGAGAAGCCCGCTGCTCTCGCCGCAGCCGGCGTGCCCGCGTACTGGCGAGTCGAACTCGATGGCGCGGACGGTCCGGTCATCTACTGCCATCGGCTGAACGGTGACGTGTACTCGGACGTCGTGACGCTGACGCCGGGCAGTCAGGTGCCGGTGCACGTCGCGGGCACGATCTCCGTCACCTTCGACCCGGCCGATCTCCACAAGCCTCGTCGCTGACGGAATCACCTTCCGCGAGCCGGCCCCAGGTCGAGAAGCTGCTGCGTGTGCCCCGGCACGTGGCTCTCCGCGAGCCCGTTGACGAGATCGGCGAGCGAGACCGGCTGGTCCAGCACGAGCTCGTCGTTGGACATCAGGAACGACGGCACCAGGACCGCGGCCGCCTGCTCGGTCAGCTGGTCGGCGACGTCGCAGAGGACGGCCGCCTGCCAGCGGACGCGAGTGATCAGGCCGGCCCGCCCAGGGTGCTCGGCGATGATCCGGTCCAGGTTCCAGCTGTCGAGGCAGGGCCGGTTGTCGAAGGTGGGGCGTGAGCCGGACACGACGCCGAGCGCGACGGCGGCGGTCGCGGCGTCGACGCTGAGGACGTGGGCCAGCACCTGGTCCGCGTTCCACCCTCCGTCGGCGGCGTCGCCGAGGTCGGGTGCCGCTGCCGCGTCGAGGAACTTCTCGTAAGCGCTGCGAAGTGCGGTCGTGTCCATTGGTACGTCCTTGGAAGTCGTCGGGAGGTTGACGTGCAACCAATGGTTGCACGTCGCACACCTGAGTCGCAACCATGAAGTTGCACATCGAATGTTGACAAGATCGCTACGATGACTTCAGTGTTGACCGAAGGGAATCTTCGAGAGGAACGCTGTGAGCGTCGGTAGGGAAACCAGGCTGTCCGCCTGGATCGAGCGGTTCGCTGCCCACTTCGCCGAGGAGGGCATTCCGCTGATCGGCGGCCGCATCCTCGGCTACCTGCTGATCTGCCAGCCGGTCGAGCGCACCGCCGCCGAGCTGTCCCAGGAGCTGGAAGCCAGCAGTGGGTCGATCAGCACGAACCTCAAGTACCTCGTCAACGTCGGCCTGGTGACCAAGCGGACCCGGCGCGGCAGGCAGGCCGCCGAGTACCGGATCAACGAGAAGGCCTGGTCGGAGTTCGTGCAGCGCAAGCTCAACGCGATCGCCAGCGTCCAGATCCTGACCGACGACGGCATGCGGTTGCTCAGCGGCGACCCGGAGCGTTCGATGCGGCTCAAGACCGTCGACCACCTCTACGGTTGGCTCTCAGAGGAACTTCCCGCTTTGTGGGAGCGCAGGCCCGCTTCGCCGAAGTAGCGTGGTGCCATGTGGCACCCGTTTCGCGATGACATCGAGTACTACGAGGAGCGAGCCAGAGGTCTGCTCGCTTCCGCGTGGGACGGCGTGCCCGGTGCGCTCGAGGTCTTCGACGACGTGCCGCTGACGGACGAGGGCGCGCACAGCGTGCTCGCCCAGGCCCACGGCTGCGAGGACTGGAAGGCGCTCAAGGCCAACATTCGCAAGCCGCGGCCGTTCGCGCGTGCCTACCAGGCCATCGAGATGCAGAACCCCGGTGAGCTCAAGGCGATCATCACGCGCGACCCGTGGCTGGTGAAAGCCAGCGGTACCAACGGGAACGACCTGCTCGGGCTCGCCACGGCCAAGTGCGACGAACGGCTGGTCGAGGTGCTGCTCAACGACGGCGCGGACATCGACCACCAGAACGTGCACGGCTGGACCGCGTTGCACCAGACGGCCTACGCGAACCTCCCCGGCCTGGCCCAGTTGCTGCTCGGCAAAGGTGCCCGGATCGACCTGGACGCGCGCGGCGAGGGCGGCACGCCGCTCACCGTCGCGTTGTTCTGGGGCAACAGGGAAACAGCCGAACTCCTGGCACAGCACGGAGTTCACCCGCCGAACCTGCGCACCGCCGCCGGCCTGGGCGACCTCGACCTCGCCACCGAACCCGAGGCGAAGCGCGGCTATTACCGGCCGCACAGCGGTTTCCCGCGCTGGTGGCCCACGAACGACCCGCAGGAAGTACTCGACGAGGCGCTGTCCTGGGCCGCCCGCAACGACCGCACCGAGGTGTTCGGCGATCTGCTCAAGCGCGGGGCCAGGATCGACGCGGACGTCTACCGCGGCACGGCGCTCGCGTGGGCGGCGTGGTGCGGGCTGGAGAACGCCACCCGCACGTTGCTCGACCTGGGCGCGAATCCCAACCAGCGCACGGGTTTCGGCGGCCCGATGCACGGCGAGGGCGTGACGGCGCTGCACCTCGCGGCCGAACGCGGCCACCTGCCGGTCATCCGGATCCTGCTCGACGCGGGCGCCGACCGGACCATCACGGACGCGAACTTCGATTCAACGCCCGCGAACTGGGCCGGGCACAACTCGCAGGACGACGCTCAGGCCTTGCTGAGCGCCTGATCGTCCGAAGCAGGCAGCTCGACCTCGTGCGTGCGCTCCCGTGAAGACGTCCAGAGTGCCGCCGTGGCAACGACAACCGCGCCTGCACCCAGCACGTGGATCGACACGAGCACCTCGGGCACACCGGTCCAGTACTGCACCATCCCGAGAGCGCCCTGGGCCAGCACGACGCCGACGAGCGTCCAGTACGCGCGGGTCCGGGTGAAGAACCCGACCGCGATCAGCAGACCGAGGAACAGGAACAGAAGGTCCGCGTGGATCTGCGCGAGCGTCGCCACCTCGATGCCCAGGCGCGGAGTCGAGGCGTCACCGGCGTGCGGCCCGGCGGCCGTCACCCAGGTGCCCGCGAGCAGCAGCGCGCTCAGCACGGCGGCCATGACGACCTGGAGCTTCATCAGCGGGGCCGGCACCAGCAGGCGCGCCGGGCCGTCGCCTTCGGAGAGCGAGCTGACCAGCAGCACGGCCATCCACACGAGGGCCATCGAGATCATGAAGTGGATCGACACGGTGTACCAGGCCAGACCGGTCAGCACCGTGATGCCGCCGACGACTGCCTGCACGGCCACGCCGACGAGCTGGACGAGCGACAGCTTCAGCACCCGCTTGCGTCGCGGCAGGTTGAACCACGCCGCCAGCACGCACAGACCCGCGATGACACCGACGACACCCGTCAGCGTCCTGTTGCCGAACTCGACCCACTGGTGCAGTGCCGCGACCTCGGGGTGCTGCACCGGGACGACACTGCCCTCGACGCATTGCGGCCACGTCGGGCAGCCGAGCCCCGACCCGGTCACGCGGACGATCGAGCCGGTGACCGCGATTCCGGCCTGCGCGATGACGACGGCAATCGCGAACACGCGCTGCCAGGACACGAGGAAGGCGGTCAGCTTCGACACGCCTTGATGGTAGGTCCCGTCAGGTAAGACGAGTCGTCCGGGTCGCCAGTGCGCCCGCGACAACGCCCCAGGCCACGAGCACTGCGACGGGGCCCACACCGGGCGCGGTGCCGTGCACCACAGCGGTTTCCAGCGCCTGGGCCAGCGCGGCGGACGGCAGCAGGTGCACGAACCCGACGGGCACGCTCAACGCCACACCGCCGACCATCAGCAGCACGAACCAGATGATGTTGGCCAGCGCCAGCACGATGTCCGCGCGCAGGGCCCCGCCCAGCAGCACGCCCAGCGCGCCGAACGTCAGCGTGCCCAGGACGATCAGCAGCACCACCCACGGCAGTCCGCTCAAGGGGAAGCGCCAGCCCAGGACCAACGCCGTGACAGCCAGCATCGCGATCTGGAGCGCGACCACGACCAGCGCTCCGCAGACCCGTCCGGCGACCAGCAGCCACCGGGGCAGCGCGGAGGCCGAAAGCCGTTTCAGCACGCCATAACGCCGGTCGAAGCCCAACGCGATGGCCTGCCCGGTGAACGCCGAGGAGATGATCGCCAGCGCGAAGATCCGGGCGGTCGCGGAACCCACGCGCGGTTCCGGCATCGGGATCACCGACATCAGCGACAGCGCCACCAGCAGTGCCAGCGGGATGATCACCGTCAGCAGGATCTGCTCACCGTTGCGAAGGGTCAGCGTCGCCTCGGTGCGGGCGTGCACGAACAGCATGCGCGGCAACGAACCGCGGCCGGGCGCGGGCTTGAACGTGCCGGGAGCGAAGGTCTTCACGAACGCAGCTCCCTGCCGGTCAGCTCCAGAAAAACGTCTTCGAGGCTGCGCCTGGCCACGGTCAGTTCCTCAGCCAGCACACCCTGCTGCGCGCACCACGACGTCACGGTCGACACGACCTGCGGGTCGATCAGACCTTCCACGACGTACGCGCCCCGCGTCGCCTCACGCACCTTCAAGCCCTCGGGCAGCGCGGCGGACAGCAACGACGTGTCCAGGCCCGGCCGGGCGCGGAACCGCAGCTGCTGGTCGTCCGGGCGTTTCGCGGTCAGCTCGGCGGGCGAGCCCTGGGCGACCACGCGGCCCTCGTCGATGATCACGACGTTGTCGGCCAGCGCCTCGGCCTCGTCCATGAGGTGCGTCGTCAGCAGCACGGACACACCGTCGTCCTTGAGCGCGTTCACGAGGTCCCACACCAGATGGCGTGCCTGCGGGTCCATGCCCGCGGTCGGCTCGTCCAGGAACACCAGCTCCGGCCGTCCGATCAGCGCGCAGGCCAGCGAGAGCCGCTGCTGCTGACCACCGGACAGTCGCTTGTACGGAGTGCGTACGGCGCCGGACAGCCCGAGGATCTCGATCAGCCACTTCGGATCGAGCGGGTGAGCCGCGCACGCCGCCACGAGGTTCAGCATCTCCTCGGCGCGGATGCCCGGATAGCCGCCACCGCCCTGCGGCATCACGCCGATGCGCGGCCGCAACGCCTCGGAGCCGGGTTCGAGACCGAGGACGCGCACCGAGCCGTCGTCGGCGGTGCGGAAGCCCTCGCAGATCTCGACGGTCGTCGTCTTGCCCGCACCGTTGGGCCCGAGCAGGGCGAGAACGGTGCCGGGCTGCTGGACGAGGTCGAGGCCGTCGACGGCGGTCTTCGAGCCGTACCTCTTGACCAGCCCCGACACTTCCACCGCAGGCTGGGGATTCGGGCTCACGGACAGGAAGCCTAGGCGGTCCTGGCAATCCGCCAGAAGGCAGGGCTCACCGTCGTTTCCTGAAGGACGGCTGAAAAAGGTGGGGCTGGCCCTACCCCGGGTACTCAGGGACACCTCAGGGTTTGCTCGGGGGAGTTCCCCATTGGTTGATCGCCGAGTTCGCAAGAGACTTTTGTCGTGATCGTGGTGGGGGAGAAAAGACGGGGCTTGGTGGTCGGGGGACTGGTGTTCTCACTGGTTCCGATTTTCTACCTGCATGTGATGTCGGCAGGTCAGCTCAACCCGGTCACGGACGTGATCAGCGACTACGTGTTCGTGCGCAACGGCACGGGCTGGCTCGCGGCGACTTCTCTTAGCCTCGCGGCCGTTTCCGCGTTGCTCGCCGTCAACCTGCGGGGTGTAGGCAGGTCAGCGCAGTGGCTGATCGGCATCTGGTCGGCAGGTCTGACCGTGTCGACGATCTTTCCGACCGACCCCACGGGAGCGCCAACCTCTGTGTCCGGCTACGTCCACCGGTACGCCGGCGCGGTGATGTTCGTGGCGTTGCCCGCCGCCGGAGTGCTCATCGCCCGCAAATTTCCGGCTCTGCTCGGTATCGCAATAACGGCGAGCGTGTCGAGCGCGGCGTTTCTGGTCAGCCACGTTTCCTTCGCCGGTTTCGAGGCGCGCGGGCTGACCGAACGCGTTTTGTTCGCATCGCTTTACGGACTCCTTTTCGCCATCGCGGCACTACAGGTGAGGCGCACGTCATGACCATGCTCGCCATCACGCTCGCCGTGTTCGGTGCCGTGTGCTTCGCGCTCGCGGCACGCCTGCAGCACGACGCGGTCGCCGAGACCGGTGCCCGCGTCGGTGTCCTCAAGCAGCCGCGCTGGCTGGGCGGGCTCGCCCTGCTCATCGCCGGTGCGGGGGTGCACGCGGCCGCGCTCGGCATGGCGCCGCTCACCGTCGTCCAGCCGATCGGTGTGCTCGCGATCGGGATGACCGCGTTGCTGGACCGCCGTCTGCGCGAGTTGCCTGCGATCCTGATCACGACCGTGGGCGTGGGTGCGTTCGTGTTCCTCGCCTCTGGCAGTGCGACCGCAACGCAGGTCGCGCCCGATGCCGAACTCACGGCCGGTTTCGTCGTCCTCGGGGCGATCGCGGTGCCAGGGATTGTTGCCGCTCTCACGACGAACGCGCGCACTCGTGCCGTGGCGTTCGCATCGGCCGGTGGCGTGGCCTACGGGTACGTGTCCGTGCTCATGCGCGCCGTCTCGCAGTCGGTGCAGCAGGGCGGGTTCGGGCTCTCCCACGTCGCGTCCGTGCTCGGTATCGCTCTTTCGCTCGCTGTCGGCGGCTGGCTGGTCCAGCACGCCTACGCCGGCGGGCCCCCTCATCTCGCCGTCGCCTGCCTGACCGTGGTGGATCCGCTGGTCGCGGTCGGCATCGGCGCCTTCCTCCTCGGCGAGGCCGCGCACCTGTCCGTGTGGACCGGTGCCGCGCTGATCGCCTGCGCGTTCGCCGCAGCCAGCGGTGTGTTCGCCCTCGCTCGTCAACCTCGTGTCTCTACTCGATCGGAGCTTCCCGTGAACACCTCCAGCGCGTTGCGCGTCGTGATCGCCGCCGACACGTTCCCGCCGGACGTCAACGGAGCGGCGCGGTTCGCGCAGCGCCTGGCGGTCGGCCTGGCCGAGAAGGGTCACGACGTCCACGTCATCGCCCCGGACTCGCCGAAGGCCACCGGGATCGAGGGCGTCACGGTGCACCGCCTGCGCTCGCACCGGCTGCCGTTCTACCCGGACTTCCGCTTCTGCCTGCCGTGGCAGGCGTCGAAGGAGGCCGACGAGCTGATCAAGTCGCTCAAGCCGGACGTCGTGCACGTCCAAGCACACTTCGTGGTGGGCCGGTTCGTCCTGAACTCCGCCGTCGCTCAGGGCATCCCCACGCTCGCCACGAACCACTTCATGCCGGAGAACCTGTTCAGCCACGCGCATGTGCCTGCGTTCCTGCAGGGCATGGCCAGCAAGTTCGCCTACCGCGATCTGGCGCGCGTGTTCGGACGGGCCGACATGGTGACCGCCCCGACGCCGCGGGCCGTGCAGCTGTTGCACGAGAGCGGCTTCCCTGAACGCGCGGTGCCGGTGTCGTGCGGCATCGACATCTCTCGCTACCAGCGTTCGGTGACCCACAACGACCGTCCCACGGCGTTGTTCGTCGGGCGGCTGGACGAGGAGAAGCGCGTCGACGAGTTCCTGCGCGCCCTGGCCCGCGTGCCCGGCGCGTTCGGCGAGATCGTCGGTGACGGCACCTGCAAGGCCGAGTGGGAACTGCTGGCCCGCGACCTGGAGATCACCGACCGCGTGCGGTTCCACGGGTTCGTGTCCGAGGACGACCTCCTCGACGCCTACGCCCGTGCGGACCTCTTCGTGATGCCCGGCGTCGCCGAACTCCAGAGCCTCGCCACCATGGAGGCCATGGCCGCGGGCAAGCCGGTGATCGCCGCGAACGCCATGGCGCTGCCGCACCTCGTGCACCACGGCCGCAACGGCTGGCTGTTCGAGCCGGGCGACGTGAACCAGCTCGCCCAGCGCCTGCACACGCTGGTGCACGACGAGCCCATGCGGGCCCGCATGGGCGCCGCCAGCAGCGAGATCATCTCGCACCACACGCTGGCGACGACCCTGGAGCGCTTCGAGGCGCTCTACGCACGGGCGATGGGCCGCACCGTGCCGATCGTGGCGCTGGCCGCCTGAGCGATCACCCCGTCCGCTGCCGCAGCTTCTGTTCGATCCGTTGCGCGACAACGAGTCCGGTGTGGGAGAGGGTGAGCTTCGAGGGATGCTCACCCTCTCCCTTGATGAGGAACCGGTACAGCGACGCGTGGCCCTCCAGCCGTTCGTGCAGCGTCTGCGCGATGTCGGAGCCGTCCGGGTAGATCGCCGGGATCGCCTCGCTGACCAGCTGCTCGCGGATCCTCCTGCGTTCCAGTCGCGGCACGTACCAGGACGTGATCAGCAGCAGCGTCAGGCCGAACACCAGCGCCGTGCCGATCACCGCCTGCCAGCCCCAGCCGCGCGGCCCGATGATCAGCAGCACGTCGGCGATCGCCAGGTAGACGACGCCGTAGACCACGGCCCAGCCCGCGGTCGCGGCGGCCGGTGGTTCGGCGCGTTCGGTGCCCCAGACGCCTTCGACGCGGCGCCAGCGTTGCAGCGACTTGCCGCCGGACAACGCCATCCAGATGCCGAACGCTCCACAGAGGACCGAGGTCGGGATCACCAGCCACGGCTTGGTGTGCAGCTCGAACTGCCAGACCGCCCAGACCAGGCCCGCGGCGGCCAGCACCACGGCCACCTTCTTCCAGCGGCGCCTGATGATCCGCAACGGCTTGAAGTCGGCCAGCACCGCGAGCGGTGTGCGGATCGGCGCGGGTAGCGAACCGAGGACCAGCAGGGCGGTGACGACCAGGGCGACTCCGGCCACCGTGACCGTGCCGGTGGTGATCTGCGAGCGATCGCCGGGAAGTCTGTCGACGGCGATGGCCACCAACGGAAGCACCGGCGACAGCAGCACCAAACCGTGCAGCATGGTGCCGGAACGCAGTGCCGCGTAACCGAAAGCGGCGAGCAGGCTGGCGGCACCGATCGCCGCGCCCGGCCCGGCCGCCCACGCCGGCAGCATGCCGAACAGCGCCATCACGACCAGGGCGCCGCCGACCGCGAGGCCGAGAAGTCCCAGGAACTGCGCGAGTCTGCCGCCTCTGGTGAGACCGGTGATCGTCCAGTAGGGGAGGAGTGCCGCTCCACGCATCACGCGAGTCACCGGGCGGACCGCGGCGAGCCCTGACCGTTCGGAGTCGGCGACCGTGACCGCGACGGCCGCAGCGGTGGCGGCCGTGCGGATCATCTGGTCCGACGCGGCCTCCTGGGTGAGGGGCTCGCGGCCGATCCCGGCGCGGTCGAAGGCGTTGAGCGCGGCCATGCCCGTCGTGACCGTGTGCTCCTCGGGATATTCCAGGCGCCGCAACAGGTCCGCGTGCTCCTCGAGGAACAGCTCACCGCGTGAGCGCGCGTCCGCACCGTCGCCGCGGTCGGCGATGATCGCCGCGCGGAGCCTCGGCAGCTCCTCGCAGATGATCCGCCAGTGCAGGCCCCACGCGGCCAGTTCGGCGAGCTTCATCGACGACGGCGACAGCTCGCCCTCTGCCTTGTAGATGCCCGCGAGTTCGTTCTTGGCTTCTTCGGCGCACGCCGCCACCTTGATCGGCAGCTCCAGCCCGAACATCGCCTCGACGACCTCGTCGACCACGGCCGCAGCGCGTTCCTCCGGCGTGCGCTGATCGCCTTCCGGCCGTCCGAGGGTGTCCATCCGGCGCAGCCTGCGCGGGTCGAACAGCACCCGGCACAGCATCGTGGCGCCGTCGAGGCGGCCCCAGATCCAGTCGTTGACCCGCCACGACCGCTTGAGGAACCCGGAGAACCGCGACAGCGACGCCCCGCCGGCCTTGTCGTCGGCGGTGATCGACTGCTGGGCGAACGCGTTGCGCGTCTGCAGCGACACCTGCACCAGCTCGACCGGCGTGTCCAGCCCGGTCGACGCGTCGTCGGACAGGCAGGTGCCGGCGATCTCCAGTGCGAGCAGCCGGCTCAGCCACCGTTCGTTCGGCCGCAGCCCCGCCTCGCCCGTGGTCTCGGGGCCGAGCAACGCCTTCCACGGCGCGAGCCCGCCGAGCTCGAGCCGGTGCGGGTCGAGGGCGTTGATCACTTCCTGGGCCTCGCCGACGATCCGGCCGATCTCTGCGACCTGCGCCTTGACCTCCAGACCGAGGTGCCCGTCGATCATGTGCTCGTGGTAGCTCGCGAGCCGGCCGGTCCAGTACGTCTCACCGAGCGAGTCGGACGGCTTCCACGCGAAGAGCTCCTCCCGCAGCCGGCGCAGTTCCGCCCGCACCTGGTGCAGCTCGCGGCGTGCCTCGGCGATCTTGTCCGCACTGCCGTCCGGCGCCACCCACACCAGCCGCTTGAGCAGGTCGAGTGCCGACGCCCCGAGGCGTTCGGCCATCGTGATGCCCCACTCCCAGCCGACGTCCTCGCGGCACACCGGCGCGGGCAGCCGCACACCGGGAACGTACGGGAGCACCCCCAGCTGCTTCTTCCACTTGCGCTGCGCCGTCTCCGCCGCGCGCCGGGCCCGTTCGAACGACCAGTTGCAGGGATTGCCGCCGGGAACGGTGAACTGCTGGGTGGTCACCTGCCGGGCCGCGAGCCGGATCTCGACGTCCTCGTAGTGCCCGAAGAGCTTGTCCGCCAACGAATAGACCTCGTCGACCACGTCGTCGTCGTTGGTGTGCAGGCGTTCCAGCAACGCCATCCGCCCACCCCGGCTGCTGGCCGCGCGCCGGTTGTGCTCCTCGATCTTCTCCACGTACGTGCGGTTGGCCTGGCTGGACATCGCGCCGAGCAGCCTGGCCCCGGACCCGACCGTCGTCAGCCCCTTGCCGAGGGTGTCCGCGACCGGCTCCGAACCCAGCGGCTCGGCGTGCGGGAAGACCAGCAGCATGACCCGCCGCACCGGCCCGTCCGCGGGCATGCGGTCGATGGCCTCGAGGGCTTCCTTCGTGGGCGTGTTCACCAGGACCCCGCCGTCGACCGCGAACCTGCTGCGATCGCCGCCGTTGGCCCAGCTCGCGACGTCCGCCATGTCCGGCCGGTCCGGTGACGCCTGGCCACCGACCGGAATGAAGCTCGGCTCGAACGCGAACGGGAAGCTGGCACTGCTCCGCGCCGCCAGCGCGAGCTGCTGCACGCGGTCGTTCAGCGTCGCGGGTGTGAAGTCGTCCCTGGTCTGCTCGCTGACCCAGGTGTACGGGTCGCGCCGGAACGAGAACGAGCCCTGGTGCACCGACTGGGTCAGCGGCTGGCCCAGATCGTCGTAGGTGATGGTCGGGACGCCACCCAGCAGCGTGGTCGTGATGCGCAGGTCGATCGGGCGCTCGTAGGCCTCGGTGGGCTCGAAGTCGCTGGTCAGCCGCGCCAGCGCTTCCTGAAGTCGCGGGAGGAAGAACTCGTCGCCCTTGAGCAGCGACGCCGGCTCACCGCGGAACGGCGTCCTGAGCAGCTGCTCCATCCGCCCCTGCTCGGCCCACAGATCTCGGAGCCTGCTCAGGTCGGCCTGCTTGTTGACCTGCGACAACGCCAGCGCGGCCCCGTTGATGCCACCCGCCGACGTGCCGGAGATGACGTCCGCCCGCGCCGTGCAGCCGACCAGGTCCAGCAACGGCTGGTACGTGGTTCCCGCCCTGGTCAGCCGGTCCAGCTCCAGCACCACGCCGCCCATCCAGACGGCCAGGCTGACGCCGCCGTTGAGCACCACGGCGAACCGGACCTCTTCCCGCGACATGGGTTTCCCGGTCACGTCGCACCACCCCCTCCGGCGTTCGATCTTCCCCCTTGATTACAGGGTCGTCCGCCGAAGGGTTGTGGTTACTGACCCGATTGCTCCATCACGCGGGGTCGGACTTGAGGAACTGCCCCACCCGCTTGCGCGCGATCAGCACGCAGATCGCGAACGTGATCACCGCCCCGGCCACGGCCTGCGGCACCGTGTACGCCCGCCCGTCGAAGGCCGACCCGGTGGGCGGCAGGATCACCGCGATGACCGCAGAGGTCACCATGGCGAACATCCGGAACTTCGGCCCGACCACGGCTGTGGCCAGCGGAATCGCCGCCCACAGCACGTACCAGGGTTGCAGCACCGGGCCGAGCACCAGGATCGCGCCGAGTGCCGCGCCCAGGCCGTTCATCGCCTTGATCCGGCCCTTGAAGCTGCGCCACAGCAGGCCCACGGTGATCACCACGTAGGTGGCCTGGCCGAGCATGCGGGTCAGCGCGATCATCGACTCGGTGTGGTTGCCCAGCCCGAGCATGATCCCGGTGCCCGCGCCCAGGAAGCCCAGCGCGGTCGGCGGCGACATCCACGACTTCACCGTCGAGGCCACGTTCAGCGTCTCGATCCAGCCGAACCCGAACCCCGTGCCGAGACAGATCGCCACGATCCCGACCCCGGCTATCGCCGCCATCACCCCGGCCACCAAAGCCAGGTGTTTCAGCTGCCCGCCGAGTTTTCGCGCCACCATCACGCCGAGGAACCCGAGCGCGGCCAGGGCGGGGATCTTCACCATCGCGCCGCACACGATTATGGCCGCGCCCAGCGTGATCCACGACCATCGCAACGGTTCCAGCCCGCGCATCGCCAGCTCCAGGCCGACCAGCATCAGGCCGAGCGCGAGACCGTCGTTGTGCACGCCGATGACGATGTGGAACAGCACCAACGGGTTCAAAGCGCCCAGCCACAACGCGCCGACCGGCGGCACCCCGAAGCGTGCGGCCAACCGCGGAAGAGCCCACACGATCATCGCCAGGCCGCACAGCACCAGCAGCCGGTGCACGAACACGCCGGACACGACGTGATCGCCGGTGATCATCGCGGTGACCCGGCCGAACGCGAGGAACAGCGGCCCGTACGGCGCGGGCGTCTCACGCCAGATGTTCGGCACACCGCGCGTGAGGATGTGGTCGACGCCCAGCGCGTTGGCCGGGCCCAGGACGTACGGGTCGAGGCCGCGCGCCGCGATCTCGCTCTGCGCCAGGTACGAGTAGACGTCGCGGGAGAACATCGGCACGCAGAAGACCAGCGGAACGGTCCACATGAGCAGCGTGCGGTCCATCTGGCTCCGTGAGACGAGCCTCGGTCTGCCGGGACGCACGAACCGGCCCAGCGCCAGCCAGGCCGACACGATCATGAAGATGCCGGTCCAGACGACCCCCATCGCGACACTGGGCATCCTCGAGAAAAGCCCGAGAACAGGCACTCCGTACAGCGGCGAGTAGATGGGCGCGGCGCCTCCGCCGAGGGATCCCACGGTCAGGAGCAGGGCGCCGATGGTGCCCCAGCGGCGGACGATGTCCAGCTGACGACGCTCTCGACCGTTCAAGAGGTCGCTCTCCGGAGTCACTACTCCGCCGTTGGTGGGCATGTCAGGAGAGTATCTAGCCCGACTCAGCCGTGAGTCAGGTCACCCTGTGACCGCGATCTTTGCTACCTCCGGCTAAATACGCAACACTGGTGTTGTGAAAAACGCCGAGAGCTACCTTGACGCCGTGCCGCAGCACGACGGCAAGACTCGGCGTGCTGTCGCCAGGCTCCTTCTGGAGCAGGGCCCGGTCACCGCGGCGGGTATCGCCGAGGAACTGGGCATCAGCCCCACGGCGGTACGTCGTCACATCGACGGACTGCTCGCGGACGGCGAGGCGACGACCAGGGACGCACCGCGGCAGACCCAACGTGGTCGTGGCCGTCCCGCGAAGCTCTTCCTCCTGACTGACGCCGGACGCGCCCGGTTCGGCCACGCCTACGACGACCTCGCGGTCGCCGCCCTCAGGTTCCTCGCCCAGACGGGTGGGGAAGAGGCAGTGCGCGCCTTTGCGCAAAGTCGGGTCGACGCACTCGTGGACGGTCATCGCTCGACGATCGTGGCCCAGGTCACGCCCGCCGAACGGGCCAAGGCCCTTGCGACCGCGTTGACCAGGGAGGGCTACGCTGCGGCGGCGCGAAATGTGGGTACGGGCGAGCAGTTGTGCCAGCACCACTGCCCGGTCGCCCACGTTGCCGCCGAGTTCCCCCAGCTGTGCGAGACCGAGACGGAGACGTTCGCGAATCTCCTCGGAACCCACGTGCAGCGCCTCGCGACGATCGCCCGCGGCCACGCCGTGTGCACGACGCACATCCCGAACGTTCAAACCGGCTCTGCCGGAAAGCTCATCCCAGATGATGGAGGGGAGCCCGCATGACTGCCGCTGCCGAGCAGCGCACGCCCACCACGGTGCAGTCTCCGCTCACGCAGGAAGAGACCATCGCGTCTCTCGGCAACTACGAGTTCGGCTGGGCCGACTCGGACACTGCCGGCGCGAGCGCCCGCCGAGGCCTCAGCGAGGACGTCGTCCGCGACATCTCGGCGAAGAAGAGCGAGCCCGAGTGGATGCTCGAGTACCGGTTGAAGGCGCTCAAGCTCTTCGACCTCAAGCCGATGCCGAGCTGGGGCGCTGACCTCTCTGGGATCGACTTCGACTCGATCAAGTACTTCGTGCGATCGACCGAGAAGCAGGCCACCAGCTGGGAGGACCTGCCAGAGGACATCAAGAACACCTACGACCGCCTGGGCATCCCGGAGGCGGAGAAGCAGCGCCTCGTCGCGGGTGTCGCCGCCCAGTACGAGTCCGAGGTGGTCTACCACCAGATCCGCGAGGACCTGGAGCAGCAGGGTGTCCTCTTCCTCGACACCGACACCGCTCTGAAGGAGCAGCCGGAGCTCTTCAAGGAGTACTTCGGCTCCGTCATCCCCGCGGGTGACAACAAGTTCTCGGCGCTCAACGCCGCGACGTGGTCCGGCGGCTCGTTCATCTACGTGCCGAAGGGTGTCCACGTGGACATCCCGCTGCAGGCCTACTTCCGGATCAACACCGAGAACATGGGCCAGTTCGAGCGCACGCTGATCATCGTCGACGAGGGTGCCTACGTGCACTACGTCGAGGGCTGCACGGCGCCGATCTACTCCTCGGACTCGCTGCACTCGGCCGTGGTCGAGATCATCGTGAAGAAGGGCGGCCGCTGCCGCTACACGACGATCCAGAACTGGTCGAACAACGTCTACAACCTGGTCACCAAGCGCGCCAAGGCAGAAGAGGGCGCGACCATGGAGTGGGTCGACGGCAACATCGGCTCCAAGGTGACCATGAAGTACCCGGCCGTCTTCCTGATGGGCGAGCACGCCAAGGGCGAGGTCCTCTCGATCGCGTTCGCGGGCGAGGGCCAGCACCAGGACGCCGGCGCCAAGATGGTCCACATGGCACCGCACACCTCTTCGACGATCATCTCGAAGTCGGTGGCGCGTGGCGGTGGCCGCACGTCGTACCGCGGCCTGGTCCAGGTCAACAAGCGGGCGCACCACTCGAAGTCCACGGTGAAGTGCGACGCGCTGCTGGTCGACACCATCAGCCGCTCGGACACCTACCCGTACGTCGACGTCCGCGAGGACGACGTGCAGATGGGTCACGAGGCCACGGTCTCGAAGGTCTCCGAGGACCAGCTGTTCTACCTGATGTCGCGCGGCCTGAACGAGGACGAGGCCATGGCGATGATCGTGCGCGGGTTCGTCGAGCCCATCGCGCGCGAGCTCCCCATGGAGTACGCCCTCGAACTCAACCGCCTGATCGAACTGCAGATGGAAGGGGCCGTCGGCTGACATGGCCGCCCTGTCGACTCAACCTCACTCCCACGGAGCTGTCGTTCCGGTTTCCTCGCGCGCGGCGCATTTCACGTCCTACGACGTGGACGCGTTCGAGGTACCGGGCGGCCGTGAGGAGATCTGGCGCTTCACACCTCTCAAGCGTCTTGCCGGTCTGCACTCCGGCGCTGCGGCAACGGGTTCCGCTGCCGTCGAGGTGAAGGCCTCCGAAGGCGTCACCGTCGAGACCGTGGGTCGTGACGACTCGCGGCTCGGCACCGCCGGCGTTCCCGGTGACCGCGTCGCGGCGCAGGCGTACTCGTCCTTCGAGAACGCCACGATCGTGACGCTGCCCGGTGACGCGAAGTCCGAGCCGACCACCGTCACGGTGACCGGCGCGGGCGTCGGTGCCGTCGCCTACGGCCACATCCAGGTCAAGGCCTCGCAGTTCGCCGAGGGCACCGTGATCCTGGACTTCCGCGGTTCCGGCGCGTACGCGGACAACATCGAGTTCCTCGTCGCGGACGGTGCTCACCTCACGGTGATCACCATCCACGACTGGGCCGACGACGCCGTGCACGTCTCGCAGCACCACATGAAGCTCGGTCGTGACGCGACCCTGCGGCACACGGTCGTGACGCTGGGCGGCGACGTCGTCCGGGTCACCCCGGTCGTGCAGTACGCGGGCCGCGGCGGCGACGCGGAGCTGTTCGGTCTGTACTTCGCGGACGCGGGACAGCACCAGGAGCACCGGCCGTTCATCGACCACGGGCAGCCCAACTGCCGCAGCAACGTCGTCTACAAGGGCGCGTTGCAGGGCGAGGGCGCGCACACCGTGTGGATCGGCGACGTGCTGATCCGCGCGGCGGCCGAGGGCACCGAGACGTTCGAGCTGAACCGGAACCTGATCCTGACCGACGGCGCGCGCGCCGACTCGGTGCCGAACCTGGAGATCGAAACCGGCGAGATCGAGGGCGCGGGCCACGCCAGCGCCACCGGCCGGTTCGACGACGAGCAGCTGTTCTACCTGCAGGCGCGCGGCATTCCGGAGGAGCAGGCACGGCGTCTCGTCGTGCGCGGCTTCTTCCAGGAGCTGATCGCGAAGATCGCCGTCCCCGAGGTGCGCGAGCGTCTCGAGGCCGCCATCGAGGCAGAGCTCGAGGCGGTCGGCACGTGATCAAGGTGTGTGCACTGTCCTCCTTGGACGACCGCAAGCCGTTCGCTGCCAGCGTCGACGACGTCGACGTAGTGCTGGTCCGCGACGGCGAGCGGGTGCACGCGCTCGCTGATCTGTGTTCGCACGCCGCGGTGTCGCTGAGCGAGGGTGACGTTTCCCGCAAGGGAATCGAGTGCTGGTTGCACGGGTCGTGCTTCGACCTGGAGACCGGCAAACCCTCCTCGCCGCCCGCCACCGAACCGGTCGACGTCTACGCCGTCGACATCCGTGACGGCGATGTTTTCGTCGACGTCACCGTCACCACGAACTGACTTCTAGTTAGACCACCAGGAGAAGTACGAGTCATGGCCACCCTTGAGATCAAGGACCTGCACGTCTCGGTCGTCAGCGAGGACGCTCCCAAGGAGATCCTCAAGGGCGTCGACCTGACGATCAAGGCCGGCGAGACCCACGCCATCATGGGCCCCAACGGCTCCGGCAAGTCCACGCTGTCCTACGCGATCGCCGGTCACCCGAAGTACACGATCACCTCGGGCACCGTCACGCTCGACGGTGAGGACGTCCTGGAGATGTCCGTCGACGAGCGCGCCCGCGCGGGCCTCTTCCTCGCGATGCAGTACCCGGTCGAGGTTCCCGGCGTCTCGATGTCGAACTTCCTGCGCACCGCCGCCACCGCCGTCCGCGGCGAGGCCCCGAACCTCCGCCACTGGGTGAAGGAGGTCAAGGGTGCGATGGCCGAGCTCGACATCGACCCGGCCTTCGCCGAGCGTTCGGTGAACGAGGGCTTCTCCGGCGGCGAGAAGAAGCGCCACGAGATCCTGCAGCTGGGCCTGCTCCAGCCGAAGATCGCGATCCTCGACGAGACCGACTCCGGTCTGGACGTCGACGCCCTGCGCGTCGTGTCCGAGGGCGTCAACCGCTACAAGGCCTCCGGTGAGGTCGGCGTCATGCTGATCACGCACTACACCCGGATCCTCAAGTACATCTCCCCGGACTTCGTGCACGTGTTCGCCGGTGGCCGGATCGTCGAGTCCGGTGGTCCCGAGCTCGCGAACCAGCTCGAGGCCGAGGGTTACGTGAAGTACACCGGATCCAAGGAAGCCGCAGCCCTTTCATAGCGTTGCAGGTGTTGAGAGGAGGCGCTGTGACCACCACCGCAGCACCATTGGACGTAACCGCTCTCCGAGCGGACTTCCCGATCCTGTCTCGCACCGTTCGTGACGGGAAGCGCCTGGTCTACCTGGACTCCGGCGCCACCTCGCAACGCCCGACGCAGGTTCTGGACGCGGAAAAAGCTTTCCTGCAGCAGCACAACGCCGCTGTGCACAGGGGTGCTCACCAGCTCGCGGAGGAAGCGACCGACGCGTACGAGGGTGCGCGTCAGCGCATCGCGGACTTCGTCGGCGCCGACTTCGGCGAGCTGGTGTTCACCAAGAACGCCACCGAGGGCTTCAACCTCGTGGCGTACGCGATGGGCAACGCCGCGACGTCGGGTCCCGAGGCCGCACGCTTCGTCGTGGGTCCCGGCGACGAGATCGTCGTGACCGAGATGGAGCACCACGCGAACCTCGTGCCGTGGCAGCAGCTCGCTGCCCGCACCGGCGCGACGCTCAAGTGGTTCCAGCTCACGCAGGACGGTCGTCTCGACCTGTCCGATGTGGACAGCGTGATCACGCCGCGCACCAAGGTCGTCGCGTTCACGCACCAGTCGAACGTGACCGGCGTGATCAACCCGGTCTCGGTGCTCGTCGCGGCCGCGCAGAAGGTCGGCGCGCTGACCGTGCTGGACGCGTGCCAGTCCGTTCCGCACAGCCCGGTCGACTTCCGCGAGCTGGGTGTCGACTTCGCGTCGTTCTCCGGCCACAAGATGCTCGGCCCGTCCGGCATCGGTGTCCTTTATGGACGTCGTGAGCTGCTGGAGGCGTTGCCTCCCTTCATCACCGGCGGCTCGATGATCGAGCTGGTGAAGATGGAGGGCTCGACGTTCGCGCCGCCGCCGCAGCGCTTCGAGGCCGGTTCGCCGATGACGTCCCAGGCCGTGGGCCTGGGTGCCGCGGTGGACTACCTGAGCGTCGTCGGCATGGAGCGGATCAACGCTCACGAGCACGCGCTGACCGTTGCCGCGCTGGAGGGATTGTCCGCGATCCCCGGTGTTCGCCTGATCGGCCCGCAGGACGCGGTCGACCGGGGCGGCGCCGTGCCGTTCGAGATCGAGGGCGTCCACCCGCACGACGCCGGCCAGGTGCTCGACAGCCTGGGCATCGCCGTCCGCGTGGGTCATCACTGCGCGTGGCCGCTGCACCGCTGCCTGAACGCCCAGTCGTCGGTGCGCGCGACGTTCTACCTGTACAACACGCTGGACGAGGTCGACGCACTGGTCGACGGCGTCCGCGAGGCGCAGAAGTTCTTCGGGGTGGCCTGAGATGCAGCTCCAGCAGATGTACCAGGAGATCATCCTGGACCACTACAAGAACCCGCACGGCCGAGGCCTGCGCGACCCGTTCGACGCCGAGTCGTTCCAGGTCAACCCGACCTGCGGCGACGAGGTGACGCTGCGGGTCCACGTGGTCGACGACGTGGTCAAGGATGTCTCGTACGACGGCCAGGGCTGCTCGATCAGCCAGGCCTCGACGTCGGTGTTGACGGACCTCGTCGTGGGTAAGCCCGTGGGTGAGGCGTTCAAGAAGATGGACGCGTTCGTCGAACTCATGCAGGGCCGCGGCAAGGTGGAGCCGGACGAGGACGTCCTCGAGGACGGCATCGCTTTCGCCGGAGTCGCGAAGTACCCGGCGCGCGTGAAGTGCGCGTTGCTGGGCTGGATGGCCTTCAAAGACGCAGTAGCACGAAGCCAGGGAGCAGCATGAGCACCGAAGAAGTCGTCCGGGGAGCCGAAGGCATGCCGGTCTTCGAGCCCAAGGCTGACGTCGCCGCGCTCGACGACCTCGAAGAAGCGATGCGCGACGTCGTGGACCCCGAGCTCGGCATCAACGTCGTCGACCTCGGCCTCGTCTACGACATCCACGTCGACGAGAAGAACGTCGCCACCATCGACATGACGCTCACCTCGGCGGCCTGCCCGCTGACCGACGTCATCGAGGACCAGACCCGCGCCGCCCTCACCGGCGGCGGGAGCGGCGGCCTCGTGGCGGACTTCCGCATCAACTGGGTGTGGATGCCGCCGTGGGGCCCGGAGAAGATCACCGACGACGGCCGCGAGCAGCTGCGCGCGCTGGGCTTCACCGTCTGATTTGTTCGCTTGCAAACGGCGCGCACCCTGCGGGGTGCGCGCCGTTTTGCTTTTAGGCCGAAAGCGCTAGTGACGATCCTGGGTACACCTGGAATGGTTGATGATGCCAGTCGGCCTGGGGGGCTTCCGGTTCTCACCTTCATTTCTGAAGGTTTATTCTCGCCTGCCCTCCGTGCCGTCACGACACCTGGGGGAGACGCATCGTGCAGGTAGGGACCCGTGTCGCTGTCTATTTAACGACCATTCTCGCGTTTGTCGGCGTGCTGGCTGCACCCGCGAACGCCGATATCGAAAAGCCGCCTCCCGGAATCAGTGCCGAAGCGTGGCGGACCCGTCCCGCCTTCCCGGTCTTCAGCACCTCGGCCGGTCCCGTCGTGTGCTTCGCCGGGCACGTGCAGGGCGTCGGTTGGCAAGCCGTGGACTGCAGCGACGACGGGGACTGGGCTGAGGCTGGGACCGTGGGCCAGTCCCGGAGCCTCGAAGCCATCCTGATCGTCGCTCACAACACCAGCGGCAGGACGTGTGCCCAGGCGCACAGCAAGGACATCGGGTGGGGAGCCTTCGTCTGCGAGGACGACGCGCGGGAGTTCGCGGTCGGCACGACCGGCCAGAACCGTCAGATGGAGGCGTTCAAGTTCGGCAGCACCGCCCAGACCTCCTGCAACGAGGCGCACGTCCAGAACACCGGGTGGCAGGGCTACGCCTGCGTCATCGCCGGCCAGTACAGGACGGCGGGCACCGTCGGTAAGTCGCTCCGTCTCGAGGCCGCGAGAGCCACCTTCCTGTGATGCGTTGATCATGTCGTGGAGGGGCCGCCCGAAGGGCGGTTCCTCCACTGGGATCCACTGTCTGGACACTTCGCGAAACTCGATTAAATGCGTTGCGACACCCTCCGCCGCTCACCTAGCTTGGTGTCATCACGAACGACAGAGATCAACCGGAGGAAGACATGCTTGCCAACGCACAGCTCGCGGGATGGCGAATTCTCGCCCTCATCGCTGGCGGTCTGCTGGCGGTGGCGTGGGGCTCCACGCCATGACCTGATCCCCAGGTCATGACCTCGGAGCCGCCCACGGGAAACCTGGGCGGTTTTCTTTTTGTCCTGCGCCAATGCCGATGAGCTTTGGAAGCGGAACGGATTCCAAACCCGTTTCCCGAGGGTTCGACTCCTTCCATCGGTGCTGCTCGAAAACAATGCGGTCGTGGTGAACTCGGCGGACACGTCGGTCTTCCAAACCGAAGCAGAGGGTTCGATGCCCTCCGGCCGCTCCGCGTGGATCTAGCCCAACTGGTAGAGGCACATGGTTGAGGGCCATGACAGTCAGGGTTCGAATCCCTGGATCCGCACGCCCCGGTAGCCCAACGGAAGAGGCAACGCGCTCAGAACGCGTCCAGTGCAGGTTCGAATCCTGCCCGCGGCACTGCACAACTGAATCGGGGGACGCGCCGGCGCGCAGGTGATCCTTGCAAGATCGCCCTGGAGGGTTCGACACCCTCGTCTTCCACCCGTCCCGTAGCTCAGTCCGGTGAGAGCGTCCGTCTGATACGCGGTAGGTCCCAGGTTCAAATCCTGGCGGGACGACCAACGTCTGGTAGCTCAGTGGGAGAGCGTCTGCCTTACAAGCAGAGGGTCCCAGGTTCGAACCCTGGTCAGACGACCAATCTCGAGCACGGTGTCAGCCGGCCGCGCCGACGGACCGCACGAGTGTGTTGTGAGCGAGCAGGTACTCGGCGGTGTCGGCGACGGTGTCCTCGATCGGACGTGGCCGCCACCCCAGCATTCGTTCGGCTTGGCGCTGGTCGCGTCGAAGTCTCGCCCCAGCTGCGGACGCAACGCTCGCAGCTGCGGGTTGACCACGCTCAGGGCGCGGGCGAGCGCCAGTGGGATCTCGCGTGTGGGAGCTTTCGCGGCCCGCTCACCGAGCCGTGCCCGCAGGATCCGCGCGATCTCCACCACCCTCAGGCTGCGGCCCGCGGTGGCCAGGAACCGTTCGCCGGCCGCGGCGGGATCGGTCATCGCCCGCAGATGCAGGTCGGCGACGTCCCGCACGTCGACCCAGCCGGTGCCGAGCGGCGGGCAGGCGGGGAGGTCCCCGTTGAGCATGCCGCGAACGATGCGCAGGGAGGGCGCGTCGTCCGGGCCCAGAGCCGGGCCGATCACCGTGACCGGGTGCACGGCGGACAGTTCCAGGCCGTCGCCCTCGGTCTCGACGAACTGCCAGGCGGCGCGTTCGGCCAGGGTTTTCGACTTCTGGTACGACGGGATGCCGCCGTCGACGTTCGTCCAGTCCTCCTCGCTGAACGGCGCCGAACGGCGCGGGTGCCCGTAACCGACGGCACCGAACGAGCTGGTGAGCACGACGCGGCGCACGCGGGCGGCACGCGCCGCCCGCAGGACGCGCAGGACGCCGTCGCGGGCAGCCGTGATCATCGATTCCTCGCTTTCGGGCGCGTTGCGCAGTGTGGGCGACGCGACGTGCAGGACGTGGTCGCACGCCGCGGCCGCGTCCTCCCATCCGTCGTCGGTCTGCAGGTCGGCGCGGACGACGGTCAGGCGCGTGTCGTCGAAGTCCGCCGCGGCGTGCAGCTGCGCCCGGAGTGCGGGCTCCCGTCCGAGGTCGCGGACCGTCGTGCGCACGTCGTGACCGGCCTGCAGCAGAGTCAGGGCGCACCAGCTGCCGATGAATCCGGACCCGCCGGTGACGAGGGTGGTTGTCATGCGTGACTCCTCAGGGTGCTGGCGATGAGCGGTGCGGCGACCTGTTGCCGGCGCCGGGCGAGGACGAGGGCGCTGCCGAGGAGCACGTGGCCGATCATGATCGGGTAGATCACGGCACGCTCGAACAGCCCGATGTTCCACAACCAGCCGGTGAGCGCGTTGGCCATGAAGGCCGGGAACGCGACCAGGCCGGCGACTCCCAGCACGATGCCCGCGATGCCGCGGCCACGGCTCAGACCGATCCGCGCACCACTGGCTCCGACGACGATCGTCATGAGGTTTCCGGCGACCATCACGCTTTGCGCGCCGAGCGTGTGGAAGGCGATCAGTCCGTTCGCGACGTTCTCGTTGGACCCCTGGAAGATCCCCACGAGGGACACGCCGACACCGGACAGGATCGCCAGCGCGACGATCGCGATCGGCCGCGGACCCCTGCGCAGATCGAAGGTGAGCAACGCGCCGACGATGAGCATCGCGCCGTAGATGACCCAGCCGGCGTCCATGACGACCCCCAGCGGGGAGTTTCCGACCTGTCCGAACGCGACCTGGCTCGGGCCGGTCAGACCCAGGTGGCTGACCCAGTTGTGCAACGGCGAGTAGTGAGGCTCCTGCCAGGCCGCCGCCGTGATGAGCTCCGCCACCCACGAGACCAGCGGACCGAGGAAGATCAGGACTGCTCCGGCGCGGGCAGCGGGGCCGGAGTGGACGATCGGCCTCACGCCAGTGCCATTCCAGGGACACGGGCGCGGATCGCGTTCATCGTCGCCTCGTCGGAGACTCCCTGCCAGTCGTGGCGCGGCGTGTAAGGGGAGGCGAGGGCGCGCATGTCGTCGTCGGTGAGTTCGACGTCCAGTGACGCGATCGAGTCGTCGATCTGCTCGGTCGACCTGGCCCCGACCAGCGGGGCGGTGACGACCGGCTGACGATGCAGCCAGGCCAGGGCGATGGACGCCCGGCTCACGCCGTGCGCTGCCGCGACCTCGCCGACGGCGTCGACGATGGCGCGATTCGAGGCTTCCTGCTCCGGCGAGTAGAGCAGGTCGGCGTAGGAGCCGTCGGTGTCGGAACGCGCGGTGGACCTCGCGTCGTCCCAGCCGCGGGCCAGCCGGCCGCGGGCGAGCGGGCTCCAGATGATGGTGCCGACTCCCTCGTCCAGGCAGAGCGGGATCATCTCGCGTTCTTCCTCACGCGCGAGCAGGTTGTAGTGGTTCTGCATCGATGCGAAGCGGGTCCAGCCGTGCAGCTTCTGCAGGTGCAGGGCCTTCGCGAACTCCCAGGCGAACATCGACGACGCGCCGAGGTACCGCACCTTGCCGGCCTTGACCACGTCGTGCAGCGCTTCGAGGGTCTCCTCCAGCGGCGTCGTGTGGTCGTTGCGGTGCACTTGGTAGAGGTCGATGTGGTCGGTGCCGAGCCGGCGCAGGGAATGGTCGACCTCGGTCATGATCGCCTTGCGGGACAGTCCTTTCCCGTTCGGCCCGGGGCGCATGGGGTGGCGCAGCTTGGTCGCGATCACCACGTCGTCGCGGTTCGCGAAGTCGTGCAGCGCGCGGCCGAGGATCTCCTCGCTGGAGCCGTTCGAGTACATGTTCGCGGTGTCGAAGAAGTTGATGCCCGCGTCCAAGGCGTGCTTGATCAGGGGGCGGGCGTCGTCCTCACCGAGGGACCAGACGGGGTGGCCGCGCCCGGGATCGCCGTAGGTCATAGCGCCGATGGCGACGGGCGAGACGTCGAGGCCCGTGGACCCGAGCTTCACATAAAGCATGGAGGGTGCCTTCCGAGAGGCCGAACTTGCGGAGGATCCTCCGCAAGTGCTCGTCAAACTAGCGGAGGATCCTCCGCGAGTCAATCGGAGGGCATCATTGATCCATGACCGACGAGACGCCGAGCACCTACGGCACGCAGCGCAAGGCCGCCGCGCGCAACCGTGTCGCGATCATCGAGGCTGCTCACGAGCTGTTCGCGGACAACCCCCTCGTGCCGCTGAGCGAGGTTGCCAAGCGCGCTGGCGTCGGTGCGGGGACGCTGTACCGCCACTTCCCGACCCGCGAGGATCTGATCCTGGCGGCCTACCAACACGACATCGAACGTCTGACGGTCGCCGCCGACGAGGTGCTGGCACGCCACTCCTCGGCCAAGGCCGCGTTCATCGAGTGGTTCGAGACGCTGTCGGCCTACATCCGCATCAAGCACGGCCTCGGCGACGCGTTGCACAGCGCCGCGGCGCAGGAGCTGATCAGCGCTTCCTGGGCGCCGGCCACCGCGGCGGTGACGAAGCTCGTCGACGCCTGTGTGGCCGAGGGTGTCATCGCCCCCGGCCATGACCCGGCGGACATCATCATGCTCATGAGCTTCCTGTGGCGCGTCCCGAACAACGACGAGGGCGTGACCCAAGGCAGGCGTTTGATCGCTGCCGTCTTCTCCGGCCTCAAGGAAGCGCCCCAGCCGATCTGAGGCTCAGGCGTGGTTTCGCGTTCCTCGGCATCCGCCTCGCTAAACCACTCGGCAGGGTGGTCCGCTGAACGGCCTAGAGCCTTGCGGGCCGGATGACGCAGAGTGCTACTCTCTGTGGTCGTAGGGTTACGCAGTTGCTATCTCCGGGGGCCGCGATGAGCCTGTTAGCGCAACTGGCCGACGATCCCTTGAGCGGCGTCACACCGTCCGTGTACGAGACCGGCAGACTCGTCGCACTCGCACCCTGGCTGAAGGGCCACCACGCCCGAATCCGCTACCTCCTCGACACTCAGCACGCTGACGGCACGTGGGGCGGACCCGGTGAATACGCGCTGGTCCCGACGCTCAGCGCGGTCGACGCGCTCGGCCGGCATCCAGCAGCGCGCCGAGGTCTCGAAGCACTCCGCAAGCTGCTCATCCGTCCGCTCAAGCTGCCGGACACGGTCGCGGTCGAGCTCATCGTGCCCGCGCTCGCGGAGAGACTCGGCCTGCGCACGCCACTGGACCCACGCCCGTTGCACGTCCTCAGACAACGCCCGCTGCCGGAGAAGCTCTGGCACACCCTGGAGATCTTCGGCCCGCGCCCCGAGGTCGGAGCGGTCGGCGGCATCGTCGCCGCGAGCCCCGCCGCGACCGCCGTCCAGCTGCAGGGCCCCAGACCGGGGGACGGCCTCGACTACCTGGAGGCCGTCCAGCACCGGCACGGCGGACCGGTGCCCGCGGGAGTGCCGGTCCCGTTGTTCGAACGGTCGTGGATCATCGTCGCCCTGAAATCCGCGGGCCTCGACGTGCCGGACGCGATGGCCTACCGGCTCATGGCCGCGTTCACCGAGGCCGGCGCGGCCGGCGGACCAGGACTCCCCGCTGACGCCGACGACACCGCCACCGCACTGCACGCGCTCGCGTTGTGCGACAGCCCTCGCCCGACTGATGCCCTCGACCGGTACCGCGAAGCCCGCCACTTCGCCTGTTTCCCGAACGAGCGCACACCGTCGACCAGCACGAACGCCCACGCGTTGCAGGCGCTCGGCCACGACCGGCAGCTCGAGGAGTGGTTGCGCGACATGCAGCAACCCGGTGGCTACTGGCTCGACAAGTGGCACGCGTCGCCCTACTACGCGACCGCGTGCGTGACGAACGCCCTGCACGGCAACGAAAAGGCGGCCGACTGGGTGCTGGCGACGCAACGCCGTGACGGCTCGTGGGGCCGATGGGAAGGCACGTACGAGGAGACCGCGTACGCCATCCGAATCCTGTCGTGGTCCCGGCAGGACGTCAGCCAGGCCATGGGCCGCGGTGCGAGGTTCATGCACGAGTGGGGAGACCGCCTGCATCCGCCGCTGTGGCACGACAAAGACCTTTACACCCCAACGAGAATCGTGCAGGCGGAAGGCATGGCGGCGCTGCACCTCGCGTGCGCGGTGTCCCGATGAACCGCACCGAGCTGAGGTTCGCGCTGCGGCTGATCCCGTTCCTCGACTCGGTGGAGAACTTCGAGGACGGCCTGGTCAAGCTGCGGGACCGGCGCTGGCTCGTCTGGCACCCGGACGTGATGGCCGCGCTGTTCCGCAACGACCGTCACCTGCGGCACCCGCCGAGCCGCACGCTGAGTCCGTTGCTGGGCAACCGTTCCGTGCTGTGGCTCGACGGCGCCGAGCACACCGCCTATCGCCGCACGCTCGCACCCATGTTGCGCGGCAACAGATATCAGGCGTTGGTCGCCGAGCTGGTCGAACGCTCTGTCGCCGAGCTGCCGAGCGATCCCGTCGGCCTCGCGGCGTGGACTCGCCAGGTCACGCTGAAGATCACCGGCCGCATCGTCTTCGGGGTGGACGACGATGAGCTGCTCGCCGCGTTCACGCGCTGGCTCGACCGCCGCCTCGGCAGCCGCGTCCGCACCCTCGCGCACCGCTACCTGACGCCCGGCACCACCAGGTTCGACCCGGAACTCGACCGGAAACTCCTGCACCGCGCTAGCACCGCCGAACCACCCGCGCTGGCCGCCTGCCTGCCACCCGAGGACCTGCGCGACCAGGTCGTCTCACTGCTGTTCGCCGGCCACGAAACCACTGCGTCGGCAACGGCGTGGACCGTGTTCTGGATCGAGCGGACACCAGGCCTGGCCGAGCGGGTGCTCGACGACGGGGACCTGCTCGACGCCACGATCATGGAGTCGCTGCGGCTGTCCCCGCCCGCGACGCTCGCCGGGAACCGGATGAGCGACGACGGCATGGTGCTCACCCCGAGCATCTACCTGGCCCACCGCCGGGCCGCGACCTACGAACACCCGCACGTCTTCGACCCGGCCAGAAAACCACCACCGCCCGGCGCGTTCTTCCCGTTCGGCGGGGGAGTGCGGCACTGCCCAGGCAAGGACCTGGCGCTGCTGGAGATCCGCACGATCGTGAGAGCTCTGCTGCGGCACCGGCGGATCCGGCTCAGCGTCCCCGACCCCCGCTCACCCCAGCTGCGGGGCGCCGCGATGGCGCCGCCGCCGAGCCTCGCGATGGTGGCCACTTGCCGGCGTTGACCTACCTCCATCGACTGGAACACCCCTTCGGCGCGCACTACGCGTGCTGCGCCGCCTGGGGTGCCTGCTACGCGACGAGATTCGACCTCGCCGTGGTGATCGCGGTGCTCGCGAACTTCGTCGCGATCATCTCCGGCAACCCGCTCAACGCCTACGCCGACCTCCGCAACGACATCCACACCGCGGAGAAACGCCATCTGGCGCAGGCGGTGCGGGAGATCGGCGCGAAGAAGGTGCTCGCGCTGGCGATCTTCGAGATGATCTTCGCCGAGGCGCTGGCGATCGCGGTGTCGTGGCGGGTCGCGGTCGGCGTCGGGCTGATCCTGGTGCTGTACCTGGCGTACAACCTCGAGCCGATCAGGTTGAAACGGCGTGGCTATTCCGGTCCGGTGGTGCTGGCGATCGCCGCCGGGCTGTTGCCGAGCATCACCGCCTACGCGGCGGCCGGGGGACAGGCGGACCCGGCGGTGTGGCTCGTCTTCTCCGGTGTCGCCGCTCTCGCGACCGGCCGGGCGCTCTGGTGGGCGGTGCCGGATCGCGTGGGGGACGCCCGAGTCGGGTCGAGGACGCCCGCTGTCGTGTACGGCACAAGGCATGCGGTCAACGCGACCACGCAGCTGACCGTGGGCGGGCTGCTGCTGGTCGGCGGTGGATTGTGGTTCAGGTTCGGGCTGTTGTGGGCGGCCGTCGGTGTCGCGGCGTGCTCGGCGTTCCTGCTCGCGCGAGACCTGCCGACAGCCCGGCAGCAGCTGCGGTACGGCATGTCGATGGCCGTCGTGTCGACGATCGTGCTGGCCGCGATCCCTCTGCTCGCCTAGGTCTTGCGGGCCAGGCCGCCGCATCCCTGGAAGTTCTCCGGATTGCGGTCCTGAACCTCGTCGGGATCCGGTTCCCACAACGGAATCGGCACCACACCGGGCGAGAGGATCTCCATGCCGTCGAAGAACTGCACGACCTGCTCCGGGTACCGGAACGTGAACGCGGGCAACGGCTGGTCTTCGTACATCGCGCCGAACAGCCCCACGGCGGCCAGCATGAACGGGTCGCGGCACGTGTGCGAGAGCCCGAGATAGCTGCCGGGCGCCAGCGCGTCCATGTACTGGGCGAGCACCTTGTACGGCTCGGCGCTGTCCGGGACGAAGTGCAGCACGTCCAGCACCAGCACGGCGACCGGCTCGGACAGGTCCAGCGTCGTGCGGACCTCCTGCGACTCCAGCACCTTCTCCGGTTGACTGAGATCCGCGCACAGGTACGAGACGCGCGGGTTGCCCGCGACGATCTCACGGCCCTCGCTCGCCACCGCGGGGTCGATCTCCACGTACACCACGCGCGCGTCCGGCGCGACGAGGTGCACGTTGCCCGCGGTGGGCAGGCCGGAGCCGAGGTCGACGAACTGACGGATCCCCAGCGCGGTCAGCCTTCTGACGACCCTGCCGAGGAACGCGCGGTGCGTGCGGCACAGATACGGCAGGTGCGGTGCCGCGGACACGAGGTGGGCCGCCAGTTCCTGGTCGGCCTCCGTGTTGCGGGTGCCGCCGAGCCAGTAGTCCCTGACCCGCGCGGTGTTGGGTTTGTCCGGACCGTTCACTCCCGGTGCCCAGATGGGGGTGGCCACGGGGACTACCTACCGGATCCGGCCTTGGAGGCACACCAAGTCGACCCGAGATGTACCTGATCGAGTGAACCGGCCCGGCTTTCAGGCCGGCGCGGTCTGCGCGACCAGGAATCCCACGACGTCGTCCAGCCGGCCACGCCGCGCGAACGCCCTGCGCTGCCTCGCCGCGCCCGTTCCGTCGAGCAGCAACCGGTCGATGCCGTCGGTCACCATTTCGTAGTCGCCGGCGAACTCCAGCATCGGCCGCACCCAGCGCAGCAACGACGCGGCGATCGTGGACGCGGGCGTCGGCGCGCCGGTGACCGGGTCGATGCCGAACCCCGCCAGGCCGTCGCGCGCGGCACGCCACATCGCGACCTTCAGCAGGTGCGGCGGGACTTTGATGGGCGTCGCGCCGGAACTCAGCGCGGTGGCGGCGATCGCCCGCACCAGCGCGGCCATCAGGACGGCCTCCTCGACCGTCGGCGCGACGTCGGACACCCGCAGTTCGAGCGTGGGATGGTTGGCGGAGAGCCGGATGTCCCAGTAGAGCATCCCGGCGTCCATCGCCGCGCCGCTCGCGACGATCTCCTCCCGCGCCGAGTAGTACTCGGCCGCGGAGTCGAAGTGCGGCGGCGCACCCGAAGTGGGCCAACGGTTCCAGACGACGTAGCGCCAGCTCGCGTACCCGGTGTCGCCGTCGAGCCAGTACGGGGAGTTCGCGCCCAGCGCCAGAATCGTCGGCAGCCACGGCCGCAGGTGGTTGCTCACGAAGATCTTCGACTCGTCGTCCGGCAGCCCGATGTGCACGTGGCAGCCGCAGATCGCGAGGTCGTTGGTGAGCGCTCCCATCTCCTGCGCCATCCGGTGGTAGCGCGGGGAGTTCGTGAGCGGCGTGGGCATCGTCAGGCCCAGCACCGGCGTCCCGGTCGCGGCGAGCCTGGCGTCGTGACGCGCGGCCCGTTCGATCAACGCCCGGCGCGCGGCGGCGAGTTCGTCGCGCAACGCGGTCATGTCCGTGCAGATCCCGCTGGCCGATTCCACCTGATACTGCGCGATTTCCGGCTGCAGGTCGACCTCGTACCGGTCCGCTCCGGCGAGCACTTCCTTGGCACGGTTGGCCAAATGGCCGGTGGACGCTTCGACGAGAACGAATTCTTCTTCCACGCCAACGGTCAGGAGGCCGTCCATGCTCGTGCGTTGCGCGGGTACCGGTTGAGTTCTGCTGCCGACGTGCACGCCGAACCTCCTGTGCGCTGAGTAGCGACCTCGATGCTATGAGTGATCAGGTCGTCGCACAGGAGGCGTTCGGTTGTACTTGTTAACTCACCGCGCGTTGCGCGACACCACGCAGCACATCGCGTCGATCACTGCCCGGCCGGCCCATCACCCAGCTGGACCCGGCGAGCGACTTCGCGTGTTCCTTGACTGGTGCCAGCAACCGCGACACCTCGCGATACGACCCCACTGACCCCGGAGCACAGATAAGGGTCGCAAGAGAGAGGGTCACGTGTCGTCCTTCAGCCGTGTACGACTTGTCGAGCAAACGGGCGGACAACGGCACCGTCTCGTCGAGTCCGGCGAGAATCAGGAAGTCGTCGCCACCGACGTGCCCGACCTGCACGCCGGGAAACGCGTGCGCGAGGTCCGCCAGGTCGTGCCCGATCTCGCGGATCAGGTCGTCGCCTGCCGCGAACCCGACCGAGTCGTTCACGAGCTTGAAGCTGTCGACGTCGAGCCACGACACCGCGAAGATCTCGTGCACCTCGATGCGCCGCTCGACCTCCTTGGCGATCGCGTCGCTGCCCGGCAGACGCGTCAGCGGGCTCAGCGCCGCCGCCTGCTCCACCTTCAGCTCGGCAACACCGCGCACAACGTCCGCAACGCGCACAACACCCATGCACCGCTCGTTGTGGTCCACGACGATGAGGTCGTCGTTGGTGCGCTCACGGTTCGCGTGCGCCACCACGTCCAGCAGATCGAGCGCGGACGCCTCAGTGCCGATCACGTGCGGCTTGTCCGCGAGCCGCGCCGCCTCACGCTTGGCGTGTAGCGCATGCCCGTACGGCCCGGTCACCGCGAGCAGGAACCGGTTGCGGTCCACTGACCACTTCGGCCGCCCCTCGTCGTCCACCAGCACCACACCCGTGACCGACGGCTGTGACGCCAGAACCTCGCGCACCTCTTCGCTCGTGGCATGTTCCGGCAGCGTCGTGGCGGGGTGCAGGAACGCCGTGATCCGCGGACCCGTGTTGCTGCGGCGGATCTCCCCGGTCTCCGTGACCGCCTCGGGCGCGATGCGGGCGTTCACCGCCGGCCTGCGCTGCGGGGGCGCGAGCATGTTGCCCTGCGCGTGCCCCACCCCGAGCTTGCGCAGGTACGCCAGCTCAGCCTCGGTCTCCACCCCCTCGGCCACGACCTGACTGCCCGTGTACTCGCCCAGGTGCACCAACGACTTCACCAACGCACCCCGCGCGGCGTCACCGGGCAACGTCCGGACGATCTCGCGGTCGAGCTTGATGTAGTCGGGCGAAGCGCTCGTCAGCATCCCGAGCGGCACGTCACCCTCGCCCACGCAGTCGAGCGCGATGCGAAAGCCGTTGTTCCGCAACGTCTGCATCCCCCGGGCCAGCCGCGCGCGGTTGGCCCGCGAATACGGCTCGCCCACCTCGATGACGATGCTGTCGGGCGACCGCCCGGCATCCCGCAACGCCCCGTACAACGGACTCATGATCTCGGGCTTGTCCGCCACCGTGATCGCCAGCAAGTTGACGTGCAACGGCAGCATGAGGTCGAAATCGGCCGCGGAACGAACGGCGCGGCAAGCGAGTCCGACGTCGGCATTGGTCAGCAGGCCGGCCTGGAAGGCGGCCTGGAGCAGATCCTGCACGCTGCCGTCGTGCGGCCGGGCCAGAGCCTCCACCGCGACGACGCCCCCGGTGTTCAGGTTGAACAGCGGCTGGAAGGCGAACCTGACGTCATCCAGCAAGGCGGGCACATCTCAAATCGTGCCGGTGCGAACGACTCCCACCAATAGGGTTAACCAGCTGTTCACGAGGTTGGCGACGATCCGCCATGGCACGGCTGCGCTCGGTGATCCGGCGCTCACGCTGGGAGTTTCGCCCCGGCCGGCTTGGAATACGAATACGCCGTTCGGTTGGTAGGCCCGTTTCGCGGAAACGCGCGATGGCAGCTGCCGATGAGCGCTGTACGCCCGGGCGAACGGAGTGATCAATGGCAGCGGGTGCGAAGGTGATCGGAATCGCGCTGACAGGCGCACTCTCGGGTGCAGCGATTACCGCAGCTGGGGTGGAGCTGGGACGTCTAACGCATCAGCTTGACGCGTAGCCGCCAGGGCGCTCGGCGGAACAGCGCGGTCATGGCCGCGACGGTGCCCCTTACGTCCTCGCGGCCCGAGAGGTAGGCGCGCTGCAGTCCCCCGTCGAGCTGGAAGAAGAGCTCGAAGAAGTCCCTGGTCTCGTCGGCGTCCATGCGGAGCAGTGCTTCCAGGCCTCGCCGCCGTAGGGCGTGCACGATGCGCGCCTTGCGGGACCAGATGACGTGCTTGGGGTCCTCGCCTGCCTTGACGGCTTGGGCGACTTTCGGCGCGAGGGCCAGCGACGTGGCGACGCTGTAGCCGGTGGCCGGGTGGATGAAGCCCGCTGCCGCGCCGAACGCACGGTCTGTTGCTCGTGGTGCGTCTAGGGGGAAGCGGACGCGTTCCTCTTGTGGTCCTGCTTCTAGCCGTGTGTGGAGCCTCGCGCGTAGTTCGCTGAGCGGCATGCCTGGGCGTCTGGCCAGGCAGGTCTCCTCGACCAGGAGCTTGTTGCCGCCGAGCGGGACCTTGTAGAGGAACGTGTCGCCGTTGCGCCAGTCCATCAGCGTGGTCTCTGTGCTGTCTGACTCGATGACCGTGCCCACGGCCGTTTGTTCGGCACGGCCCTTGCGTGCGCCGGTGGCGTTGAACGTATAGCGCGCTTCTGCTGGTTGTTGGAGCGCTGGTTGTTGGAGCACCGTTACGTCGTGCGGCAGTTCGTGAAGGCGTGCGTTGTCCAGGACGACGTAGGTGCGGGGGATGAGGTGTTCCTCGCGCGCGTAGGCGCGAACCACTGTGCTTGTGGCGGCCACCGGTGTGTGTGGTGGGAGCTCGTCGGCCCACGCGCCGTAGGTGGCTGTCCAGGTGCGGTGCGGGTGACGGTCGACGATCGCCGTGTGGAGTCCCTCCTGTGCGCAGGCGCGAGCAAGGGCGCGGCCGGCTGGGCCGCCACCGATCACGAGCACGTCGAACATGAGGTCCATGATTGACGTTGTGGCCAAAACCTTCCGCTCGACCCTCATCCGCCGTGTTGGCAACGTCGTGATCAGTGGCGTCGTGAAGCTCGGCGTCGGTCCCTCCTACTACGTGTTGCTGTCCATCCGTGGGCGGCGCAGTGGTGTTGAGCGGACGATCCCCATCCGGCTGATGCGCCATGACGGTCAGGAGTGGTTCGTCGCGCCGTACGGCGTTCGCGACTGGGTGCTCAACGCACGGGCTGCTGACTTCGCCGTCGTGCGAAGGGGACGTAGGTCACGTCAAGTGCGTTTGGTGGAGGTTTCCGCGGCCGTTGCGGCGCCGGTGCTGGCCGCTTATGTGCGCAAGGAGCCGGTGACTAGGCCTTTCTTCGACGCACGCGTCGGTGACCCGGTCTCGGCGTTCGAGGCCGAGGCTGACCGCCATCCGGTCTTCCAGGTGGAGAACGTGCAGGTCAGCGGTGGTTCCGGGGCTTAGGTGACCCCCCGATTTGGAGATCGAAACGGGCCTGTGTAATCTTCTCCAAGTCAGCGCAGAACGGGCCGGGAAACACCGGAACGGAGCGGGACGAAAAGCCGGAAGACAAAGAGCCTCTAAGAGGCCGATTTGACACCGGCCAGCGAGACCAAATAAGCTTTGCAACACAAGCCCCGGAAGTAAGTCAGCGTAAAGCTGATGTGACTGCGGTGTGCGCGTGTTCTTTGAGAACTCAACAGCGTGCCG
>NZ_JBSGXZ010000062.1:0-40367 GCF_053610285.1 Lentzea sp. NPDC054927
GTGTCAACTCGACGAAAAGCGTGTCGAGTTGACACCCCTCCTCTGACGCAGCAAGAGCTGTGGCACGACTCGTGACGGGACCACCCCGCCGGGTCTGCGCGCTCAGTTCTCCTCGGGCCGTTGGCTCTCGATCACGTGAGTGAGGCGACCTGGTCGCTGACGACCTGGGCGGCTGCGGAGACCAGGGCGGTCACGGCCGGGTTCGTCGAGTTGTCCTGGCGCCAGCCGAACTGCGTGTAGACGCGGAAAGTGGCTGACCAGGGCAAGCGGACCAACCTGCCGTCGGTGAGTTCGGCGGACACGGTGACTTCTGGCATGAGAGCGATGCCCAGGCCTGAGGCTACGGCGCGTTTGGCGGCGTCTACCGAGTCCAGTTCGAGGACGGGGGCTCGGGTGTCGTCGTAGCCGAGCGAGTGTTCGAACAGTTCGTGGTAGGAGGCGCCGTTCTCTGCTCGGATGAGGGTGCTGCTGGTCAGGTCGTCCTCGGTGAGCGACTGGCGTTGGGCGAGCACGTGGTTGGGGCCCGCGACCATGACTAGGGGTTCGGGGCAGAGCACTGTGGTTTCCAGGCCTTCGCGGGGCTCTATGGCGCCTATGAAGAAGGCGCAGTCGAGTTGGCCGTCGCGTACTGAGGCGAGGTTGTTGAGCGCGTTGCGCGAGTGCAGTGAGAGTTGGACGGACGGGTAGCGCCAGCACATGTATTCGATGAGCGGTAACAGGCGGTAGTCGGTCAAACTCTGTGCGGAGCCGATGACTAGTTTGCCGTGGGGCTCGCCGTTCATCGTTATGGCTTTTCGGGCTTTTTCGGTGAGGTTGATGATGTTTCGCGCGAACGGGAGCAGTTCCACGCCTGCGGAGGTCATCTGGATACCTCGGGGGAGGCGCCGGAAAAGGACGACCCCGAGGGCCTCCTCCAGTGCCTTGATGCGGGTCGTGATGGTCGGCTGCGAGCAGTTGAGCGTGGCAGCGGCCTTGGTGAAGCTCCCTGTCTGAACCACGGTTGTGAACGCGAGAAGCTGGCGTGTCTCCATCAGGCGGATCCTCGGGGTAAAACGGTGCGACGACTTTTTCTCGTTCGTTCCCGTGGTCCTGTTACGGATGGTGCGGGAGCAGTAACGCTACCTGTCCGCTGCGACGGGTTCATTGGTGCTAACGGAGTCATCTTGATCGGTCGCGAAAGGCTGTTTCGGCCGAAAGAGTGAAATTGAGACGGAGCCTTTGACGGGTCGTAGTTGGGTGACTCTTTTCTGTTACGTCGTTCGCTGAACGAACAAAAGGCGCCGCCGCCCTGGGGTGGGCGGCGGCGCTGAGAGGTGTGGCGGGCTAGCAGGACGCGGCGGCGGCCACGAGGATTCGGTAGACGTCCTCGCCGCGCTGGACGATCTTGATCTCGTAGCCGATCACGCCGGCCTTGGTGCGGCCTGCGTACTTGGCGAGCGGCGGGTACGCGGCGAGGTCGCTCGTGGCTGAGACAGGGGTCACGCGCACCGTGGTGGGCACTCGGACGCTGCCTGGGAAGTGCACGGGCATGGCGCTGGTGATGTTGTCACCGTCGAAGCTCCCCGGCAGCAGCTCGTTCTGGCCCCGCCACCACAGCTGCGGGCTGCCGCCACCGCCGGTGAAGACGGGGCCGTCGGCCAGGCAGGAGACGTTGCGGCTGCCCATTTTCAGCACCATGAACGGCAGGTCGCGGGGATGGCGGTCGGTCAGTGAGATGAAGCCGGCGGTGCTCGCGCCGGCCTGGGTGTCCGTGTGCGACGCCTTGGCGACGAACGGCTGCGTGGGCAGGTTCGGGCCGTAGGCCTCGTCGGACAGGCGGATGTCCCAGGCTTTGTGGGCGTCGGTGTGGCCGGATGCGAGGAACGGTGCGGTGAGGTCGGCGTTCTCGGCGATCAGCGACTCGGAGGTCGTGGCTGCTTCGTCGACGAAGACGTAAGCGGCGGCCGTGGCCTCAGGTGCGGTGGCGGCGCCGGCCGCCGGGGAGGTCGTGGCGAGCAGTGCGGTGGCCGCCGCGCAGGCCGCGAGCAGGCGTGAGGAAGTTTTGGACATGCGTGTCCCCCAGGATCACGTTTTTGAAGCCCCCATAGCGGACCTTTCCGGCCGCTGGGGCGACCGTATCGGGGTGAGGGGCGGGCTGTCACGGCTCCAAAGCGGGGTGGCAGCGGTCACAGGACGGGTCTCGCCTAGACTCCCTGGGAATCCGGGCGCCCCATGCGGCGGTACCGGCTGTCTTGCACGTTCTTGTTCGTATCGAGGAGTCCACGTTGAAGAGCACCGTCGAGCACCTGAGCCCGACGAGGGTCCGGATCAACGTCGAGGTGCCGTTCGACGAGCTCAAGTCGAACTTCGACCAGGCGTACCGGAAGCTCGCGAAGCAGGTCCGCATCCCCGGCTTCCGTCCCGGCAAGGCCCCCGCCAAGGTGCTGGAGAGCCGCATCGGCCGCGCTCCGGTGCTGGACGAGGTCATCCAGGAGGCCATCCCGGCCAAGTACCTGGAAGCGGTCAACGCGGGTGAGGTGCGCACGCTCGGCCGTCCCGACTTCGAGGTCACCAAGATCGAAGACGGCGAGACGCTCGAGTTCACCGCCGAGGTCGACGTCCGTCCCGAGATCACCGTGCCCGCCTTCGGCGAGCTGGCCGTGACCGTCGACGAGCAGGAGGTCGCCGAAGAGGACGTGACCACCCAGCTCGACGAGCTCCGCGCCCGCTTCGGCACGCTGACCGGCGTCAGCCGCCCGGTCGAGACCGGTGACTTCGTCAGCATCGACCTGTCCGCCACGGTCGACGGCGAAGAGGTCGAGGAGGCCCGCACCGCCGGTCTGTCCTACGAGATCGGCTCCGGCCAGCTCGTCGAGGGCATCGACGACGCGCTCGTCGGCGCTGCCGAGGGTGAGACCAAGACCTTCACCACCACGCTCGTCGCCGGTGAGCACAGCGGCCGCGACGCCGAGGTGTCCGTGGTGCTGAACTCCGTCAAGGAGCGTCAGCTGCCCGAGCTGGACGACGAGTTCGCGCAGCTCGCCAGCGAGTTCGACACGCTCGACGAGCTCAAGGCCGACCTGAAGACCCGCCTCGACCGCGTCAAGAAGATGCAGCAGGGCGTCCAGGCGCGCGACAAGGTCCTCGAGGCGCTGCTGGAGACCACCGAGGTCCCGCTGCCCGAGGGCATCGTCCAGGGCGAGATCGACGCCCGCAAGCACGACGCCGTGCACGCCTTCGACCACGACGAGGCCAAGTTCGCCGCGTGGCTCGAGGAGCAGGGCCAGACCGAGGAGGAGTTCGACACCGAACTGCGCACGGCTGCCGAGCAGGCCGTCAAGACGCAGCTGGTGCTCGACTCGATCGCCGACGCCGAGCAGGTCACGGTGTCCGACGGTGAGCTCACCGAGCGGATCATCTACCAGGCCCAGCGCTTCGGCATCTCGCCGGACGAGTACGTCAAGCGCGCGCAGCAGTCCGGCCAGCTCGGCGCGATCTTCGCCGACGTCCGCCGCGGCAAGGCGCTCGCGAGCGTTGTGCGCCAGGCCACGGTCAGCGACACGACCGGTCAGAAGCTGGACCTGGACGAGCTGTTCGGCGAGACCAAGTCCGAAGAGGACGCGGAGTAGCGAGTCGCCCTCGCCTCACCAGTGGGCGAGTGCCGGAAATGCAGCCCTAAGCGAACGCGGGCGGTGTCGGGCATCTGACGCCGCCCGCCTTCGTTAAGGTCGATCGCAGAGAGTTTTCGCATCCAGATTTCGTTCCACCTGGAGTTAGGCAGGCAGACGTGACGCAGCACTCCTTCCCGACCCCCGAGATGCGGTCGGCCACCGCCGGGATGAACCTGAACGACTCGGTGTACGAGCGGCTGCTCCGCGAGCGGATCATCGTCCTGGGATCACAGGTCGAAGAGGGCATCGCCAACCAGATCACCGCCCAGCTGCTGCTTCTCGCCGCTGAGGACCCCGAGAAGGACATCACCCTCTACATCAACTCGCCGGGTGGTTCCGTCACGGCGGGCATGGCCATCTTCGACACGATGCAGCTCATCCAGCCGGACGTGGCCACGTACGCGATGGGCCTCGCAGCCTCGATGGGGCAGTTCCTGCTGTCCGCGGGTGCTCCTGGCAAGCGCCACGCGCTCCCGCACGCCCGGATCCTCATGCACCAGCCGTCGGCCGGTGTCGGTGGTACGGCCGCGGACATCGCGATCCAGGCGGACATGCTGACGCGCACCAAGCGCGAGATGGCCGAGCTGATCGCCGAGCACACCGGCCAGACGCTCGAGACCATCACCCGCGACTCCGACCGCGACCGTTGGTTCACGGCGCAGGAAGCGCTGGAGTACGGCTTCGTCGACAGGGTCGTCACCAGGGCCCAGCCCGTCGGCGACTCGAACAACTGACGTCAGCTAGGAGACCTCAAGTGAGCCAGTTCCACATGCCTCAGTCGCGGTACGTGCTGCCGTCGTTCGTCGAGCGCACCAGCTATGGCATGAAGGAGTCGAACCCGTACAACAAGCTCTTCGAGGAGCGCATCATCTTCCTCGGCGTGCAGGTTGACGACGCATCGGCCAACGACGTCATGGCGCAGCTGCTGGTGCTCGAGTCCGAGGACCCGGACCGCGACATCCTGATGTACATCAACTCTCCCGGTGGCTCGTTCACCTCGTTGATGGCCATCTACGACACGATGCAGTTCGTTCGTCCGGACATCCAGACGTACTGCCTCGGCCAGGCCGCCTCGGCCGCGGCCGTGCTGCTGGCCGCCGGCACGCCCGGCAAGCGCCACGCGCTGCCGAACGCGCGAATCCTGATCCACCAGCCTTCGATGGAAGGCGCGTACGGTCAGGTGTCCGACCTGGAGATCCAGTCGAACGAGATCCAGCGTGTGCGCCGCCTGATGGAGTCCACCCTCGCGCGGCACACGAACCGGACGGCAGAGGAGGTCCGCGAGAGCATCGAGCGCGACCGGATTCTGACGGCCGAAGAGGCCAGGGAGTACGGCATCGTCGACACGGTGCTGCCCTACCGCAAGCTTTCCGCCAAGTCCTGAGGCCTTCCCGAGCTCTGGGAAACCCCAGAGCTCGGGCATCGCGCACCCACCCGACACGCCGATGTGACCGGTTAACCGGCCTGATCGGCGCGTCGGGGGACGCGGGTCCTCCCCTGAAACGGGGTCGGCCAGGTACCGTCAGGAGAACGGGCTCAGCACCCACAGCCAGTGGGACTGCCACAGCAAGTCAGCAGGCGCACTACAGCAGGTGTGCGCCGGAGGGGACATAGGTCAGCGGTCATGGCGCGTATCGGTGACGGCGGCGACTTGCTGAAGTGCTCTTTCTGCGGAAAGAGTCAAAAGCAGGTGAAGAAACTCATCGCCGGCCCCGGCGTCTACATCTGCGATGAGTGCATCGATCTCTGCAACGAGATCATCGAGGAGGAGCTGGCCGAAGCCGGTGACGTGAAGCTCGACGAGCTGCCTAAGCCCGCCGAGATCCACGAGTTCCTCGACCAGTACGTCATCGGACAGAGTGACGCCAAGCGCACCCTCTCCGTCGCCGTCTACAACCACTACAAGCGCATCCAGGCGGGCGACCGCGGGCGCGAGGGTCGTGACGACGGCGTCGAGCTGGCGAAGTCGAACATCTTGATGCTCGGCCCGACGGGCTGCGGCAAGACCTACCTCGCGCAGACCCTCGCGAAGATGCTGAACGTGCCGTTCGCCATCGCCGACGCGACGGCACTGACGGAGGCCGGGTACGTAGGTGAGGACGTCGAGAACATCCTCCTGAAGCTCATCCAGGCCGCCGACTACGACGTGAAGCGCGCCGAGACGGGCATCATCTACATCGACGAGGTCGACAAGATCGCTCGAAAGAGTGAAAACCCGTCGATCACGCGCGATGTGTCCGGTGAGGGTGTGCAGCAGGCGCTCCTGAAGATCCTGGAAGGCACCACCGCATCGGTGCCCCCGCAGGGCGGCCGCAAGCACCCGCACCAGGAGTTCATCCAGATCGACACGACGAACGTGCTGTTCATCGTGGCCGGTGCGTTCGCGGGTCTGGAGAAGATCATCCAGGACCGCGTCGGCAAGCGCGGTCTCGGCTTCGGTGCCGAGGTCCGTTCCAAGGCCGAGGTGGAGGCGTCGGACTTCTTCTCCGACTCCATGCCGGAGGACCTGATCAAGTTCGGCCTGATTCCCGAGTTCATCGGGCGTCTGCCGATGGTCGCCTCCGTCACGAACCTCGACAAGCCGTCGCTGGTGATGATCCTCACCGAGCCGAAGAACGCCCTGGTGAAGCAGTACCAGAAGCTGTTCGAGATGGACGGCGTCGAGCTCGAGTTCACCAAGACCGCGCTGGAAGCGATCGCCGACCAGGCGATCCTGCGCGGCACCGGTGCCCGAGGTCTGCGCGCGATCATGGAAGAAGTCCTGCTCCCGGTGATGTACGACATCCCGAGCCGCACGGACGTCGCCAAGGTCGTCATCACCGAGCAGACGGTGAAGGAGAACGTGAACCCGACGATCGTTGCCCGGCAGCCCTCGCGCCGGGAGCGTCGCGAGAAGTCCGCGTAAGTTTTCGATCTCCGAAAGGGGCACCGGTGATCACACCGGTGCCCCTTTCGGCGTTCTAAGGTGGAGGCATGTCGTTGCCTCACGTGCTCCTGATCCACGGCTACACCGGCTCCGGCCCCGGCCACTGGCAGCGCTGGCTGGCCCAGACGGTGTCCGAGCACGGCGGCCTCGCCGACATGCCGCACTTCAGCGACCCGGACCAGCCCGACCTCACCACCTGGCTGCGTGAGCTCGACACCCACCTGGAAGCCGCGCCGGCCGACCGTGAACGGGTCGTCGTCGCGCACTCGCTCGGGTGCTACCTCTGGCTGCACCACGCCGCCCGCGAGGGCATCGGGCACGTCGACCGCGTCCTGCTGGTGGCCCCGCCCGCGCCGGACCACCCCGAACCGGCCATCAAGTCGTTCTTCCCCGCCCCGCTCGACCCGGCCGGCCTGCGCCGCGCCGCCACCGAGACCCGCCTGATCGCGGGCGAGGGCGACCCGCACTGCTCGATGCCGGCCGCCAAACAGCTCGCCGAGGCGTTGCGGATCGAGGTCGACGTGCTGCCCGGCGCGGGCCACATCAACATCGACGCGGGCTACGGGGAGTGGCCCTCGGTGCTGAAGTGGGTGCGGTCGAAGACCGTGCCGCTCTCACCGCGCTAGAACTTCACTTTCTGGGGGGAACGTGAACGAGACAGCCGAATGGCTGCGACGCAGGCTGCCCGAACTCATCGCGGAACACGGCGTCGTCGGCGCCCAGGTCGCCGTGCTGCACAACGGCGAAATCGTCGACGCGACAGCAGGTGTGCTCAACAACGTCACCAACGAGAAGGTGACGCCGGACGCGATCTTCCAGATCGGGTCGATCACCAAGGTCTGGACGGCCACGCTGGTCCAGGAGCTGGTGAACGAGGGCCTGCTGGACCTCGATCGCCCGGTCCGCGACGTCGTCGAAGAGTTCCGGCTGGCTGACGAACAGGCCGCGAGCGTCATCACGCCACGCCACCTCCTCAGCCACACGGCGGGGTTCGAGGGCGATCTCTACTACGACACCGGCAACGGCGACGACATGCTGGCGAAGTACCTGGAGCGCATGGCCGACACGGAACAGACGACGCCGCCCGGCGAGCTGTACGTGTACTGCAACAGCGGGTACGTGGTGCTGGGCCGGATCGTGGAAGTGTTGCGCGGCAAGCCTTTCAACACCGTCTTGCGTGAACGTCTCGTCGACCGGCTCGGCCTCCACGCCGCCACGCGCCATGCCGAGTACGCAGGCCGGCTGTGCGCCTCGGGACACCTGCGCGAAGACGCGGAGGTGAAGCCCGTCGAGGAGCAGACGACCGAGGGCGACTCACCGGCCGGCTCGGTGCTCGCCATGTGCGCGCGGGACCTGCTCGCGTTCGTGCGGATGCACCTGGACACCACCGAGTTCGACGCGATGCGGGAGACCCAGGTCGCGCTGCCCGACTTCGGCTTCGGCGGCAGGCAAGGCCTCGGCTGGCTCCTGCACGACTACGACAACGGCGTCACCGGGCTGGGACACGCCGGCCAGACGCCGGGCTTTCAGGCGTACCTGCGGGTGCTCCCGGAGTTCGGCCTCGCCGTCGCGACGCTCACCAACGGGGGAGCCGCCCTCCCCGTCGCGCGGGCGGTGCACGAAAAGGTGTTGGGAGAGCTGGCGAACGTCACCTTGCGGACGCCTCCGAAGCCGCCTGCCGTGCCCGTTCCGATCGACGTCGACAAGGTCGCCGGCGTCTACCGCGCCGTGCGGGCCGCCGTCCACGTCACCGCGAGCGAGGACGGGCGGGTGAGGATGCAGGCCGTGCCCGCGGACGTCGACGCGGCGCCGACGGCGATCGAGGAATACGTGGGGCTCCGCGACAACGCGTTGATCTCCGTGGAGGAAGAGGGCGGCAGCCACGGAGTTGTCGTCCTTTGTGGACATGATGAGCAAGGGAGAGTCAAGTGGCTGCACTGGGGGAGAGTGGCGGTGCGTCAGTGAACGACTGGATCGCGCGCAGGCTGCCGGAGCTGCTCGAAGAGCACGGAATCGTTGGCGCACAGGTAGCTGTGCTGCACAACGGTGAGATCGTCGATGTAGCAGCAGGTGTGCGCAACAACGTCACCAACGAGCCGGTCACCTGCGACACGTTGTTCCAGATCGGGTCGATCACCAAGGTCTGGACGGCCACGCTGATCATGCAGCTGGTGAACGAGGGCCTGCTCGACCTCGACCGGCCGGTGCGGGACGTGCTGCCGGAGTTCCGGGTGGCAGATGAGCAGGCGTCGGGCGTCATCACGCCACGCCACCTCCTCAGCCACACCGCGGGTTTCGACGGCGACCTGAAGTTCGAGACGGGCTCGGGCGACGACATGCTGGCGAGGTACGTCGAGCTGCTCGCGGACGCAGGGCAGTTCAGTCCGCCCGGTGAGCTCTACTCGTACTGCAACAGCGGGTATGCGGTGCTGGGCCGGATCGTGGAAGTGTTGCGCGGCAAGCCTTTCACGGCCGTGCTGCACGAAAGGCTGGTCGAGCCGCTGGGGCTGCGGAAGGTCGCGGCGGCACGGGCCGAGTACGCGAAGCACGAGATGGCGGACGGGCACCTGGAAGGCAAGCCCGCGACCCAGCACCTGCCGGAGTCGTGGGTGGCGGGCGGTTCGGTGCTCGCGATGCCCGCCCGCGAACTGCTCCGGTTCGTGCGAATGCACTTGGACACCACCGAGTTCGACGCGATGCGGGAGCGGCAGGCCACCCACCCGGACTTCGGCACGGGCGAGTGGTGGTGGGGCCTCGGCTGGGAGCTGTCCAACTTCGACGGCGGCGAGGTCATCGGCCACACCGGCATGACCATGGGCTACGTGTCGGTGCTGCGGGTCGTTCCGGCAGCCGGGGTCGCCGTGATCGTGACGGCCAACGGAGGGAAGGCCCTCGGCCCGTTCTTCACCGCGATCATCGATCAGGTGCTCGGCGAGCTGGCGGGTGTGAGCAAGCGGAAACTCCCCGACGTGCCGGCCGACCCGACGCCGGTGGATCACGGCAAAGTCGTCGGGCTCTACCGCGATTCCGCGCTCGACGTGCACGTCACACCGGGCGAACAAGGCAGGGTGAAGGTTCGGCTGCTCGGCCGGGATCCACTCACCGCGGCACTGATCTCCGCCGAGGAAACCGAGTACGTCCACCTGCTCGACGACCTGCTGATCGCCGTGGACAAGAGCTCGACGCTCCCGCTGGGCGGCCGGGACGAGCACGGCCGCGTCGGTTGGGTGCACTGGAGCCGCGCGGCGATGCGGATCTAGACAGCCTTCTTGGCGTACTTGGCGAGGAACTGCACGACGTCGGGCGTCACCTTCCGGTAGAGCCCGTCGTCGTGCCCACCGCCCTTGACCACGCCCACCTCGGGCCGCACCTCGCGCATGTACCGGCGGGTGCCCTCGATGAACCGGTCGCGGTCGCCGATCCACACGCCCAGGGCGGTCGTGCCGGTCGACTTCGGGTGCCGCAGCGGGTCCAGCGAGGCCCACTCGCCCTCGTTCTTGAACGCCTTGCGCTTGGCCATCTCCGGCCACGTGGTGATCAGGCCGGGGGAGATGGCCGCGGCGGCCGCGATCGGGTCGCCGCGCTCGGCCCGGCGCCGCGCGTACAGCAGCGAACCGAAGCCGCCCATGGACACGCCGGTGACTGCGAACGGTTCGCCGTAGCCGCGTTCCTTCAGCCACCGCGGGACCTCGTCGAGCAGCATGGCCATCGGGTCGTCGCCGGGGACGTTCTCGTGCCAGTAGTTGTCGCCGCCGTCGACCGCCACGAAGCCGAACGCGGGAACAGAGCCCTTCGCGACGGCGGCGGTCAGGACCTCGGCGAGGTTGCCCACGGCGGCGTGCCTGGCGTCGCCGTGCAGGCCGTGCAGCAGGATCGACATCGGCAGCCCGCGGGGGTTCGGGCCGGTCGGGACGTAGAAGGCGAGGGTCACCTCGCGGTGGCGGGCGGCCGAGTACACGCGCTCGAAGCGGATCGTCGGCTTGGCGGCGCCAGTGGCCTGCACGCGGTCCGCCGTGGCGATCTGCCGTTCCGTGGCCTCGGACGACGACGAGACGTACGTCGCGACGCCGGTGGCTGTCGCGATGACCACGCCGATCGCCGCAAGGAGGGTGCGGCGGCTGTACTTCGGATCCCCCATGCTCACCTCATCGCGTGGGTACCGTTCCTCGTTTCCTTCTAGAGGACGGAACGCACGCGTAATGAGGACAGTTCCTCGTCCGAATAACCCAGCCAGCGCAACACGTGATCATTGTGCGCGCCGAGGGCGGGGACCGCACCCGGTGACCACTCGAAACCGGCGACCGGAGGCGGCAGCATCCGGGCCGTCCCGCCGGGAACCTGCACGTCAACCCATGTGTCGAGTTGCGGGTGGGTGCGCAGTTCGGTGATCGAGCGGGTCAGCGCGGCAGGCACGTCGGCGGAGTCCAGAGCGGCCAGCAGGTCAGCGGAATTCATGTCAGAAAAGGCCCGTTCAAGCAGTTCCTGCAGCTCGGAACGGTGTTCGACGCGAGAGGCCACTGTGGCGAACCTCTCCTCGGCGCCCAGCCCGATCAGCCCGCACAACCGCTGCCACTGACCGTCGTTCTGCACGGCCAGGTGCACGGCGCCGTCCGCACAGGCCACCGGCCCGTACGGCGCGATGCTGGGGTGGTGCGCGCCCGATCGCGGGGCGGCGGCACCGGTCCCGGCGGCGTAGAGCATCGGCTGGTGCATCCACTCGGCCATCGCCTCGAACAGCGACAACCGCAGCCGCACGCCCTCGCCGGTCCGCGCCTTCTGCAACAACGCCGCCAGTACCGCCGCCTGCAGCTGCACCCCGGCCGCGATGTCCGCCACCGAGATGCCGGCGCGGGCCATCACGTCGCCCTCACCGGTCAGCGACACCAGCCCGGCCTCGGACTGCACCAGCGCGTCGAACGCCTTGCGATCCGCGTACGGGCCGTCCCAGCCGTAGCCGGACAGTTCGCCGACGATCAACTCCGCGGGAAGCTCCAGTCCCAGCCGTTTCCACACCCGCGGCGACAGGTTGCACAGCAGCACGTCGGCCTTGGCGACCAGCCGTTCGAGCACCTCACGGCCGTCCGGGTGGAAGATGTCGAGCGACACCGATTCCTTGCCCACGTTCGTCCACGCGAAGTACGACGACACCTCGCCGCACGAGGAGTCGTAGTGCCGGGCGAAGTCGCCGGCGCCGGGCCGTTCGATCTTGATGACGCGGGCCCCGAGGTCGGCCAGCAGCCGCGTCGCGTACGGCACGGCGACGGCCTGCTCCAGGCTCACCACCACGACGCCGTCAAGCGGTCTCAACCACGCGCTCCCCACCGGTGTAGATGTTCATCGAGTCGCCGCGCAGGAAGCCGACCAGCGTCATGCCCTGCTCCTCGGCCAGCTCGACGGCGAGCGACGACGGCGCCGACACCGCGGCGAGCACCGGAATCCCGGCCATCGCGGCCTTCTGCACCAGCTCGAACGACGCCCGCCCGGACACCATCAGCACCGCGCCGCGCAACGGCACGAGGTTCTGCAGGACCGCCCAGCCCAGCACCTTGTCGACGGCGTTGTGCCGGCCCACGTCCTCCCGGACGACCAGCAGCTCGCCGTTCACGAACAACCCTGCCGCGTGCAGCCCGCCGGTGCTCTCGAAGACCTTCTGCCGTTCCCGCAACGCGTCCGGGAACCCCGTCAGCGCCTCGGGAGTGACCCTGACCTCGTCCAGAGCGGGGGAGTAGCGCGTCTTGAGCTTCACCGCGTCCAGCGCGGCCTTCCCGCACACCCCGCACGACGACGTGGTGTAGAAGTTGCGCTCCACCCCGGTGTCCGGCGGCGGCACACCGTCGGTCAGCGCGATGTCCAGCACGTTGTAGGTGTTCATCCCGTCCGGCCCGGTGCCCTCGCAGAACCGGGCGATCGAGATGTCCTCGGAGTCGCCGATCACGCCCTCGCTGAGCAGAAAGCCGTGCGCGAGCTCGACGTCCTGGCCGGGAGTGCGCATCGTGACCGCCAACGCCTTGCCGTTGACCCGCAGCTCCAGTGGTTCCTCGGCGGCCAGCGCGTCGACCCGGCGCCGCCGACCGTTCGGCGACACCCGTTCGACCGCTCGGCGAACCGTCACTCGGCCCATGTGCACATCTCCTTCGGACCGCTATGTTCCCCAACGACCAGGCTACGTGGGAGGGATCTCGGGGCATGGACGACGTCGTGATCGTCGGGGGCGGCCACAACGGGCTGGTGGCGGCCGCGTACCTCGCACGGGCGGGGAAGTCGGTCAGGGTGCTGGAGAAGCTGCCGCACGTCGGTGGCGCGGCGGTGAGCGCGTCACCGTGGGAAGGCGTGGACGCCCGGCTCTCCCGGTTCTCCTACCTGGTATCGCTCTTACCGGACCGGATCGCCGCTGATTTGGGCCTGAACCTCACTTTGCGGTCCCGTTCCGCGTCGTCGTACACGCCGAACGGCAAGGCCGGGCTCCTGGTCGAACGCTCGCCGGGCGAGGCGACGCTCAAGTCGTTCGAGGCCGTGTGCGGGTCGCTCGAGGACTGGGAGCGGTGGCAGCGCTGGTACGCCGACCTGGAGTCGATGGCAGCCGCACTGGCACCGACTCTTTTGGAACCGTTGGTGTCACGCGAACATCTGCGCGTGCACGTCGACGCGGTGGTGCGCGGCCGGCTGTGGGAACAGGTCTTCGAACGCCCGATCGGCGCGACGCTGCAGGAGCTGTTCGACAACAACCTGGTGCGCGGCGTCGTCGCCACCGACGCGTTGATCGGCACCCACTCGTCGCTGCATTCGTTGCGCGCCAACAAGTGCTTCCTCTACCACATCGTCGGCAACGGCACCGGCGAGTGGAAGGTCCCGGTCGGTGGCATGGGCGCCGTCACCGCCGAGCTGGAACGGGTCGCACGCGAGGCCGGTGCGCAGATCGTCACGGGCGCCGAGGTGACGTCGGTCGAGTCCGACGGCAAGACCGCGTCGGTGACGTGCGGAGACTCGGTTTTCGAGGCTCGGTACGTGTTGTCCAATGTGGCGCCTTCGGTACTGGGACGGTTGCAGGGCAAGGAAGTCCACGACGCGCCCGGCTGCCAACTGAAGATCAACATGCTGCTGCGCAGGCTGCCCGAGCTGAAGTCCGGTGTCGACGCACGGCTCGCGTTCGCCGGCACGTTCCACCTCGACGAGTCCTACGACCAGCTGGAGACCGCGTACCTGGAGAGCGCGGCCGGCCAGGTGCCGTCGGTGCTGCCGGGTGAGATGTACTGCCACTCGCTGACCGACCCGTCGATCCTCGGGCCGTCGCTGGCGGGCCACGAGACGTTGACGTTGTTCGGCCTGCACCTGCCCGCGTCGCTGTTCGAGGGCCGCAACGAACTGCTGCGCGACGAGCTGGTGCGGCGCTACCTGGAGCAGTTCAACGCCCACCTCGTCGAGCCGATCCAGGACTGTCTCGCCGTCGATGCCGCCGGCGATCCGTGCATCGAAGCCCGTACGCCACTGGACCTGGAGGAAGAGCTCGGACTGCCGGGTGGCAACATCTTCCACGGAGAGCTCGACTGGCCGTTCGCCGAGACTGACGACGAGATCGGCAAGTGGGGCGTGGAGACCGACGTGGACAACGTCTTCGTCTGCGGCGCGGGCTCCCGGCGCGGCGGCGGTGTGAGCGGCATCGGCGGCCACAACGCGGCGCGAGCGGTTCTGGAGCGCATCTGATTTTTCGGTGAAATTTTTGATGACATCCAACGTCATCTCTGGTTACATTTGTCGGCGTGGGGGACTTTTACGGAATCGCCGAAATCGCCGACGCCATGGGCCTGAGCCGGCAGTTGGTGGCCGTGTGGCGCAAACGGCGCTCGCACGGCATCCCTGAGCCCGACGCCGAACTCGCGTCGGGCCCGATCTGGCGCCGCGAGACCGTCGAGCCGTGGATCGAACGCACCCGCGGCCGCCTGGGCCTCGCCGGCGCCCGCGAGTCGGCCAGCAGAAGCCTGCGCCTGCGCACGTGCCGCCGAGTGCTGCGCCTGGCCGCTCTGATGCTGGAGGAACCGCAACGGCCACGCGTGCTCAACGAGGCGGCGGACCAGCTGCGCGATCTCATCCACGAGGTCGATCAGGCCGCGGACGACGTCGTCGGCGCACTCCTGCGGGAACTCATCGAGCCGGTGCGCGACCCGGACGTGCCCGCGGAGCTGCTGCGGGTGCCGGTCATCGAGTCGCTGCCGCTGGTGACCGCCGTCGCGCGAAACTCGCCAGACTGGTGACCAGCGCCCCGAGCGCGGCCAGTGCCATGTCCGCGTGGGCGTCCCACATGTCGCCCTGCTGGCCGTTGTAGGCCTCCGCGACCTCGGGCGCGAGCGTCATCGCGATCGCCCACTCCAGCAGTTCGTAGAGCGCACTCGTCGCGAGCACGATCTCCAACGATCGCAACCACTTCTGCCGCAGCACCGCGGTCAGGCACACGCCGTACGCGAAGTGCACGAGCCGGTCGAAGTGGTTGCGGTCCCACTCGAAAGCCTCGGACAGGCGGACGCCGAACACCGCGTCCGTCCAGTCGTCGTACGGCACGAACGAGTAGATCCACCGCGCCGCGATCGTGTGCAGGGCCAGGAACAGCAACGTCCATGCCCACTGCGCGGTGTCGAGCCGTCGTCGCAGAAGCCACAGCACCACGATCGCCACGGCCGTCAGCGAACTGTGCAACGCCTGCTCGGCGGGCCATGGCGGGTTGATCCACGTGACCGCCACCAACGCACCGAACGCCCCCAACAGCCACAGCTGCCCCCGAGTCATGCGCACAGCCTGGCTGATCTTGCCGGGTTTTATATCAGGATTTATATATCAAGGAACCTTGCTAAAGGTTTATTGATGTGGGTACCGTGGCGGCATGGCCGACACCCGTATCAGTGACCCCAAGGCGCTCCGGGCGCTCTCGCACCCGTTCCGGTGGAAGCTGATCAACTTGCTCACCGAACAGGGACCGAGCACTGCCACGCAGTGCTCGGCGAAGCTCGGAGAGAGTGTTGCCAGCTGCTCCTACCACCTGAACATGCTGGCCAAGTACGGCTTCGTGGCAGAGGTGGAAGGCCCTGGCAGGCAGAAGCCGTGGCGGATCGTCACGCGTCATCAGATGATCACGACCGAAGGGCTCGACGACGAGGGGGCGCTGGCCGCCGAAGCTGCTGAGACGGCCTACCTGGACCAGGAGTTCGAGCGCATCCGCGAATCCTCCCGCCGGCACGAGCACCTGCCGGAGGAGTGGCGCGACCACTGGGGCATCAGCAGCGCTACGTCGTTCTTGACGCGCGAGGAGCTGCGCGAGGTCCAGCAGGAGATGCGGGCGTTGCTCGATCGGTACGACGACCGCGTGGAGAGCCCGGAGCTGCGGCCTGAAGGGGCCCGGGCAGTGCGGTTCTTCGTCAGCACGACCGTTTCACCCGAGTAAATCCGAGTTGAGGAGATTCGCCGTGTTCTCACACCACGATGCGTTTGCTATTGCGAAGCAGCGCCAGCACGACTTCGAGGCCGATGCCGCCGCGCGCCGCCTGGTCAAGAAGTCCCACGAGGTCTCGGTCAAGCCCGAGCGCCGCCGGTTAAGGCTGTTCGTTCGCGTACGACCGGCGTAACGTGTGCACTCGCCGCCGCTGTAAAGGTTTTCAGCGCGTTTCTACCGGGGAGGACATCCGTGTTACGGAGACTCGGCGCGGCGGCGACGGCGGCACTGTTGGTCATGGCAGTGCTGGCGGAACCGGCCCAGGCGGCGGAGTTCAACGTCAAGGACTACGGGGCCGTCGGCAACGGCAGCGCCAACGACACGGCGGCCATCGACAGGGCGATCACGGCGGCGAACGGCGCAGGCGGCGGCACGGTGAGGTTCCCGTCCGGCACGTACCGCTCGCCCAACTCGATCCACATGAAGAGCAACGTGACGCTCCAGCTCGACGCGGGCGCCACGATCATGGGCGCGAGCGGCAGCGGGTACGACAAGCCAGAGCCGAATCCCAACGACAAGTACCAGGACTACGGGCACAGCCACTTCCACAACGCCATGATCTGGGGCGACCGGCTGACCAACATCGGTTTCGTCGGCGCCGGCACGATCGACGGCGGTGGCGCGCTGATCACCGGCAACCCGGGCAGCGGGCAGGCCGACAAGATCATCTCGTTGACGCGGTGCGAGAACCTCACGGTCAGCGGCATCAAACTCCGCCGCGGCGGCCACTTCGCGATGCTGATCAACGGCTGCAAGAACGTGGTCAGCGACCGGCTGACGATCGACACCGCGAGCGACCGTGACGGCTGGAACGTCATCAGCACCACCAACGTGACGATCACCAACGGCAACTTCGCGGGCAACGACGACGCGCTGGCGTTCAAGAGTGACTACGCGCTCGGGCAGAAGCTCAGCAACGGCAACGTGAAGGTCTACGACACCAAGCTCAGCGCGGGATGTTGCAACGCGTTGATGTTCGGCTCGGAGACGTGCGGTGACTTCACCGGCTACGACTTCCAGCGCATCGACATCAAGGGGTCCAACAAGTCCGGGCTCGGGCTCGTGTCGATGGACGGGTCGGTCGTCTCCGACGTGCACTACAAGGACATCACCGTCAGCGGCGTCCGGTCGCCGATCATGCTCAAGGTCGGCGCGAGAAAACGCTGCGGCAACAGTCCCGGCGTCGGCACCATCAAGAACATCACCTACGACAACATCACGATCAACGGTGCCTCGCCGTCGTTCAGCCCCACGATCATGGGTGACGTCGACGGGCACATCACCGACGTGACGTTCACCAACGTCAAGATCAACGTGCCCGGCGGCAACGGCACGATGTCGACCAACCCGCCGAGCAACGACCGCACCAACTACAACCCGAACAGCATCGGCACGCGGCCCGCGTACGGCTGGTACGTCCGGTACGCGGACCGGATCAAGTGGGTCGGCGGCAGCGCGGTGTCGTTCACCAGCAACGACGGCAGGCCCGCGGTGATCGCCGACAACTCCAGCGACCTGACGTTCGACATGTTCGGCTGGGAGCGCGGCAGCAGCAGCCCGACGGACTTCCTCTTCCGCAACACCAACGGGTTCTGCGTCCGCAACAGCGGGTCGCCGAGGATCCAGAACACCAGCTCTACCGAGAAGTGCGGGGTGAACAACGACTTCAGCCTCGCGGTCGACCCCGCGTCGCGCGTCGTCAAGCCGGGGGAGACGGCCTCGTTCACGGTCAGCGCGGCGTCCACCGGCTCACCGGGGCCGATCAGTCTCGACGCGGACAACGTGCCCGCGGGCACCGTCGTGCAGTTCAACCCGGCCACGATCAACGCCGGTCAGTCGTCCACGATGACCGTCGCGACACTGCCGGACACCCCGCACGGCTCGACGAACATCAACGTCACCGGTACGGCGGGCCAGCTCACGAGGTCGGCGGTCGCGATCCTGACCGTCGGCGACCAGCCGGCCGAACTGGAGCTGAGCGGGCTTTCCGTCGCGGACACCGGAAACGCCGGTGACTGGTCGGTGCAGACCGGCCTGCGCACCGGCGTCGCGCAGTACGGCGACCGCGACTTCACGTTCAGTTCCGTGCCGGAGGAGGTGGCGGGCGCGAAGTGGATCCGCACCGCCAACGACTCGAAGTCGGCGACGCAGAACCCGTTGGCGCGCTTCACGATCAACCGCGACGCGCTGGTCTACGTCGCGGTCGACACGCGGCTCGGCAAGCGTCCGTGGATGGACGCGCTGTGGATCGACAGCGGGCTGCAGCTGGTCAACACCGAAGGGTCCGCGAAGACCTTCCGCCTGTACGCCAAGGGCTTCCGGGCGGGCGAGGTCCAACTCGGACCCAACGGTGGTGCCAGCAACTACAGCGTGATCGTCAAATAGCTTCCAGTCGCACGATCACCGACTTGGAGGTCGGCGTTCCCGAGATGTCCGCCTTGGAGTCCAACGGCACCAACGGGTTCGCCTCGGGGAAGTACGTGGCCACGCATCCCCGCGCGGTCGAGTAGGAGACGATCCGGAACGACTCGGCGCGGCGTTCCACAACGCCCGTCGGGTCGTCCTTCCACTCCGAGATGATGTTGACCATCTGACCGTCCTTGAACCCCAACTCCTTGATGTCGTCAGGGTTCACGAACACCACGCGCCTGCCGTCCTTCACGCCGCGGTAGCGGTCGTCCAGGCCGTAGATCGTGGTGTTGTACTGGTCGTGGCTGCGCAGCGTCTGCATCAGCAGCCGGCCCTCCGGAACCTCCAGCACCGTCAGCTCGTTCGCGGTGAAGTTCGCCTTGCCGGTGGCCGTCGCGAACTGGCGTGAGTCACGCGGCGGGTGCGGCAGGACGAAACCGTCGGGTTGACGCACGCGCGTGTTGTAGTCCGCGCAACCCGGCACCACATGAGAGATGTGCTCGCGGATGATGTCGTAGTCCTTCTCGAACGTCTCCCACGCCACGGGGTGGGAGGTGCCGAGCACCTTGCGCGCCATCCGGCAGACGATCGAGACCTCGGACAGCAGCTGGTCGGACGCGGGCGTCAACCGGCCGCGTGAGCGGTGCACGACCGACATCGAGTCCTCGACCGTCACGAACTGCTCGCCGGAGTGCTGCACGTCGCTCTCGGTGCGGCCCAGCGCGGGCAGGATGAGCGCGGTCTTGCCGTGGATCACGTGCGAGCGGTTGAGCTTCGTGGAGACGTGCACGGTGAGCGAGCACTGCTCCAGCGCCTTCTCGGTCACCGGGGTGTCCGGGGTGGCGCTGACGAAGTTGCCGCCCATCGCGATGAACACCTTGCCGCGGCCGTGGCGCATGGCGTTGATCGCGTCGACGGTGTCGAAACCGTGCTTGCGCGGCACGGAGATGCTGAACTCGTTCTCCAGGGCCAGCAGGAACTTCTCCGGCATCTTCTCGTAGATGCCCATCGTGCGGTCGCCCTGCACGTTCGAGTGGCCGCGCACCGGGCACAGGCCCGCGCCCGGCTTGCCGATCATGCCGCGCAGGAACATCACGTTCGTGACCTCGCGGATGGTCGGGACGCTGTGCTTGTGCTGCGTGAGACCCATGGCCCAGCAGGCGATCGTGCGCTGCGAGTCCACGAACATGCCGGCCACGCGGGTGATCTGCTCGCGGGTCAGGCCGGTGGCGGTGAGCACGCGCTCCCAGTCGAGCTCGCGCAGGCTTTCGGCGTAGGCCTCGAAACCGTGCGTGACGCTGGAGATGAACTCCTGGTCGATCTTGTCCCACTGCAGCAGCAGGTGCCCGATCGCCTGGAACAGCGCCTGGTCGCCGCCGACCTTGATCTGCACGAACTCGTCGCACAGCGCGGTGCCCCTGCCGACGATGCCTGCGACGTTCTGCGGGTTCTTGAACCGCATCAGGCCCGCTTCCGGCAGCGGGTTGATGGCGATGATCTTCGCGCCGTTCTTCTTGGCGTCCTCGAGCGCGCTGAGCATGCGCGGGTGGTTCGTGCCGGGGTTCTGGCCGACCACCACGATCAGGTCGGCGAGGTCGAAGTCCTTGATCGACACCGAACCCTTGCCGATGCCGATGGTCTCGTTCAGCGCGGCGCCGGAGGACTCGTGGCACATGTTCGAGCAGTCCGGCAGGTTGTTGGTGCCGAACGAGCGGACCAGCAGCTGGTAGAGGAACGCGGCCTCGTTGCTGGTGCGGCCGGAGGTGTAGAAGATCGCCTCGTCCGGTGACGACAACGCTGTCAGCTCGTCGGCGACGAGACCGAACGCGGCGTCCCAGCTGATCGGCGTGTAGTGGGTGGCGCCGGGCCTGAGCACCATCGGGCCGGTGAGCCTGCCCTGCTGACCGAGCCAGTAGTCGGTCTTGGTCTGGAGGCTCTCGACCGAGTGCTCGGCGAAGAACTCCGGTCCGATTCGTCGTTTGGTGGCTTCCTCGGCGACGGCCTTGGCGCCGTTCTCGCAGAACTCCGCCATCTTGCGGTGGCCCTGCGGCTCCGGCCACGCGCAACCGGGGCAGTCGAAACCTTCACGCTGGTTGAGCAGACGCAACGTCTTGACGGTCCGGCCGACACCCATCTGCTCGACCGCGCGGTCGAGCGACACGAGCACACCGGGAATACCCGCTGCCCAGGTCTTGGGGGTGCTGACTTCGAGCGCGGACTCGTCGACGTCGTGCTGCGGGGGCTTGCTGCTCATAGCTGCATTCTTCGCTGATCGACGCCGACGCCGCCAGCGCCCCCGAAGAACGCGGCGGCGTCGTCGCACGGGCCCCAAGGGGTTAGACGGTCCGTGACGGCCAATTGTGATGGCCGTCACTCCTGCCCGGCACCTCTGAAAGGGTGATCAATCGCAGGTGTTCTCCGAAGGCACGCGCCCGTCCGTGGAGAAGTACTTCCGGTCGTCCTTCGAGACGCCGCCACCTGCTTCGGCGGGCTCGGTGAACTGCGGCGCGAGGAACCCGTCGCGTGCCGCCCGGCACGCGATCGAGTACTGGAAACCCGTGGCGTCCGAGGGCCACAGACCCTCTGGGGTGACGGTGAACGTCACCTGCTGGCGGCTGGCCGCGACCATCTCCATCTGGTTCGTCAGCTCGGCCGGATCCGGCGGTTCGAACGCGTAGGCGAACACGTAGTCCGTCAGCACCGCCGGGTAGCCGTTCTTCTCGCCCAGCGTCATCTTCCCGGAGACCTTGATCCCCAGGAGCTCGGTCCCGGACTTGAGCCGCGTGGTCCAGCCGGGCAGATCGCGGGCGACCTCGTCGCGCACGTCCGGCGCGAGCATCGCCAGGAACTTCTCCGGCCGGTGCTCGCTGATCATCACCGAATCCGTCCGCGACGCGATGAGCGCCTGCCGCACCTTCTCGTAGAGCGGGTCGGCGTTCGGCACGCCGATGCCGGCCTCGCCGTCCTCCCACTGCTCGGCAGGCGTGCCGGCGAACGGAATCCGCAGGTTCACCGCCGGCACCTGAGCTCGCTGGTAGAGCCCGAACAGCACCACGCCGATGATCACCAACGCGATCGCGGACACCACCTTGTTGTTCACGAGAACACCACGTTCGCGGGCTTGATCGGGTTGCCCGGGCCGTTAGCAGGTATCTCGATTCAAGTCGATACCCAAGCCTCCGTAGACTTGACAGCTGTGACTGAACTCGACACCGCAACCCAGCGTCCTGACCTCCCCGCCGCGTGGACTCCGGCGGAGGTAGAGGCGGAGCTGTACCAGCGGTGGGTCGACCGGCGGTACTTCGAGGCGGACGTCAAGAGCGACAAGCCGCCGTTCACGATCGTGCTGCCCCCGCCGAACGTCACCGGTTCGCTGCACATGGGTCACGCCATGAACCACAGCGTGATGGACGCGCTGAGCCGGCGTCGCCGCATGCAGGGCTACGAGGTGCTGTGGCTGCCGGGCATGGACCACGCCGGCATCGCGACCCAGAACGCCGTCGAGCGCGACCTGGCCAAGCAGGGCATGTCCCGGCAGGACCTCGGGCGCGAGAAGTTCGTCGAGCGCGTCTGGGAGTGGAAAGAGGAGTACGGCGGCAAGATCCTCGACCAGATGAAGCGGCTCGGCGACGGCATCGACTGGTCGCGCGAGCGCTTCACCATGGACGAGGGGCTGTCGCGCGCCGTCCAGACGATCTTCAAGAAGATGTACGACGACGGCCTCATCTACCAGGCCGAGCGGATCATCAACTGGTGCCCGCGCTGCCAGACGGCGCTCTCGGACATCGAGGTCGACCACAGCGAGGACGACGGCGAGCTCGTCTCGATCCGCTACGGCGACGGTGACGCGTCGATCGTCGTCGCGACCACGCGCGCCGAGACGATGCTGGGTGACACCGCGGTCGCCGTCCACCCGGACGACGAGCGCTACCGGCACCTCATCGGCACCGAGGTCGAGCTGCCGCTCACCGGCCGCCGGATCCCGATCGTCGCCGACGCGCACGTCGACCCGAAGTTCGGCACGGGCGCGGTCAAGGTGACGCCCGCCCACGACCCGAACGACTTCGAGATCGGCCAGCGCCACGGCCTGCCGAACCTCACGATCATGGACGGCCGCGCCACGATCACCGCGCACGGCCCGTTCGAGGGGATGGACAGGTTCGAGGCGCGTCCCGCGATCGTCGCGGCACTGCGCGCCGACGGCCGGATCGTCGCGGAGAAGCGGCCGTACGTTCACTCCGTCGGGCATTGCTCGCGGTGCAACACGGTCGTCGAGCCGCGCCTGTCGCTGCAGTGGTGGGTCAAGGTCGAGACCATCGCCGCGGCCGCGTCCGCCGCCGTCCGCGACGGCCGCACCAAGATCCACCCGGCCGAGCTGAACAAGCGCTACTTCGACTGGACCGACAACCTGCACGACTGGTGCATCTCGCGCCAGTTGTGGTGGGGCCACCGCATTCCGGTCTTCTACGGCCCGAACGGCGAGGTCGTCTGCGTCGGACCGGACGACGAGGTGCCCACCGGTGAGGGCTGGCGTCAGGACGAGGACGTCCTCGACACGTGGTTCTCCTCGGGCCTGTGGCCGTTCTCGACGCTGGGCTGGCCGGAGTCCACCGAGGACCTTCGCAAGTTCTATCCGACGTCCGTTCTCTCCACCGGCTACGACATCCTGTTCTTCTGGGTCGTCCGGATGATGATGTTCGGTCTGTACGCGATGGACGAGGTCCCGCCGTTCGACCACGTCTTCCTGCACGGCCTGATCCGTGACCAGTACGGCAAGAAGATGTCGAAGTCCAAGGGCAACGGCATCGACCCGCTGGACTGGATGGAGCGCTACGGCGCGGACGTCACGCGGTTCACGCTGCTGCGCGGCACGAACCCCGGTTCGGACATGGCCGTCTCCGAGGAGCGGGCGGTCGGCTCACGCAGCTTCACCACGAAGCTGTGGAACGCCACCCGTTTCGCGCTGGCCAACGGTGCGACGGTGGCCCGTCCGCTGCCGGAGCGTTCCGAGCTGACGGCGGCCGACCGCTGGATCCTCGACGAGCTCGACGCGTTGGTGTCCACTGTGGACTCAAACTTCGAGGCGTTCCAGTTCTCCCGTGCCTGCGAGGCGCTGTACAGCTTCACGTGGGACGAGTTCTGCGACTGGTACCTGGAGATCGCGAAGGTCCAGATCGCGGACGGCCGCGCCGAGGCCACGCAGTCCGTCCTGGGCCACGTCCTCGACGTCCTGCTGCGCCTGCTGCACCCGTCGATCCCGTTCATCACCGAGACGCTGTGGACGTCGCTGACCGGCGGCGAGTCGCTCGTCGTGGCCGCGTGGCCGTCCGTCTCGGGTGCCGAGCGGGATGCCGACGCGGCGGCGGAGATCGAGGGCCTGAAGAAGCTCGCGACCGAGATCCGCCGGTTCCGTTCCGAGCAGGGCCTCAAGCCGGGCCAGAAGGTCGCGGGCAAGGTCCGCGGCGCGTGCTGCGTCGGCCTGATCGACCAGGTCCCGTCCGTGCGTTCGCTGACGCGGCTGACCGAGCCGGGCGACGAGTTCACCGTCTCCGCGACGCTCGAGGTCGGCCTGCCCAAGGGCGCGGTCAAGGTCGAGCTGGACCTGTCCGGCACGATCGACGTCGCGGCCGAGCGCAAGCGGCTGGCCAAGGACCTGGCCGTGGCGCAGAAGGAACTCGAGGGCACGACGAAGAAGCTGGGCAACGAGGCGTTCCTCGCCAAGGCGCCCGCCGACGTCAAGGCCAAGATCGAGGAGCGCAAGGCCACGGCCGAGTCCGAGATCGCCCGCATCAACGAGCGCCTCGCCGCGCTCCCGGAGGCGTAAGCAAGTGGAAACCAACCTCGACGAGTTCCTCGACGTCGAGAACGAGCTCAACCAGCGGTGGCCCGAGACCAAGCTCGAGCCGTCGCTGGACCGGATCAAGGCGCTGGCGCACGTGCTGGGCGACCCGCAGACGAACTACCCCGTGGTTCAGCTGACGGGCACGAACGGCAAGACGTCGACGTCGCGCATGGCCGATGCGCTCTTCACCCGCATCGGCCTGCGCACCGGCCGGTACACGAGCCCGCACCTGCAGCTCGCGACCGAACGCATCAGCCTCGACAACCAGCCGATCAGCCCCGAGCGCTACGTCGAGGTCTACCGCGACATCGAGCCGTACGTCGCCATGGTGGACAGCCAGTCCGAGATTCGGATGAGCAAGTTCGAACTGCTCACCGGCATGGCCTACGCGGCCTTCGCGGACGCCCCTGTCGACGTCGCCGTGGTAGAGGTGGGCATGGGCGGCACCTGGGACGCGACGTCCATCGTGGACGCCCGCGTCGCCGTGCTGACCCCGATCGGCGTCGACCACACCGAGTACCTGGGCAACCGTCCCGAGGACATCGCGGTGGAGAAGGCCGGCATCATCAAGCCCGGCGCGGTCGCGATCGTCGCGGAGCAGACCCCCGAGGTCATGCGGGTGATCCTGGAACGCGTCGCCGAGGTGGACGCGATGGTCGCCCGTTTCGGCAGCGAGTTCGGCGTCCTGTCGAGGTCCGTGGCCGTAGGCGGCCAGATGATCACCCTGCAGGGCCTGGGCGGGGTCTACGAGGACATCTTCCTTCCACTGCACGGCGAACACCAGGCGAAGAACGCCGCCCTCGCGCTGGCCGCGGTCGAAGCCTTCTTCGGCGCCGGCCCCGAGCGCAAGATCGACATCGAGATGGTCCGCGAGGGCTTCGCCTCGGTCGTGACGCCGGGCCGCCTGGAACGCGTGCGTTCCGCGCCCAACGTCTTCGTCGACGCCGCACACAACCCCCACGGCGCCGCGGCTCTGGCCAAAGCTTTGGAGTCCGAGTTCGGCTTCCGCAAGCTGGTCGCCGTAGTCGCGGTCATGTCCGACAAGGACGCCGAGGGCATCCTGGCGGCGCTGGAGCCGGTAGTGCAGGAACTGGTGATCACCACCAACTCCTCGCCCCGCGCGATGGACCCGGACCTGCTGGCCGGCCTGGCCGTCCCGATCTTCGGCGAGGACCGCTTCGAAGTGCGCCCCCGCCTGGTCGACGCCATCGAGGAAGCCATCCACCTGATCGACGACGAGCAGTCCGGCGGCGGCATCATCGTCACCGGCTCCGTCGTCACCGCCGGCGAGGCCCGCGCCCTGTTCGGAAAGGAGCCGGCATGACCTCCCCGGCCCCTCTCAAGAAGGACCCGATGAAGGCGTTCCGGGGCATCATGGCCGGCACGCTGATCCTCGAGGTGATCGTCGTGGCCCTGGCCCTCCCCGTGATCGCCAAACTGCACGGCGGCGTCACCTCCCTGGCCGGCTGGGTCGCCTTCGGCTTCATCGCGGTGTTCATCGCGATGTGCGCCTTCGTCCGCCGCCCCTGGGCCATCGCCGCCGTAGTGGGCCTGCACGTGCTGCTGATCGCGTCGTGGCTGCTGCTGCCCGCGATGGGCGTGATCGGCGTGATCTTCGGCCTGGTGTGGGCGTACCTGCTGTGGCTGCGCAAGGACCTGCTGAAGCGGATGGCGGAAGGCCGCCTGCCCGCGCAGCAACAACAGCAGCAAGCCGGCTGACAAAGGTAAAGCCTGTTACGAATTCCGCTCGTCCCGCGTCCGCGCTATTTGACAGTAGTGCGTCGAAGAACTCGCAGAGCGGCATTGTGCGCTGACGAAAACGGTCGAAGAACGACGCGTGTCGCACTTCGTACCCGTGCTTGTCGCAATGTCGCGGTGACCCTTCGCCTTGTTCACCCGATCGTGCTTTGAAACCGGGACGAGGCTCGTGGCCTGGCGCTATGCTGCTAGACGCACGAATCTGCAAGGAGGGGTACTGGGGATGAGCGGGACCAAGGTCGATCTGGAGACACTGCGCGCCGCGATCAAGGAGTACGAGTCGATCCGCGACGAGCTGATTCAGGCTGAGCAGTCCGGCAAGTTGCTGACCACTGTCCAGGGTGCCGGCCTGGACATGCCGAGCAAGGTCTACGCGAACTACGCGGTCACCGCGGGCCAGATGCATCAGCAGTCGAACAAGCAGCTGCAAACCACGCTGACCACTCGTATTGACAACCTCAAGGCCACCCTGCAGCAGTACGAGCAGACCGAGCAGGGCAACGAGGCCAACATGAAGCCGAAGGACTGAGCTGTTGCGCATCCGAACCCTCGTCGTTGGCACCGCCGCACTCGCACTGCTGGCGGGCTGCGGTACTGGCGGCGGTACCACCGGCACGCCGACCAACGGGACTCAGCCGACCAGCACCAGCAACAGCAACAGCGGTGGCGCGCCCAAGGTGCAGAACCCGCTCGACGTGAAGGCCTTCGAGGCTGATCCGTGCAGCGCGGTCACCGCGGCTCAGGTCCAGGAGTTCGGGCTGCCCGGGGTCAACGGCAAGGTCAACACCACTTCCCCCGGACCTGCCTGCACCTGGTTGGGTGCGAGCACGGCGGGAAAGATGACTCCTGGGCTGGGGATCCTTCCGGAGGGCACGAACCTCTCCACCATCCTCCCCAACAAGGACGCGACCTACCAGGTGTTCGAGCCGCAGCCCGAGATCCAGGGCTACCCGGCGTACCTCGCCCTTGCTGTCGACCAGCGCAAGGACGGCGGTTGTGAGGTTCTCGTCGGCGTTTCCGATGAGAAGGCGATCCTCTTCACCTTCTCGAGCTTCAACGGCAGCCCCAAGTTCGCGGATCCGTGTGGTGCGGTCACCGAGTTCGCGAACCTGGCTATGACGACGATCAAGGCAGGTGCGAAATGACACGCCCAGCGCCCAGCTGCTTCACCCAGGACAACACTCGCGCCGACGGGTTCTCCGGACACGAGATCTACGCCCAGATGACCGGCGGCCCTGGCACCGGATCGGCTCAGGCGGCCGCGAACGCCGCCACCGCGCTGGAGCGTGGCTACGCCGGGATCGAGCAGCGGCTCAAGAAGGTTGGCGAGACCCTCGGTGAGGCGTGGACCGGTGCGAGTGCCGATGCCGCCCAGGCCGCCGCCAACCCCATCAACCAGGCCATGATCCAGATGCAGGACGCCCTGCGCCAGGCCGACCACTCGTTGTCGAACCAGGTCTACCAGTTCAACTACAACAAGGGTCAGCTCAAGAACATGCCGGCGAGCAAGCCGGAGACCGGTTTCTGGGACGACGTGTCGCCGTGGGACACCGACACCGAGGACGCGGTCAACAGCTACAACTCCGAAGAGTCGCACAACCGCAAGGTCTACAGCGAGTTCCAGAGCGCCAGCAACACCAACCGCGGTGAGCTGCCCAAGCAGTTCCCCGGCGTCACGGCCGACACGCTGAACGTCGAGGTCATCAACACCGGCAGCGGCAACGGTGAGAACAACACCACGAACGTCAGCAACACGGGTCGCCCGTCCGGCAACCCCGGCTCGCCGAACACCACCGGCTCGCCGCAGGGGCCGACCGGCACCACCTGGACCCCGCCCGGCAGCACGACCGGCGACCAGACCACCACCAGTGGGGTCAGCGGCGGCGACGACGGCAGGGTCGGCGGCCCCGGCAGGCCCGGTGACCTCGGTGGCCCCGGCGGTGGCAAGCCGCCCGCCGGCACCGTGATCGACCGGCCGCCGAACACGGGTATCCCGCCCATCGGTGTGCCCGGTGGTCCCGGCTTGGGTGGGCCCGGCGGAACCGGTGGCGGTCGCGGTGGTGGCGGAGCCGGCGGCAAGTTCGGCACAGGCGGTGGCGGCGGCGGCGCGGGCGGCAAGGTCGGTGGCGGTGGCCTCGGCGGCGTCGGCAGTGGCACTGGCAGCAGCGGCAACGCGGGGCAGCAGCCCGGCGGCAAGTCCGGTGTGTTCGGCGCCATGGGTGAGAGCGGCCCGAACGCCGGCGCGCGCGGTGGTGCCGCGGGTGCGGGTGGCCGCGCTGGTGCCGCCGGTATGGGCGGCATGGGTGGCCAGGGGCAGAAGGGTCAGGGCGAGGACGACTTGGAGCACAAGTCCGCCGACTACCTGATCACCGAGGAGAACACGAACGAGATCATCGGTGACATGCCGATGGTCGCACCGCCGACGATCGGGGGGTGAGCGTGCTGCGCTCGTCCATTCAGCTGTCCGACCTCGCCTTCGACGTGCTGTGGAAGCAGGAGAAGCTCGGGGAGTACCACCCCGCGCTGCACGTCGACTCTCCTGGCGAGACCGATGACGAGCGCGCGGTGATCGAGCGCGACGTCATCGGCGAGCTGCGCCGGGTCGGGCTGGACCACCCGGACGTGCGGGGCACGTTGCACCTGATCGCCAAGGCGGAGCAGGACTACTCGGCGTGGATCGCTGTCACGCCGAGCGAGACCAGGCCCGTGGTGGTCGCGTCGAACTCGCAGCACGGTGTGCTCGCCGTGCACGACAACGGGTTCGTGCAGCTGCACCCGATCCGGCCGGAGAACGCGCCGGAGGTCCTCGCGATGCAGCTGCCGGACGTGCCGGCCGGTCGTGGCGCGTCGATCAACGTGCACGCGTCGGAGATCAACGTGCACCAGCAGGGCAAGGCGTCGCCGTCGATCTCGCTGCGCCAGCTGCTCGCCCAGCCCCGCAAGGGCACGGCGAAGCTGTACGCGGCGAAGCGCAACGGCGAGGGCAGGCAGCGGGCCAAGACCTTCCTCACCACGATCGACTTCGAGGACGGCCGCTGGCTCGTGGTCAAGTACACCGACCAGAACCACCAGACGTGGGTGCACGCCACGCCCGCGTCCCGGCAGATCATCACGGACTGGCTCAAGCGCCTGTCCTGACCGGGTTCACCGGGCGCCGCGGTCGCGCCGCCCGGTGAAGTTCACTTCGGGTTCCACGGCTGGTCAGAACCAGCGACTAGAAACCGCGCATGACCTTCGACCGTCGCACGTTGTTCAAGGCAGGCGCACTCGGCACGGCCGCGGCGCTGGTGCCCTCCGGCATCAGCCTCGCCAAGACTGACCGCCCGACCCTCACGCACGGCGTGCAGTCCGGCGACGTCACCTGGGACGGCGGCATCGTGTGGACCCGCGCCGACCGTCCGTCCCGGATGCTCGTCGAGGTGTCCAACGACCCGAAGTTCCGCTTCTCCCGCCGCGTCCGCGGGCCGTTGCTCACCCCGGACACCGGCGGCACCGGGCAGGTCAGGGTCGGCCACCTGCCGCCCGGCCGTTCCGCCTACTACCGCGTCACGGCAGAGGACCTGCACGGCCGCACCTGCAGTGAACCGGTCACCGGCAGCTTCACCACCGCCCCGATCGGCCGCGACGAGGTGCGGTTCGTGTGGTCCGGTGACGTCGCGGGCCAGGGCTGGGGCATCAACCCGGACATCGGCGGCATGCCGATCTTCAAGGCGATGGCCGACCGCAGGCCCGACTTCTTCATCCACAGCGGCGACAGCGTCTACTCCGACAACCCGATGCAGCCGACGGTGACGCTCCCGGACGGCCGGATCTGGCGCAACCTCGTCACGCCGGAGAAGACCAAGGTCGCCGAGACGCTCGACGAGTACCGCGGCCAGTTCGCCTACAACCTGCTCGACGACAACCTCAAGCGGTTCGCCGCCCAGGTCCCGATCTTCGCGCAGTGGGACGATCACGAGGTCACCAACAACTGGTACCCCGGCGAGATCCTGGAACTCCCGCAGTACACCGAGAAGCGCGTGGACGTGTTGGCACAGCGCGCTTTCCAGGCGTTCCACGAGTGGATGCCGATCGATCAGAAGGCGGCTGTGGACGGCCGGGTCTACCGGAAGTTCTCCTACGGCCGCAACGTCGAGATCTTCGTGCTCGACATGCGCACCTACAAGGACAAGAACACCTCACCCAAGGACCAGCCCGGCGTGATCCTCGGCGCGAAGCAGACGCAGTGGCTCGTCCGCGAACTGGCCCGCAGCACCGCCACGTGGAAGATCATCGCGGCGGACCTGCCGATCGGCCTCACCGTCCCGGACGGCGCGGACATCGAGGGCGTCGCGAACGGCCTGCCGGGTGCGCCCAATGGCCGTGAGCACGAGATCGCCTGGGTGTTGCGGGAGCTCAAGAAGCGCCGCGTCAAGAACACCGTGTGGCTCACCGCGGACGTCCACTACACCGCGGCGCACCACTACTCGCCCGAGCGCGCGGCCGTGGGCGACTTCGACCCGTTCTGGGAGTTCGTGTCCGGCCCGCTGCACTCCGGTGCGTTCGGCCCGAACACGCTCGACCCGACGTTCGGCCCGCAGGCCGTGTTCGTGCACGCCCCGCCCGCCGCCAACACCACGCCGCTGGACGGCTTCCAGCACTTCGGCGAGGTCAAGGCGGACCGCGACGAGCTCACGGTGTGGCTGCGCGACGCGACAGGCGCCTCACTCTGGTCCAAAACGCTCAAGGCCGTCTGACGATCGCCGTAGTGTCGGTGCGTGCCCATCTCGTTCGACACCACCGGCTTCCGTCAGCTCGACCAGAACACCTGGCAGCATCCCAGCGGTGACCAGGCCGATCTGGCCTACTACAACCTGGTGCCAGACCTGCCGGCCGGGCTGGACGACCTGCCCGAGCTCAGGCACGACCTCGCCCTGATCCACGGCGAGACCGGCTGCCTGATCGAGGCGCACGTCGTCCAGCTCGCCGGGGTGCCCGCGCTGCTGCGGATCGTCAAGATGCCGCTGCCGAACCAGCCGAACGGGCAGGTTTTCCTCTGCTCCTTCACGATCCCCAAGGCGAACTGCAGCGCTGTGCTGCAACTCGGGGCGCTGGAACGCGGCATGACGGGTGCGCGTGAGGCCGTGCTGGCGTCCGAGATCGGGTTCGAGCAGTGGGTCAAACCGCACCCGTACGCGCCGGAGCTGCAGGGCGTGTTGCCGTTCCACGCGGGCGACGATCCCCGCTACGACGCGAGGTTCCCCGACCACCCGTTGTCCCGAGTGCGGGCGTGGGCGCACCACGTGGTCCGCACCGCGCGGGTGGATCCGCCGTTCGCGTCGCTGCCGCCGTTCCAGGTCCAGGCACCACCGCCGCCGGTCGCGCCAGGTCAGACCCTCCTGACGGCGCTGCCGAGCCTGCCGGTCAAGGACTTCATCGGCCTGCAGATCGGTGACCGGACGACGTACTGGCGGACGACCGATCCCAAGCTGAAGGACATGCTCGGCCGCGGTCTCATGGGCCGGTCGCCGCTCACGGACACCCGGTTCCGCGACATGCTCCTCATCGACGTCGACACCGGCGAAGCGATGATCCCCGACCGCTTCACCACCGACGGCAACATGACCGCGCACGGCACGCACCTGGTGCAGGTCACGCTGCCGGAAGCGGACGCCGAGCTCTCCGACGACGACGTCATGAACGCCTTCAGGTGGGCCGGCCGGATGTGCGGCGAGGCTGCGGAACGAGGCGAGTACCTCTCCCTCGAACCCGTCCAGAGCCAGGGCGAGCAGGCGGATCCGCACGTCCTGCTGGCCGTGCAGCAGCGCGAGGGTCAGCAGGTCGTCATCGCCCAGTTCTCGCCTCCGCCCGTGGAAGGACCGCTGGCGGGGTCGCCGAGCCGCAGCGCCCCGGCGACGCCGGAGTCCGTCGAGGGCATCGGCGTGATCGCCGGAATGGCGGTCAACGAGTGGCGTTCGCACCCGCTCCGGCTCGCGATCACGTACAAGCGCCCAGCAGGCTGATCGCAAAAATTTGCAAGGCCCGACGTATTGTTTCCCGCTGATTGTCGTGGTTTCGTGCAGCAACCCTGCAAGAGTTTGCGACAAGGAGGTCGCGATGCGTCGGGTCGTCGCCGCGCTCGCTGCACTGGTTCTGCTCCCTCTCACACCCGTCCAGGCCGTTGCCGCACCACCGCAACGTCTGGCCGTGGGGGAGGTGGTGGACATAGCGCCCGGTGTGCGCGACGGAGATGCGAGACTCGCGTTGCCGCCCAAGCGCGACGACCTGCGGGGTGAACGCTTCTACTTCGTGATGCCCGACCGGTTCGCGAACGGCGACCCCGGCAACGACAGCGGCCGCTCGAACGCCGCCGAGAACGGGTTCAACCCCGCTGACAAGGGCTTCTACCACGGCGGCGACCTCAAGGGCCTGCGCGGGAAGCTCGACTACCTCGACGGCATGGGCATCACGGCGATCTGGATGACGCCGATGTTCCTCAACCGCTGGGTGCAGGGCGATTCAGCCGGCTACCACGGTTACTGGACGCTCGACTTCACCAAGCTGGACCCGCACTTCGGCACCACGCAGGAGATGCGCGACCTGATCCGCGACGCGCACCGCCGTGGCATCAAGGTGTTCTTCGACATCGTCGCGAACCACACCGCCGACGTGATCAAGTACGCCGAGAACAAGACCCAGTACGTCAGCACGGGCGCGCAGCCGTACCTGGACGCCGACGGCAAGCCGTTCGACATCGCGGACTACGCGAGCAAGAAGGACTTCCCGAAGCTGGACGCGAAGAAGTCCTTCCCGTACACGCCGGTGAAAGACGGCCCGACCAAGTTCCCGTTGTGGCTCAACGACTCCACGCTTTACCACAACCGCGGCGACTCGACGTTCTCCGGCGAGTCGAGCGAACAGGGCGACTTCTCCGGCCTCGACGACCTGATGACCGAGCACCCGCGCGTGGTCAACGGGATGGAGGACATCTTCACCAGCTGGATCGACACCCTCGACATCGACGGCTACCGGGTCGACACCGTCAAGCACGTCAATCTGGAGTTCTGGCAGGCCCTCGCGCCGCACGTGAAGCAGTACGCGAGCCGCAAGGGCAAGAAGGACTTCTTCGTGTTCGGCGAGGTCTTCGACTCCTCCCCGGAGAACACCTCGAAGTACACGACCACCGGCAAGATGCAGGCCACGCTGGACTTCCCGTTCCAGAGCAGCGCGGTGAGCTTCCTGTCCGGCAAGGGTTCCCAGCGCCTCGGTGAGGTGCTGCTGGACGACGACCGCTACACCGACGCCGACTCCAACGCCTCGTCGCTGCCCACGTTCCTCGGCAACCACGACATGGGCCGCATCGCCTGGATGATCCGCAACGACCGGCCGGGCATCTCGGACGCGGAACTGCTGGAGCGGCTCAAGCTCGGCAACACCCTGATGTACCTGTGGCGCGGCAACCCGGTCGTCTATTACGGCGACGAGCAGGGTTTCGCGGGCACCGGCGGCGACAAGCTGGCGCGCCAGGACATGTTCGCCTCGAAGACGCCGGAGTACATGGCGGAGAAGCTGATCGGCAGCGATCGCACCGGCGCGCAGGACAACTTCACCACCTCGCACCCGCTGTATCAGCAGCTCAAGGCCCTCGCCGCCCAGGTGGACCGCGATCCCGTGTGGCGTGACGGCAACCAGGTGCTCAGGTATGCCGACGCCGATGTGTTCGCGTTCAGCCGCATTCTGGGCCGCGAGCACCTCGTCGTCGCGAACGCCGGCACCTCGCCTGCGACCGTGACCGTGCCGGTGTCGTCTTCTGCCTTCGAGAACGTTCAGGTGCAGAACGGCCGCGTCACGGTCACCGTGCCCGCGCTGTCGTCGTTGGTGCTCAAGGGAACCAGCGACGTCGTGGCTGCGAAGCCGTCGCCTGTTCTGGTCGCCCCGGCTGCCGGAACCGTGCTGGACAAGCGGGTCGAACTTCGTGCGGACGGCATCGGCGCGCCCAACGCGGCGGCCACCTTCGCCGCACGGGTCGAGGGCACCCGCGACTGGACCGTGCTCGGCACTGACGACGCTGCTCCGTACCGGGTTTTCGCTGACCTGTCGGCACTTCCCGGTGCCGCGGTGGGCAAGCGCGTCGAGCTGCGCGTGGTGGCGAAGTCCGGTGAGATCGGTGCCGATGGTGCGTTCGTGTCGCTCGTGGCGGCCCCGCCGATCCCGGATCCGGGCACGAAGAACCCGGACTGGCTGGTCGTGCACTACGCACGCGACAACTACGACGGCTGGGGCCTGCACGCGTGGGGTGACGTCGAGACGCCGACCGAGTGGAACGCGCCGCTGCCGTTCGCGGGGGAGGACACCTACGGGCGTTTCGCGTGGATCAAGCTGAAGCCGGGCGCCAAGTCGGTCGGGCTCATCGCGCACAAGGGCGACGAGAAGGACACGTCGGTCGACCGGTTCGTCGACCCGAGCGTGACACCGGAAGTGTGGCTGAAGCAGGGTGACGTGACTGTGCACCCATCCGAGCAGGCCGCCACCGGCAAGGCTGTCGTGCACTACGTCGGTGACGCTGGTGCAGCTGTCGTGCATGTTGCCGGACGGGCTGACGTGCCGTTCACCAACGGCGTTGCGGAACTCCCGCCCACCACCGATTTCTCTGTTGTGCGCGGCACGACCGTTGAGGCTTCAGGCAAGTTCACGAGTGGCCACTCGTGGGTCGCGGGCGGGAAGGTGCACGCTACGAAGGCCGCCGCCGAGAACCGGGCGGTGATCCACTACAACCGCGCGGACGGCGACTACGCGGACTGGACGATGTACCACTGGACCGGGTCAGCGGAGCCGTCACCGGGCTGGAACCAGTCGCGCGTGCCGGACGGCCGGGACGCGTACGGCGTCTACTGGTCGGTGCCGCTCGCCGCCGGTGCGGCAGGTCTGAGCTACATCATCCACCGCGGAGACGCGAAGGATCCCGGCTCCGACCAGTTCCTCGACCTGGGGCAGAAGGGCAACGAGGTGTGGCAGTTGCAGGGCAACGAGACCTACCTGCTGCCGACCAGCGTCGGCCCGGCCGCGGATGACGACCTGACCAAGGCCAAGGCGATCTGGATCTCCAAGGACAAGGTCGTCTGGGACGTGCCGTCCGTGCAGTCCGACGGTTACCGGCTCGAGTACGGCCCACGGGTGCTGCGGTTGGCTCCCACGACCGAGGAGGTGCCGGCGCAGTTCCCGCACCTCAAGGGCAAGCCGGTGTTCGAGGTGCGCGGGTACGTCGACGAAGCGTTGCGGGACAAGCTTTCCGCTGTGCACGTCGACGCGGGTGGCGCGATCCGGCACCGCACGAGCGTGCAGATCGCGGGCGTGCTCGACGACCGTTTTGCTGCTGCGGCAACGAAACTGACGTTCGGGCCGACGTTCGACCACGACCGTGCGTCGATCAGGCTGTGGGCGCCGACTGCCACGAACGTGAAGCTGCGCCTGTTCGACCAGCCTTCCGGTGAGCCTTCGAAGGTCGTCCAGCTCAAGCGCGACGACGCCTCGGGATCGTGGTCCGGCGCGGGCAACTGGAAGAACAAGTACTACCAGTTCGAGGTCACCAACTGGCAGCGCACGGTCGTGGTCACCGACCCGTACTCCGTCGCGCTGTCGGTGAACTCGACGCACTCGCAGTTCGCCGACCTCAAGGACGGCAAGTCCATGCCTGCCGGGTGGTCGAAGGACGTCGCCCGCGGGATGGGTGGCGCGATCACCGAGCTGCACGTGCGGGACTTCTCGATCAACGACCAGTCCGTGCCCGCTGCTGATCGCGGCACCTACAAGGCGTTCACGCACCGGGATTCGACGGGCATGAAGCACCTCAAGACGTTGGCTGCCGCGGGCATGGACACCGTGCACCTGCTGCCGACGTTCGACATCGCGACGATCCCGGAGAAGCGCTCTGACCAGGCCACACCCGCGTGTGACCTGGCGTCGTTGCCCGCGGACTCGGACCAGCAGCAGGCCTGCGTGGGTGCGGTCGCTGGTCGTGACGGCTTCAACTGGGGCTACGACCCGTTCCACTACGACGTGCCCGAGGGCTCGTACGCCACGGCGGACGCGCAGAACGGTGTGGCGCGCTCCAAGCAGTACCGCGAGATGGTGAAGTCGTTGCACGACAACGGCAACCGCGTGGTGGTGGACGTCGTCTACAACCACACGGCGGCGTTCGGTGACGCGCCGACGTCCGTGCTGGACAAGGTCGTGCCCGGCTACTACCAGCGGCTCAACCTCGACGGCTCGGTCGCGAACTCCACCTGCTGCGCGAACACCGCGACCGAGAACGCCATGATGGGCAAGCTCGTCGTGGACTCCGTGGTGCGGTGGGCGCGCAACTACAAGATCGACGGGTTCCGGTTCGACCTGATGGGTCACCACCCGAAGGCGAACATCCTCGCGGTGCGGGCGGCGCTGGACGCGCTGACCGTGGACAAGGACGGCGTGGACGGCCGCAAGATCGGCGTCTACGGCGAGGGCTGGGACTTCGGCGAGGTCGCCGGCAACGCCCGGTTCGAGCAGGCGACGCAGGCGAACATGGCCGGCACGGGTGTCGGCACGTTCAGCGACCGGTTGCGCGATGCCGTTCGCGGCGGCGGGCCGTTCGACGACGACCCGCGTGTGCAGGGCCTTGGTTCCGGACTGGCCGGGGACGTGAACTCCTCGCCCGCCAACGGTGACGTGGCTGCGAGGCTGGAGAACTACAGCGACCTGGTGAAGCTGGGCATGGCGGGCAACATGGCCTCGTACCAGTTCCGCTCGACGGCAGGGCCGGTGGTTTCCGGTCGGGACGTGAAGTACAACGGGTCTGCTGCTGGGTACACCGGTCAGCCGTTGGAGGCGATCACGTACGTCGACGCGCACGACAACGAGACGTTGTTCGACGCGTTGACCTACAAGCTGAAGCCTGAGACGTCCGCCGCGGATCGCGTGAAGATGCAGACCGTCGCGCTGGCACCGGCGTTGCTCGGGCAGGGGCGGCCGTTCGTGCACGCGGGCACCGAGTTCCTGCGCTCGAAGTCGTTGGACCGCAACAGCTACGACTCCGGTGATTGGTTCAACCCCTACGACCCGTCGTTGCGCGACAACGGATTCGGTCGCGGGCTGCCGCCCAAGGCCGACAACGAGTCGAAGTGGCCGTACGCGAAGCCGTTGCTGGGCATGGCGAAGCCCTCGCCCGCGGACATGAAGGCCTCGCTGGACGCGACTCTGGAACTGCTGCGGATCCGCCAGTCGTCGCCGCTGTTCTCGCTGGGGAACGCGGACCTGGTGCAGCAGAAGGTGTCGTTCCCGGCCGCGGCGTCCGGAGTGATCGTCATGCACGTCGACGACACGGTCGGGCCGGACGTGGACTCGGCGCGGCGCGGGCTGGTCGTGGTGATCAACCCGTACCCGACGGACCAGGCGGTCGCGCTGCCCGCCGGCGACTGGAAGCCGCTGACCAGGGAGAAGAAGGCCGGCGCGGCACGGTCGGTCGTGGTGCTGGAGCGATAGTTCCGCTGGGAAATAGTTTTGTTCAAGAATAGTTTGGTACCGTAGTGCTCATGGGCACGACGAGGTGTACTGACCTGATGATGCTGTTGCATCTGACGGGACACGCGCTGGAGACCGAGCTGACGGCGAGGCTCGCGGAGATCGGACTGACTCCGCGAGCCCGCTGCGTGTTGTCCAGCGCCTTGGACGCGGATCGCACGCAGTCCGAGATCGCCGAGATGGCCAGTATCGACAAGACCACGATGGTCGTCACGCTGGACGCGCTCGAAGCCGCTGGTTACGCCGAGCGCAAGCCGTCTGCCGTGGATCGCCGTGCGCGCGTTGTCGTCGTGACCGAGCTGGGCCGCGAGATGGTCGCGAAGGGCGATCAGGTCGTGGCCGATGTCTACGAGAGTGTCCTGGGTTCGCTGCCGGATGACGAGCGACACGGCCTGGTCAACGGCCTGACGAGGCTGATGGAAGGCCGGCTGAGCACGCCGATGCAGTGCGAGAAGCCGCCGCGCAAGCGTGCTCTGCGTCATGCCGTTGGATAAAAGATAGTCCCGTACAAAACCATCTGCTACGGTTCCTCTTATGGACTCAGGGGGACCGAAGACGGATTCGCGCTGGCTCGCGCTGATCGTGCTGTGCGCAGGGATGTTGATGATCGTGCTGGACCAGACGATCGTGAACGTCGCGCTGCCCGCGATCGAAGAAGACCTCAAGTTCGGCCAGGCAGGCCTGGCGTGGGTCGTGAACGCGTACTTGATCGCCTACGGCGGTCTGTTGCTGCTCGCCGGACGCCTCGGCGACCTGATCGGGCACAAGAAGGTGTTCCTGATCGGCCTCGGCGTCTTCACCGTCGCCTCGCTGCTGTGCGGGGTGTCGTTCAGCTCCGAGATGCTGATCGTTTCCAGGTTCGTGCAGGGTGCGGGTGGCGCGCTGGCCACGTCCGTGACGCTGGGCATGGTCGTGACGATGTTCCCGAAGCCGGAGGAGCAGCGCCGTGCCATCGGCGTGTTCAGCTTCGTCGCGGCGGCGGGCGCGTCCCTCGGCCTGCTGCTCGGCGGCGTGCTGACCGACGCCATGTCGTGGCACTGGATCTTCTTCGTGAACATCCCGATCGGCATCGTGGCGGCCATCGCGGCCGTGCGACTGGTGCCCGACTCGGTTGGTCTTGGCTTGCGTGAAGGTGCGGATGTGCTTGGGGCACTGCTGATCGTCGCCTCGGTGATGCTCGGCGTGTACACGATCGTCAAGGCTGAGCACTACGGCTTCGGCTCGGTGCACACGTTGGGGCTCGGGGCTGTCGCGGTGGCGCTGTTGGTCGGTTTCGTTTGGCGGCAACGGACTGCCGCGAAGCCGTTGCTGCCGTTGCGGGTGTTCCGCTCCCGCAACGTGACCGGTGCGAACCTCGTGCAGATCTCGATGGTCGCCGGCATGTTCGGACTGTTCTTCCTCGGCACGCTCTACATGCAACTGGTGTTGCAGTACACGCCGTTGCAGATCGGTTTGGCGTTCATGCCCGTCGCCGGTGCGATCGCGGTGTTCTCGGTGTCGCTGTCGGCCCGGCTGAACACGCGGTTCGGCGAGCGGAACATGCTGATCGTGGGCCTGCTGTTCATGCTGGTCGGCATGGTGGTGTTCACGCAGGTGCCGGTCGACGGCTCGTACGTCGCGCACATCCTGCCCGCGGTGGCGCCGCTCGGCATCGGCCTGGGGCTGTCGTTCCCGGCGTTGATGACGCTGGCGATGTCCGGGGCTTCGCACGACGAGGCCGGGCTCGCGTCCGGGCTGGTCAACACGACCGCGCAGGTGGGCGGAGCGCTCGGATTGGCTGTGCTGGCCACGACCTCGACCTCGTACACGTCGTCGCTGGTGGCGTCCGGTGTTGGCCGGCTGGAGGCGTTGACCTCGGGGTTCCACCTGGCGTTCTGGATTTCGGCGGTGCTGGTCGCGGTGGCGTTGGGGCTGGCGGTGTTCGTGCTGCGGCAGGTCACGGTGTCTCGCGACGACGCTCAGCCGGTGCTGGTGCACTAGTGGTCGGCTAGTTCCACTTGCTCGCGTACCGAGCACTCACGGGTGCGGGCTGTGGCGTTCGATACTCTGTCGCCACTTCCCGTACCTGTTTGACCTGTTTTGAGGAGTCACACCGTCGTGTCCGAGCGCACCCTGGTTCTGGTTAAGCCCGATGGCGTTGAGCGTGGTCTCGTTGGCGAGGTGATCGCCCGGATCGAGCGCAAGGGGCTCAAGCTCGCTGCTCTGGAGCTGCGCACCGCTGACCGCGCGACTGCTGAGCAGCACTACGCCGAGCACGATGGCAAGTCGTTCTACGCCGACCTGGTGGACTTCATCACCGGTGGGCCGCTGGTGGCGATCGTCGTCGAGGGGACTCGGGCGATTCCGGCGTTCCGTCAGCTGGCTGGAGGGACCGACCCGGTGGAGAAGGCGACGCCGGGGACGATTCGTGGGGACTTCGGGACTGAGGTTCAGTTCAACCTGGTGCACGGGTCGGACTCGGCGGAGTCGGCGGAGCGCGAGATCAAGATCTGGTTCCCGAACCTCTGAGTTCGGGTCGCGGGTTCGGTCGCGGCTTTGTGCGGTGGTTGGGTTGCGTTGAGCGCGTTGCGTTTTAGGGATTTCGGGGCTCCGCCCCGGACCCCGCCAATCTGATCAAGGACCAGTTCCACGCCACGCGCGGGTTGATGGCACGCCTGTTGCGTTGGGCGGCGGCGCGTTGCGTAGGTGGTTGCGTTGGTGGTGTGGTCCCGTCACAAGCCGTACCAGGAGCGAGCCACAACCAGGGAGGGGTGTCAACTCGACGAAAAG